>CAYHOW010000035.1:0-10511 GCA_964358335.1 Candidatus Woesearchaeota archaeon
TTTCCTCAACCATACGAGGGATGTGGCTTTCCTTGACGACAATGAAATGGTCGTACTCAACGGTGAAATTAAATTCGCCAACCTGCTTAACGGAAAAAGAATAAACAAGAATATGTCTAAAGTAGAATGGGACATCGAGCAGGCACAAAAAGGCGACTATGACCATTACATGCTAAAAGAAATAATCGAGCAGAAGCAAAGCCTGATAAATGCCACAACGCAGGACACACAAAACATAAAAGATTTCGCTGACACAATCAACAACAGCCTTGGAGTCTTCTTTGTCGCATGCGGAACTGCCTATCACGCCGCCTTGGTCGGATCTTACCTGTTCTCTTCAATAACCAAGAAGCATGTTAATGTGGTTCTAGGCTCGGAATTCCCTAACTGCAAGGATTTCATAAACGAAAGGTCCCTGATAATCCCTATCTCGCAGAGCGGAGAGACCGCAGACGTTATAGCTTCAGTTAAAAGCGCAAAGGAGAAAGGCGCAAAAGTTTACTCAATAGTAAACGTCGCCGGCTCTAGCCTTGCCAGGTACTCGGACAAGTTCATCCCATTAGGTGCAGGCCCAGAAATGGCTGTGGCTTCAACTAAAGCGTTCACATCGCAAGTAGCCATACTCGCACTCCTTGCATTCGCATGTGCAAATAAGATAGATGAGGGCAAGCAAAAGCTCAATGGGCTGATAAGCAAAGTCAATATGATGATGAACGAATCTTTCCTGAACTGCATAAAAGCATTGGCGTTACAAATTAACAAGAACGACCTCTTCACAATTGGGAGGTCGATAAACTACCCTATCGCATTAGAAGCCGCATTAAAAATCAAAGAGGTAAGCTACATTCATGCTGAAGGTTATGCCGGAGGAGAGCTAAAGCACGGGCCAATAGCCTTGATAGAAAAGAACACGCCATGCATCGTCTTCGCTTCAAACGACAAGAATAAGTACGATATAATCAGCAATGCGACAGAAATAAAAGCAAGGGGAGGATACATTATAGGCGTATCGCCCGAAAGGAACGAAGTGTTTGATTATTGGGTATTCGTGCCAGACGCAGAAGAGCTGTCGCCAATAATTAATGTAATACCAGCACAGCTGCTTGCATATTATCTCGCGTTGAACAAAAATCTCGACCCTGACAAGCCAAGGAACCTTGCAAAGTCAGTGACGGTGTTTTAAATGAAGAAAGTGGTAGTCATCGGAGGGGGAACCGGGAGCTATACTGTACTGAAAGGGCTGAAGAACCATGACCTCGACATAGTCGCAATAGTCAGCATGTCGGACGACGGGGGCAGTAGCGGAATCCTCAGGGACGAGTTCGGAGTGCTTCCGCCCGGAGACCTCAGAAAATGCATAGTCGCACTGTCAGAGTCTACCGAAACAATGAAAGAAATATTCCAATATCGGTTCAAGAACGGATGCCTGCACGGCCACAACCTAGGCAACCTGCTGATAACCGCATTAGGCGACATAACTGGAGATTATGAAGCTGCTGTCGAAGAGGTTTCCAAAATACTTAAAATAAAAGGTAAGGTCCTGCCAATAACATTCTCTAACTGCAGGCTTTGCGCAGAACTTGAGAACGGCAAAATTATCGAGGGCGAAACAAACATAGACATACCCAAGCACGACGGAAACCTTAAAATCAAAAAAATATTCCTTAAGCCCGAAGCTGTTGCCAACATGAAGGCAATAGAAGCCATAGCCAATGCAGACCTGATTGTCATCGGGCCGGGAGACCTCTATAGCAGCGTGCTGTGCAACCTTCTAGTCAGCGGAGTCAGCGAAGCAATAAGGGACTCAAAAGCCAATAAAATCTACATTTGCAACCTAATGACCAAATTCGGCGAAACGAATGAGTTCACGGTATCTGATTTCATTAAAGAAATTGAGAACTACCTTGGCAAAGGCGTTATTGATTATGTAATATTCAACAATTCAGAGATGGACGCCAGCCTCTTGAAACATTACGAACAGGAAAATGCCTATCCTGTAAGACTTGACTTGGAGGAAACAAGCAGACTTAATGTCAGCCTCATACTCAAAGATGTGATAACGCAACCAATATTGATCAGGCATGATTCTGATAAGCTCGCTGATGCAATAATTAAAATTTTAGAAAAGTAATTTAAACCCTGAAAGCCTATAGCTATTCATGTTTGAAGAGACTCACGCCTTTGTCCTTAAAAAAGCAATTAAATTAGCCAAGCCCAAAAAAATGAAAGGGAACAAAATTTTTGCTGAAAGGGGCGTTGTTTCCACAGACAAACACCTTAATGCTGTGCATCATTTTTACCACCCTGAAAAAGAGAGGGGCCTTGCATTTTTTGGAAACGCAAAAAAAAGAGGCATCGACTGTTATAATGAAGCCGTGGGGCTCTACGCAAAGGGAAAAAAGAAGCAGGCATTCATTCTCTTAGGCTCGTCACTGCATTACCTCATGGATATAGCTGTTCCAGTACATACAAAACTAATCGTGCATGCCTTTTCCACCGACGACCTGGAAATCTATCTCCAAAAAAACATTAACAAAATAAAAATAAATGCAAAAATAGTCAACAAGAAAAATGCAAGTGATTATTTTATCGAATTGGCAAGGCTCAGCAGTAAGCTTGAAACTAAAAACAATAACATTTTAATCTCTGCCAAATTTAAATTATTCGGCAAAAAAGAAAGGCTAAATGAAAAAATACTAAAACAACAATCTGAAAAAGTACTATCTTATGCGGTATCATACTCTGCAGGATTGATTAGAAGGTTCGAAAAGGAAATCACTTCTCAAACCACTTGTTGAGGCCTTCCTGCTTCTCTGGGTCTATGCCGAAAACAGAGTCTATGTTAGTTTTTAGAATTGTCAGGTTCTGCTGCAGATAGGCTGGCAGGTTGTATTTCATGCCCAAATCTATCGCGGGAACCAAGTATTTCTTAACTGACCCTTCAGCTATGGTGAAAACTAGCTTGCCGCTGCATTTCGTGCACTTGCCAAACAACGGGGGCCTCCTGAAAATTTCGTTGCAGCTCACGCACCTGAACGACTGCATAGAGAATTTCCTCAAGCATCCCTTGATATCCCTCAAGAAATGCCTTTCGATGACTAGCCTCGCCACGTCATCTGCGTCTACTGCCCTGACCCGCTCAGCAATCCTCATCTGGCCCAACACCTTATCCTGCATAGAGGGCAAGGTCTTGTATGCGCTACACCTAACCCCTGCATTGATGTCCTCAGTGTCGTGAGTGAAACCCATACCCTCATACTGGCCCGGAGTATTGAGACGATTATTGATTCTCTCTATTTTTACATCCCCTGCCTTCTTCCATTCCTCTGCAGCCTGATAAAGTTCCAGAGGGTACTTCCATACGACGTCCATGTCGAAGACCATATCATCCACCTCTGAAGGTATAAGCTTGGATGTAAGGACTAATGGCGCATCCTGGGTAGCGCCCCTTGTGTTAGGCAAGAATTTCTTTGAGAAGTTCAGCAAGTGGTCCAATACAAGCATAACTGCGGCCTCATCGCCGTCACAGTCCCTTCTCATAATACTATGCAAATACGGATGCGCAAAAAAACCCTGCGTCTTGGAGAACCCGACTATCCTGCACACGATGCCTGCAGAAGTGTGGGGCGACATGGCGACGCATAGCTGGCCGACCAAATCCTCTTTATCCTTGATATTGTAATAAGGCTCCTGGCCGTAAAGCTTGACCAATAAAGCGTCAATGAAATCAGCCACATTGCGCAGAATTATGTCCGAGCCATCCTCAGGACATTCCTTGCATGCTGGCAACACCACGTCCTGAGGCTTCAGCTCCAATATCTGGTTTTCGTACCTTAACTCCTCACCGTAACAATCCTTCGTGTAGCCTATATTTTTTAACTTTTCGACAGAGACCCCTACCTCCTGAGGCTTGAAGTGAGTTATCGCCATTTCTATCATGTCGTACCTTGTAGTCCCATCCTTGTTGACGTAGACACCATGCTTTGCCCTTAAGATACCCTTGGCAGGATGCTCGGGTATGTGCTCGCTGCTTGAGGTCCCTTTTATCCCTTTGATTATCTCGGGGTATGACTTCTCGCCTATCTTCTCAAGAGCCTTGCCGAAATAATGGTTGATGTCTATCTCCTGCTTCATGAATGTCTGGCATTTGCCGTGCGCCTCGTTCTTGTCGTCCCTCTTGCTGCACTCGGGCAACTCTGTCTCAACGCCGCATTTCCTGCAGAAGTGGCCCCCCCTTGTCCTCTCATTGCATACCTCACAGACTTTATATATGGTCTTCTTGTTGCACTTGTCACAATAATAAATAGGGAAGTCTGATGTTATTTTGCCGCGCTCCAATGCCGTGTGGAAACTCCTTAGCTTGCCCCCTTCAGCGCCTACAGGGAACAAAGCCTGCGGAGAGCCTATCATTTTCCTTATCTTTGCCTTCTCAGGCCTTCCCATCCTGCCTCCTACGAAATGGCCCAGCTTATCCTTGATCTTTATTTCGGAAACCGAGTTGACCATCTCCAACGGAGTGTTGCCCATTGGCTCCTTCCGAAAATAGCCTAAATTCTCCAACAAGGCCGCAGAGTCTTCCTTGGGTATAACAACATACTCATTTGAAATGACTGAATGCTCGATGCCTATAAGCTCCAACGACCTCTTTACATCACACCCGATATCTGCAATTATCAATCTGCCGTCCTTCATTGCCGCATTCTTCAATGAACCATAAAGCTTAACAAAATTATCCCTGCTTATCGAGTTCCAGTAGTATATCCATCTCGGATGCAACGGGATGCTAAGCTGCTTTGATATTTTAATTGCGTCTTCAATCTTAACCTTGGTCTTGATGGGATTCCTCAACAAAGACCTTACGTCCAATCCCAGCATCTCTGAAAGCTTATCTTCGTCGACATTGTTCGATTTCATATGCTCCTCAATGAACAATGCCCACCATTCCTCTACAAAACCTACAGGTATCAGCGGATGGTTCCTGTTCAATGTGTCGCCGTAGTTAACCAATATGTCGCCAACATAAATTATCTCCTCTATCTCTTCGTTAACTTTCTTAGCCTCATCGAAAGTCTCAAGCCTCTTCACTGAACCATCCTTAAGTTTTACTATCGGCCCGTCAAGGCTGTCACAGGAGGAGAAAACGGTGCTCTTGCCCGGCCTCTCAGTCTTCATCTGGGTGCCTATAGCCATGAAATCATCCAGGACGACCATCGTCGCAGGGTGTATCGCATCAGATGACAGGCCGCCAGTCCTTGACCTGCCGTACCTCAGCCTGAAACCGCCGTTCCTTAATGGGTACGTCATTACGGGCCTCCCCGCAACTATGTCCTTAAGGAATGTGCCGTCAGGCTTTATCTTCAGGTCAGAAGAAATGTCGTCTTTCTTAGTGGCTGCAATCTTAGCCTTGACCTGCTTCTGCAGCTCAACGAAATCCTTCATGAAGTCCCACTGGCCCATGTCGAACTCATGGCCCCACTTGTCAAGCTGCTTCCATAGTTTAGGCGCCTTTGCGCACAAGCACTCCCCTATCATCAGGCAGAACCCGTTCCTTATCTTGTTAGACTCTATCCTGTCAAGGTCCTTGTACTTGCTAACCTCAAATTTCTCAGACGCATCGCCGTTAATCTGTATAGGCAGATGCTTCATCATGAACTCAACCTCGTCCTCAGAAGGGAAATACTGGAGGTTGGTGACTCTTTCGTGGTAATCGGCTAGCTCAACATACGCCCTCTTAATCTCGTTCTCCGTAGCATCGTATTGGGCATACCCTAGTTTTTTTCTTACATAGTCCGCAATCAATGCAGAGACGCTTGCGCCAGTACCTCCGGCGCTCCTTATAGGGCCAGAATACATCAGGCAGAAATATTCCTTGCCGTTATCTTTTCTCTTGTTGAACTTAACCTCAACGAAACCTTCCAATGGAGAAGAAACAACACCTACTGTCACGTAAGCGAAACCTATCCTTATCCCTACCTCAATTGCTTTTTTCTTTGTATCGAACTTGCAGAACTGCTCCTTGGCAACCTCTTCAGCTATCTTCAGCGCAACCCTCCAGTTCTGTGAGCCATACTGGACCTCCAATTCCTCTATCCTCTTGACAACTCCAGTATTCAATATTTCAGGAGCGACTGTCGATATCAAGCCCTCTACCCTTTCCGCCATGTTCTTGGCTAATGGGACAGTAACATCATCGTCAGGATCAAAGCCACTGGACTTCGCTGCCTTGGCTATCTCGTAAATCTGCAGGACCTCCTCGTTGATGTCCTTGAAGTACTGTTCCATCTCCGGGCTAGCTTGCTGTGCCATTGGGTATGCTGTCAAACCTCATTACTTTTACCTGCCTCGTCTTCAAATTGACGACAGGCACCCTGCACGGCTCAGGGTTGTGACCTACCTTTTCCTGGAATGCTGTCTTGTTCTGCCAGCACGAGCCGCATATAGTCGTGACGTTCCTGTAGCTGCTGACCGAATTCTTGTGAATGTGGCCTGATATGAAAAAGTCAGGAACCTTATCTATAACCAATGAATCCTTCTTCGCGTCAGGAATGTAAAGAGTCGAGCCGTGAGACGGCGACAAGTGGCGCTTCTTCAATAAAAGGCTCATCACCAAGTCAGCCCTGTCATAACCGCCGTTATTCCTTATGCTGTCTACATTCGCAATATAATAGTCAAAGCAATAGCCATGGTACATCAAGACATCAAAGCCCGGAAATTTTTCTGACTTATGGATGTTGACGTAAGCGGGATTGGATACCAATGTCACGTTAGGAAGCTCGTATATAGATTTGGCGTAATTCTTTTCCAACTGTGGCTGAGGCTCAGCCATCCTCAATGCGTCGTGGTTGCCACCGCAGATTATTAAGTTTATATCCTTCCGTATCATAGACAGGTAGCGCGCGCATTCCTTGTACTGCTCAAATATATCTCTTATCTCTAGGTCCTTATCCTGGTTAGGATAAATGCCAACACCATCAACCAAATCCCCTATGATAAAAAGATACTTCAGCTTTCTTGATATATCTTTCTGCTCATCGGTCCCAACCTCACAATTCAGCCATGAAATGAACTTAAGGAAATCCTTATCCAAGAACATCTTTGAGCCGACGTGCAAATCAGAAATGAAAGCGGCATAAACCTCATCCGGAGATTTCTTCAGCTCCTTGCTTAATGGAACATCAGGGAAAAAGAAATCATTAGCGAAAATTATCTTTTCCCCTATTGAACCTGTTACCCCAATTATCTCATCCAATACTACATCCCCAATCTCTTTCGCAAGCTCCCTATCATTCTTTATCAAAATATTTATCTCGCCAGTTGGATCCTCCAATGTCAGGATATAATGGCCATTCTTTGTTGTCCTCTTGTCACATACAAATCCGATAACAGCAACCTTCTCTTTCTCTTTCTTTTCCAATGCCCTCTTGATTGATATCGCATTCTGCAATTCAACCCTCACCTGCAAAATGTTCTTTATCGAATTGTACCGGCTCTTGAAATGGTCCACAAAATGGCTTATCTCCCTTTTCACAGGCTCATCGTTGAAATTATTGACTATATTTATGGAAGTATTTATATGCTCTATCTCACACTTATTGCAAGGCATCTCAGTCAACTTAGTGAAATTTTCATTATTGAGAAGAACCTGGCCTATTTGAGGCAGGATATTTGGCGCTATCTTGCTGAAAAAGAAATCATAGTTGAAATCGTCAGGTATGCCTTGGACTAAGTCAATAGATATCAAATAATTCTTCCCCATCAAAAAAGAAATCAATCTTCTTTTATCATCTAAAGTCATAATCCTAAGACCTCCTTCAGCAGGCCCGCTAATTTAGGCGCATTTGAAGGAGGTATACCCAAGCATATCTGCCTAGTCCTGCCATATCGTCCATGGCTGATAACTTTCGCATTTATTATGCCCTGCATGTCGTGCTCGGCTATGATGTCCGAAACCCTTCTCTGAGTAAGCGGCTTTAATCTCATCTTGAAACACATCTCTTTATAGAGCTCATACACATCGCCTGTAACTATCGGCTTCTCATTGTCGTTGTTACCCATGCACAGCTTGAATATGGTGTACAATGCCACCTGGCCATGCTTAGGCTGAGTCTTGATGAACTCGTCAAGCTTGTCTTTCTCTATTTTCTCATCGGCTTCGTCCAAGTTGTCCATAGATATAACTTCTTTATTTTTCCTTTCAGTAATCTCTCCAGCCACTCTCAACAGCTCTAAAGCCCTTCTCGCATCGCCATGCTCCCTTGCGGCATACGCGGCACACTTCTGTAATACCCCCTCACCTATAGCATCACTCTTAAAAGCTATACAAGCCCTCTCCTCTAGTATAGCATACAACTGGTTAGCGTTGTAAGGAGCGAATAGAATCTCCTCTTCTGACAATGAGCTTTTAACCCTAGGATCCAATGAGTTAGTGAACATCAAATCGTTAGATATGCCTATTATGCTTACTTCGCTGTTCTTCAGCTCAGAATTTATCCTTGTCATGCTGTAAAGCAACTGGCCAGCCTTCTGGACCAATTGGTCTATCTCATCAAGAATTATTATTAGAAGTATCTTTGTCCTGTCAATCTCCCTTATGAAAAGCTTGTAAACCTCATCTGTAGGCAAACCTGTAGCAGGCACTACAATGTTGAACTGCCTTGCCAGCTCAGCTATAAGCCTGTATTCGGTGTCTGCTATCCTTTTCATCTTGCAGTTCAAGTAGAATACCTTTATTGGAGTATTATTTTTAGCAGCCACATTTTGAAGCTCATCACTTACATGCTGGATGGATAATGTCTTTCCTGTGCCAGTCTTCCCATAAACAAAAATATTCGAAGGTTTCTCCAACCTCAAGGCAGGAGCCAATATCTGCATTATCCTCTTCAACTCATCTTCCCTATGAAGTATATGGTCAGGATTATAATTAGCCTGCAAAACCTTTTTATTCTTGAAAAGAGGTTCCTGCTTAAGATAATCCTCAAAAAAAGATGTCATCCCCTTTTCACCCATAACTAAAGATAGAATTTGACCGCCTATTTAAAGATTATTATTCTTCAAAATAGACACCACCACCATCATTTCCTATGGAATTAATTTCAAGTAAGCCTAATGCAGCTAAAAACATGTTACCACTTTCAATGGTACCTACATTTCTTATAGAACTATCCAATGATAACACCTTTTATTATATATAATGTATATATCTATATTATATTATTATATATTATATCACGGAAAAACATATAAATAAAATATAATAATAATAAAATCTATTATATCATATAATAATAATATAAGGCTTAATTCTGGCAAATTCAATGACTTTTACTTTTCTTGCTTTTAAGCTATACTTCTACTTGAAATTGACATTAATTTGATTGAAAAATAGGACTTCCTAATGGCATAAAAGGCCATATTTTAGCCTAATTTCCACTTGAATCATAGGAAATCAATTCTAAGCACCTTATAAGCCGAACTTTCTTTTTTCAGTTCCATAGGAAATAAGGGTGTCAGGGTCAGTGCATCTTTTTTATGAACCTTTTCAGAATATCTGCATCGTAGAAAAGCGAGTAATCCTTGTACTTTCTTTGGAACTTATTAATAATATCCTCATTCAAAAGGTCTTTCTTGCTTAAGAAAATCATTATCTCCTTATCACTGAATTTCCTATTAAGCGTTTCAAACAATCCCTCTTGGTCCTCAATAGTATAACCGCATGTTTCGCTGAGGTCAAATACATAGATTATCTTCTCGCATAAGTATTTCAATGCCAAAAAGGCTTGCCTCTCTATGTAGTTCATCTTGTTGAAATCGTCCCTAAACGTTCCAGGTGTGTCTATAAGCTGCAATTTGTTGCCTATATAGCCAAGCATTATGCTTTTTGTAGTAAACGGATAGAAGTTTATCTCTGGCCTTGCTGTAGTTATTAGGCTCAGTAACGTGCTTTTGCCAACATTAGGATACCCTGCAATGCAGATAGTATTGATGCTAGTCTTGATGTTAGGGAAGCTCTTTAGCTTCAGCCTAGTCTGCTCTAAAAACATGAAATCCTTTGATACTTTCTTGAACATGGAACTTATCCTTCCCAGGAATTTCTTTCTTATCGCGTTGATCTTAGTGATGTCTTCCGTCCTTGTTATCTCCTTAATGTGCACCCTGCTGAGCTCGTTTACTTTATTCCTCAGCCAACTTAGGCCTGATAAGCTCTTCTTTAGCTTTACAGTTCCAACGACAGTGTCTATTAGCTCCTGATAGAATATCGGGAGGTTGTCTATGGTCGGAAATGATGACTCTATATGCTGCAAGTCAGAAGTCATTATCTTGCACATCATGTATATCTTCTTTGTCTCTGCAAACTTCGACCTGTCTATCTGCAGGCCCTTGAACTTGTTAGTAGATTTAGCTATGCTAACCAGTTTCCCTGACTGCTGCACCGCCTTATCCAGATAGAACTGGTATTTCTCTATTTTTGACAGGTTTTGCAGGTTCATCTTATGATAAAAAGTAAATAAGGG
>CAYHOW010000036.1:0-10398 GCA_964358335.1 Candidatus Woesearchaeota archaeon
GAAGGAAGAACTCCTTAATATATTTTATGTAACCCAATCAACAGAAAGCTCTATAGATGCCTAGCCTTAATAAGCCTAAAAGCGGATGGTTAGGAATAAGCTGTTTAGTTCTAAGATACACGCCTGATTTTTCTATATTTTTAATCTTATCCAATTCTTCTGGTTTAGGCGTAAAATAATAGTTCCCTTCTAATTGTTTTTGTTTTACCTTTTCATATGCATATTTGACTGCATCGCCTGCAAATTTTCCTGCGCCTATCTGTTCAATTATCTGTGTTATTGTCAAATCAGAAATATATTTGAATAGTTCTTGTGTTAATTTTGCAAAAACCATTTTTTATTCAAAATTATATTCTTCGAAATACTCCGATAATGAGTAAGAATTTGTGTCTATAATGATTGTAGAGCCGGGTAGTATAGAAGCATTTTCAATTTTTATCTCGCATTCTGAATATTTATCTGAAACTCTTTCTTTATTTTCATCAATGATATATCCTTCTTTATCTACATCATATCCCAATGCCTTTAGCAAAATTATTTTTTCACTTATTGGCAGATTGACAGTTTTTATTTCTTTTTCCATTTTAATCTTAATATTGAATGAAGTTTATAAGTTTTTTTAATGTACATTATGTACCGGTATATACTTTCACTCTTTCTTTGAAGGAGCTTTCTTCTCTTTCAATTCGGGAATCCTGAACTCCACCTTCTTCATCTCGGGGACCCTCTCCTTAATCTTCTTCGCTATCTCGTCCGCGAACTTTGGAGGTATGTCCATGTGCACCAAGGCGTTCCCTTCAGCCACGTCAACGTCCGGGTTGGCGTTGAAGTACATCCTGAAGAAGCTCTGGATTTTTTCCTTAGAATCGTCAACTATCCTCTTGATAGTGTAGTCGTACTCGACCTCCCTGCCTGCCAGCGGGTGGTTGAAGTCAACCATGACCCTGCCGCCAGATACTGTCTTTACCGTGCCCATCTTTCCGTTTGCCTCTATCTGAAGCCCCGGGAACGGCATCTGGTCCTTCTTGAACTTTGACAATGATACTAATTGGATTAGTTTAGAATCTTTCGGGCCGAACGCTTTCTGCGCATGGATTGAGACCTTGTATGACTTGCCTGCATCCTTGCCGACCAAGTCGTCGTCCAGGCCCTCAATGACGTCCCTCTGGCCTACGCTGACTATCAAGCCGCCGTACTTGGCCTTGGGATTGTGGACGCCTTCCTTCTTCGCCGCGCTCTCATCATTAAGGTCGAATATGCTGCCTGTCTGCTTCTCCTTGCCTACGTAGACTATCTCCACGTGGTCGCCCTTCTTGACTTTTTCTGCCATAACATCAAAGATAAAAAGATTCGGTATTTAACTCTTTCGAATTTACAACAGCATCATCAGTATAGGCACCAGAACCATGCCTATCAGGATAGTGAACGAAACCAACGTCGCAGCAAACTCCTTGTCAAGGTTCTCTAAAGATGCGAACGTCAGCGTGTTGTATCCTGCCGGCGCCGAGGAAGCTATCAGCGCAACAACCATCTCCAACCCCTGCAGCCTGAATACGCCGATGTAAATCAGTCCCATGAAGAAGCCTATCCCCATCCTCGTGAGAATGCCTATAATGGCTAACCTCCCTTTAACTATCTTCGGATTGAAATAGACGCCTAAAGACAGCATCACTAACGGCACGTTCATTTCGCCAAGGTAGTGGAACAGGCTGGATGCTATGCCTGGAATCGTGAAGCCTATCATGTTAAGGATTATGCCTAAGATTATCGACCATAAAGGCGGCGACGAAACTAATTTTTTCAGGATGTCCCTGTAAGTCTTCTTGTTACCGCCATAACTGCATGCCATATAATATATCAGCGTGAAAACCAGGATGGCGTTGAACAAGTCGAACATCATCAGCTTGGCCAGTCCCTCGCTGCCGTAGCCCGCGTAGAAGAACGGAATCAGCATGCCGGTGTTCATTATCATGGTGCCTACAACCAGCACTCCGGCCGTCTTCCTCTCTAGCTTCATAACTTTGCTTGCCGCGTACGACACCAAGAACGTTATCAGGACGTTGCACGCTACAATGATAGGGAACGACCACGCGAACTGCTTCAGGTCGACTGACATCAACGACATAAGTATAAGCGATGGTCCTGAGACGTAGAACACCAGCTTCATGAACCTGTCCGCGTCTTCAGTCTTAAGCAATCTTATTGATTTCAGGACGTACCCTAATATGAAGATGATAATCACAGGGAGTATCTTCGCTATTACTTCGTTCATTCCCATATAACTTTCAGCCATCAATATATTAGATTTGCGGATTTCTCATAGAAAATATTATAAACTACATTTCGATTCATACCTGCAAATGCCACAAAACTATTTCGGTTCAGCCCACTGTTGCAATTCGTTCGGGAAGCCCAAGAACCTCGAGGTGCAGATTGTCGCACTGGGCAAGTTTTACGATACGGGCAAAAGGGTAAGGGATTTCGTGGCCGAGCAGCTTAATGCCAGCGGGCTTTACACGTTCAGGACAGCCTATACTGCCATAGCTATGAACGACGAGAATGTGCATTATGCGAATGATGACCATGCGGCTTCTACTGACGTGCATGAGGAGTTCCATCAAACTTTCGCTAAGTCTAGGTATTTCAACCCTGACCAGTACGATGGTCTTGCCTTCACGTATTTCGAACTGATGAACGAATCCTTAGCTTGCGCATTTGAGTTCAAGGTTCTCGCTGATAATTCCAGTGACGAATCTTTTGGCGATATCGAAGCTAAGATAAACAAGATCTCTGACTGGGGCAGGCTGTGCTATAAGTGGTGCATGAACGTCACAGGCGTAGACAGGCCTGAAATATTCGAAGATAAAGTGATGCAGCTCATGTCTCAGAGCTTCTGCGTGCACGAGGACTACAACTGGTTGGCTCTTGTCCTTGAGACGCAGTACTTCGGACTGTTCGAGCCTTGTTTCAATATGATTTATGACCTGCCTAACTATGATGAGCAGTGGAAGCATGCCTATAAGCTGCTGCTCTTGGATCCTACTGCAAGGGAACACGTTGATTTCTTGAACTCTTTTCTTGAAGAGAAGCGCGGGATTCTTGGGCCGCTCATAGAGAAGACTGTCCAGAAATGCCTGTTTGAATATAGGGGCGATGCAGACAAGTTCCAGCTGATATTCATCGCGCCAGAAGAGAAAGATGTGGATTCTGACTTGGGGCAGTTGAAAGAATTGGAAAACAAGGTTAGGGAGCAGTTCGGAAGTGAGCTGTCTTCTCTGGGCGAGCCAACATCGAGGATTTGGGCCAACTGCTTGAAACTCGGGCTGTAAAACACAGAAAGCATTATAAATTTAGTTCTCATCTCTTTATATCAGCATGGACAACTGGAGAGACGACATCGACCCGCTCATCAGGGAGCATCTGGAGATTATCATCAATGAGGCTGTCAAGCAGCGCTCGGCCTACAAGAAGGCCAAGAACACCGCCAACGCCCAAATCTGGTGCGCACTGGCGTACATGGCCAAGCAGAACTTCGAGCTCGAGCAGGAAAACAAGCTTCTTAAAAAAACGATGTCAGACCTCAACCAGAAGTACAAGTATCTCGAGAAGACGCTGAAGGACCTGTTCCCGCAGAAGAAGAAGGACGACGGCAATAAAGAGGACCCTGCTGAGGCCCTGAAGAGCGTTCTTAAGAAGCTATAATAGCAATCTTTATAAATGGCATAGAATTTTCTTAAGGCTATGGATACGAAAAACGAATCTGCTCAAGACATAAAGGTAGGAAACTACGTTGTGTTTGACAATGTCCCTTGCATAGTCAAGAACGTCATGCATGCCAAGACAGGCAAGCACGGTTCAACCAAGTGCAGGATTGAGGCTGTAGGCCTTTTCGAGGATAAGAAGATAATCAAGATTTTCCCAGGATCTGACACTGTGCAGATCCCAATAGTCGAGAAGAAGAACGCACAGGTGCTTTCGATAACAGGCGACAAGGTAAACGTAATGGACCTTGAGACGTTCGAGACGTTCGACTTGGATATCCCGGCCGACCTGAAAGACAGCGTTGTCGACGGCAAGGAAGTAACGTATTGGACCGTCTTGGGCAAAAGAGTTTTGAAGCAGGTAAAATAAAATGGTAAAACACGAAGCATGCATGAATAGGCTTTTCAAGAGAGTATTCGTTTGCAAGAACTGCAAAGGCAAAATCAAGACAGATATGGTGAAGATAATCCAGAAGAAGATATCTTGCAAGAAGTGCGGCTGCGACTCGTTCAGGCCCATCAAGAAGGGCAAGTAAACTTATAATCCTAAACAACAAAAAAGAGGAGGTGATGGCGCCCGACCCGATGGGTGTCCTTATATTTTTATGGTAAATTTTGATTTGATATCTCTATTAGTTTTCTGCGCTTTCCTCTTTATGTTCTTCCTTATAAAAAGGGACAAGTTCACTGTCCAGGGCAAAATCCTCGCCATGTACAGGACCAAGATTGGCCTCAATCTAATGGACAGGATTGCAAATGCGTATCCTCGGCTGGTGAAAGCCATAGGATATGTCGGTGTTGTCTTCGGGTTCAGCGGAATGGTCTTCATGTTCTTCTTCCTTATCAGGGAGACGTTTAAGTTCGTCACCATGCCTGGAACTCCGCCGCCTTTGGCGCCTGTCCTGCCCGGCGTATCTATTCCCGGAGTGCCTACACTGTCTTTCTGGCACTGGATAATCGCGATATTTTTGGTTGCTTTGGTGCACGAGTTCTCGCACGGCGTATTGGCAAGGGTGCACAAGATAAAGATCCAGAGCTCGGGGTTCGCGTTCATGGGCCCGATACTCGCGGCATTCGTCGAGCCTGACGAGAAAGAGATGGCAAGCAAGAAGACAATGCAGCAGCTTTCCGTATTGGCTGCGGGGCCGTTCTCTAACATGGTGCTTGGCCTGATATTCCTCCTTATACTTAATTTCTTTACCGGTCCGCTGACCGGCTCGATGTTCCAGCCCGGCGGAATAACTGTCAGCTCGTACATGGAAGGATACCCTGCAGAGGCTACGGGGCTGAAAACTCCGTTAACCATACTGAAGATAAACGGCGAGGACACCATGGATTTCGTGCAGTTCGTGAACGTATCTTCACGCATCAAGCCCGGAGATGAAGTGCTGTTATCAACTGATAAGGGCGATGCCAAGCTTGTCGCCGCAGAGAATCCGGACAACAAGAGCAAGGGGTTCATGGGCGTGTCGGGCTTCCAGCAGGATAAAAAAGTAAAGGAAGAGTTCAGGGGCTACGGGTTCTGGCCGCATGTCATGCTTTGGTTCAACGTGCTTATAGGATGGCTGTTCCTGATAAACATCGGCGTAGGAATGTTCAATCTGCTGCCGTTGGGCCCTGTCGACGGCGGAAGGATATTTTTGACTTCCATGCTCGCTGTGTTCAAGGATAAAAGGATATCCATGAAGATATTCGCTGTAGTCAGCTGGCTGTGCATCTTGCTGATTTTCATCAACCTGTGGCCCTGGATAATGAAGCTGTTCTCTTGGCTAGCGAAAATATTCTTCTTGGTCGTCGGCGCTATTTAGCCATGACATAGACCCTTCTTGTCAGTCCGCCATGCACGTAATGGTCTAAAGATTTCAGAATCCTGAACTTCGTCTTGAACTTTGTCGTTGAAGGCAGGACAAAAACTAATTTATGGCCTTTCTTCATCTGCTTGTATGCGTTGTCCAGGAAGTCCTCGTACAAACCTATCTTCTCCCTCTTGTGCAATGACGACATTATCCCGTAAGGAGGGTCAGTGACTATCGCGTCGCATTTGAACTTGACTTTGGTAGCGTCAGCCTCAAATATTTTCGCTTTCATCTTGTACGACTCCAAGTTCTTCTTTGCGAACCAAAGCATCTTCCTGCTGAGGTCCGAGCCTATCAATTTGCATCCAATCAATCCTGCCTCTATAAGCATGCCGCCGGTGCCGCAGAACGGGTCGTACAGAGTCTGGCCTTTCTTTATGGATGACAGGTTCACGCACGCTCGTGCCAGCTTGGGGTTCATCGAGCTAGGGTGGAATCCCGGCCTTAGGTGCGGCCTCCTTTCCATATAGGTTTTCTCTATGTCTGCAACCTCAATCCCGCAGATGTACTTTTCATCTTGGCGGTATAAGTCTATCTTCGTCTTAGGATTTTCCATCCTGACCTTCGGGTTCTTTAATCCGTCCCAGACGAAAGCCGCTATCTTCCTCTCTGGATATTCCGTGAACTTAGTCCTTACCCTGAAATTGTCCTTGTACATCTTCTGCCAGTTGGTTTTTTTCAGATTATTCTCTAAATCTTTCTCGCCCGATACGAAAACCAGCTTGTATACCTTGTGCGTGAACGCCAATCTCTTGAAATTGAACTTCCTGCAGTCCGCGACAAGTATCCTTCCGTACAACTCAGATGATTTCGCATTCGCAACAGCCAAGGCTTCCTCTTTGGCCAGCTCCACATTGTCGCCCGAAAGGAAGAACATGTATTTCATTTCGCCTTCTTGAAGAATCCGCAAAGCGCGAACACTTCCCTCCTCGTAAGCTGGCTCTTGCCCACAACCCTCTTCCAGACGGATTTCTGCGTGTTCCTCTTGTAGTCGTCCTTGAAATCCATCCTGCCTATTGATTCGTTTATTATCTTCATCAAGATGCCCTTGTCCTTCCCTGATGCATAAGGTATCTTGTCGTTCACTTTTTCCTCTTTTGATGCCTTGAACAATTCGTAAAGTATTATCGTCGCCGCATGAGAGACGTTCAGCGCAGGGAACTTCGGGGATGCTGGTATAGTCACGCTGAAATCGCACTGCTTGACCTCCTCGTTGCTCAAGCCGTGGTCTTCCCTGCCTATGATTATCGCGTACTTCTTCTTGGTAAGAATCTTTGCGAACTGCTCCGGGCTTAGCGGCGCCCTGGCGATGTTGTAGTCTGTGCCTATCCTTGCCGTGGTGCCGACGACGTAATCAAACTTCCCCTTTACTTCTTCCAATGATTTCATCACCTTGGCTTTTTTCAGGATGTCTTTCGAGTGCGTGGCCCTGTCCATCGACTCCTTAGACAAGTAGTCGCACTTGGGATTGAGGAATATAAGATTCTTGCAGCCGAAATTATCCATTGCCCTGGCTAGCGCCCCGCAGTTGCCTGGCGTCTGGAACTCCTGCGCCACGATGTATATGTTCTTCATGCGTAGAGAGAACGCTGATGGTTATATAAATCTTGTAGTTTCGGCCTATTTGCGCATACTTGCGATTTTTAGTGAAGTATTTCCGAAAATAAATCGCAATGATTATTATGGTCTCTTTTTTAAGGATTGCTGACTATGAAACATAATAAATTATCACCCGAAAGGTTTTTAAATGTTCTAATATTTAGAACAATTGTTTCAAAAATGAGAACAATAATAAAAAGCCAAATGTGGGACATACTTGACTTGTTTTATCATAACAAGAACGCTCCTCTGCACTTGCGCGGTATTGCCCGTGAAATCAATCTGCGAGAAGGATCTCTGACTAGGCACTTGAACTATCTTAAGGAAAAACGCATACTTAAGTCCCAAAACGAGGCTAACCTCAAGAAATTCTACGTTAATCCTCTGGAGCTGCCCAAGATATTCCCATTATTTGACATCGAGAGATTCGAAAAGCTGCCCCTTATCAGGAAAAATGCAATGACTGCCTACATTAATAAAGTGGAAAACAAGCCAATATTCTTGATACTTTTCGGCTCGACAGCAAAAGGGACTTATACGAGCTCGTCTGATATAGACATTCTCGAAGTCAGCAATAAAAAATCCGACAATAGCAAGGCATTGAAGTTTGTGGAGGCTCAGACAGGGATGCATATCAGCCTATTCCAGATTGATTTCAGCCATTTCATTGATGAGCTCCGGCTGAAAAAGGACCATGTCGTCCAGGCTGCGCTCGAGACCGGCTATCCTGTCTATAACCATCTTTTCTTCTACGGGGTGATGAACAACGAACGAGCGTGAACTTGATGCGCTATTAAACGATTCAAGCCTTGTAGATGCCAAGATAAAAGATTATCTGGACAAGAAGATCTTGGCTGAATACACTTCCAAAGAGGAAATATTGGGGCATATTGCTAAATCAGGGCACAACCTTGATTTCCTTAATGAGATAAGCAGCGATTTCAATGACTGGATGCTGGTTGTCTGTTATTATGCCTCGTACCATATCGCCTTGGCTCTGATACTTACCAAAGGATACTTCTCTAAGAACCATGATGCCACATTATGCGTCTTGATAAGGCATTTCTATACCAAAGGCATCTCAAAGGACGAGATTGAGCTCCTCAACAGGTTTGATATGCAAGACATATTGTTCTATGTGCAGTCCAAGCAGGAAAGGGAGAAGGCGTCATATTCAACTAGGATTAAGTTCAACCAGAAGGATGTTGATGATGTCCGGCTTAAGACAATACTTTTCATCAACAAGGTCAAGTCTATGATACTGGACGAGATGTAAGATAAAATATTTAAGCTCCGACTGATTCTACTTCCCTATGCTAGTCGACGTGCACGCGCATCTGGATTGGAAAGACTATTCTGAAGACCTTGATGAAGTGATTAAAAGGGCAAGGGAGAACAAGGTTGTGTCGATAATTACCAACGGAGTCAATCCCGAAAGCAACAGGATGGTCGTGGCCTTGGCAAAGAAATATTCCATCGTCAAGCCTGCCTTGGGCCTGTATCCAGTGGACGCTGTCAACCTCAGCGAAGCTGATCTCGAAAGGGAGCTTGAGTTCATCAGGAAGTCAAAGCCGTTTGCCATCGGAGAAATTGGGCTGGACATGCAGGAGCTTAAATCTTTGAACGAGCAGAAAGCGATATTCATTAGGTTGCTGGAGATTGCCGAGAAGCTGAAAGTGCCCGCTATAATACATTCTAGGAAAGCCGAGCTTGAGGTCGTCGAGACTTTGGAGACGATGAAGATCAAGAAGGTCGTACTGCACACGTTCATGGGGAAACTCAAGTACGCTAAAAGAGCGGAAGACAACGGCTATTATTTCTCGATACCGCCCATAGTCAACCATTCCGACCAGATGAAAGCTTTGGTCGAGCAGGCATCCGTCTCGCATCTTCTTACTGAGACTGATTCGCCGTTTCTTTCTCACGAAAGAGGTAAGAGGAACGAGCCTGTGAACGTGAAGATTGTCTTGGACAACATCGCCAAGATAAAAGGCCTCGACAGGAAAGAGGCTGAGAACATCATATATGCGAATTACATGAAGCTTTTCTAGTATTGCTTACACATTATCGTATCTAAATGTATACATATGTATCTAAAAAGAGACAGCAAGCTGGAAATTGTAACATTTTCCTTTGCAGAACCAGATTCAAAAAGCTTTTATAATCTTATGCCCTCATACAAACTATAAAAAATTGGAGAGGTGGTTTTATTTGCCTATAGTTAGAAGGGAACGCTTGATGCCGGTAAAGGTCGTAAAGAAGCCAGCGAAGGTTGTAAAGAAAGCGGTCAAGAAGGTCATCAAGAAGCCAGCAATGAAAAAGAAAGTCCTTCACAAGAAAGTTGTAAAGAAGCCTGCAAAGAAGCTCGTCAAGAAGGCTGTCAAGAAAGCAGTTAAGAAGAAAGTTGTGAAGAAAGTCTTGAAAAAAGCAAAGAAGAAAAGATAGAATTTATTTCTTATTTTTTCTCTTTAATCCCAAATAGTTAATTATATATAGAACCTTGTTTCATTCTTGCGTTATGGCAGAAGGCTACGATGTCAATACTGAATTCAAGAGAGCTGTTTATTTAATCCAGAAGTGGACCGGCCTTGAACAGCTTACTTTGTCCGAGTCGGTAGCCTTGCGCCTGATAGTTAAAGATGCAGTCGAAAGGATTAATAAAGTCAAGTCTCCTTTTGATAAGTTCCATCCTGCAAGCGAAGCTACTGCCAGATTCATGTATGATTATTATGGTGTGCCAATGACGTTCGTTGATGCTAATCGCATCTCACTTTTGCGCAGGGATTTAGGAGTTGCTAAAGGTTACGATGTTGTCGGAGAATATTTCAGAAGGAAACAGGAAGAATATAACCTCATTTAGCTTCATCAATAGCATCCATAATGTCCTTTATCGCCTTTCTCTTATCGCTGCTTTTCTGTATGTAAGACCCGCCATGAACCGCAAATAAGCATCCCCTTGCCCTGTTTTCGGGCATGTAAGGCCACTTCCAACGCGAAGTTCGGGTAGTCCTTGTCGTACTCCCGGCCGCCCATATCCTCTATAATATGGCCTGAATCTGTCAAAAAATGCTTCAATCTTTCCTTCAGCCCAAACCCTGCATGGCCAGACCCTATGTATACAGGCTCCATAAGCCATTTAAAGAGGCTTTATGGTTATATGCCTTCTGGCGTTCCCATCGCCA
>CAYHOW010000037.1:0-9977 GCA_964358335.1 Candidatus Woesearchaeota archaeon
TTATCCCTGAACCGTTTGTTTGATTGACATGCCAGTTGCTCCAGTTTCCGTAAAGGGAGACATTTGCCAGATTTGCATCGTCATAGACTGTTGCGTTGAATATCACTGTAGATAAATTTGTGACAATTCCATCATTTGGTGCATTCAATGTTATCGTTGGTGGGGTGAAGTCATAAGTCAGGCTAAAAGTCAATTCCGGACTCCAAGCGCTTTTCGCTAAACCCGTGTCAATTGTTTGCACGCTCCAATAGTAAGTCGTGCCGACCTGGAATCTGCTTCCGTCTAAAGTAATATTTCTTCTCTGCATCATATTGCCTAAGTAGCCATTTGCACCTCCACCAGCCCAACCGCTCCCGGCAGTTCCTCCTAAAATGCTGCTAATAACTTCATTCCCACCATTTGTTGTTCCAATACGCAGATTATAATATAATCCTGTGCTTATTGTTTCATTATCACTTCCATTATTCCAGCCAAAAAACATATTCCCATTTGATAGAGAATAATTATCAAATGTTGAAGGATAATAAGGAATGGAATTATTTTGAGTTATAGAACGATTATTTATATATATATATATATAAGCGTCATTTGGTGCCCAACCACTAATTGCTAAATCTAAATCATTATCATTTTCGATATCTAACCAAGAAAGGGCGCTCCATTCAAGATTTGTGATTGCAGATTCTGGATCAGTTCCATAGTCAGGAAAATCACTATTATTATTCACGTATAGTATTGTATGTCCTTCTCTTCCAGTAGCAATCATATCTAAATCTCCATCATTGTCATAATCTCCAAATGCTAATGAGCCTTCAAAAAGTCCTCCTAACCTATCAAATGGGTCTGATTCTGATTCTGTCTGTACAAATGTAGTTCCAGTATTATTATAAACTCTATGATAATCACAGCAGCCTATATAAGTTAAATCTAATCTACCATCATTATTATAATCTCCAAAAGTAATCGCAGGTTTGTCAACAGCAAGCAAATTTTGTGTCCAATTTAAATCAGAGTTTAAACTTGTCCCGTTGTTTAGATAAATTTTTGTCCATTTTGCACCGCCCGTATCTCCGGCTAGAATTAAATCATTTTTTCCGTCATTGTTTATGTCCCCTGAAGAGACTGCCGCCTCATCTAATCCAGTCAGATTTTGGCTCCATTGATTACTATAAGAAAAAGCAGTTCCATTATTAATATATATCTCCGCGAGCCTTCTGCTATCATTGAGTCCAACTAATGCAAGATCTAATCTACCATCATTATTCAAATCAGTCACATCTATTGCTCCATCTGTTATTGCTTTGATATCGCATCTCCATGTCAAATTATCTGTGAAGGCTGTACCATTATTAATGTAAACGAATACTCTAAATGATGTGCAAGTGCTTAATCCACCCCCTGAAGCACAGCCAACTAAAATAAAATCTAAATAGCCATCTAATGATACATCTTTCAAACTACCAGAACTATATCCTAAGCCGGTAAGATTTTGTTCCCATGTCTGATTCTCATTTAAAAAAATGCCATTATTTGTATAAACTTTTGTAATTCTTCCAGCAGAAGCAATACCAGATAAGATTATATCTGTTCTATTATCTTTATCTATATCCCCAGCAACAATAAACCCATGTTCAATCGCAGTCAAATTTTGTTTCCATTGGATGCTTTCATTTAAATAGCTTGGGAACATAGCTAATACAAAATAAGTTATAATGCTAGCTAATGCTAGCAGAATGACAAATACTATACCTCTTTTCTTCCAGTTCATCTATATTTTAGATGGTATAATCCCTATATAAAAGTTTATGTCACTTCTTAGTATCGCTTCTGATTTTCACAATTTTGAATTCAGCCGGATATTTCTGCAGCTTGTTCTCTTCAAACTCTTTATCACTTTCCGTATGAAGAATTTCATATATCGTTCCATCTGTCAAATCAAGTACGTCACACCGACCGCCGGACTTGAACCTTGCCTCTGTGATGAAATCGTGGCCTAAAAACTTCAGCTCCATACATAGCTCAAGCTTCTTGAGGATATGCTCTTTTGTCTCGTTTGCAGCCCACCTTAGGACATTTCTTAAGGAACCCATTCTGTTTGACGTCTCGACCAATTGCAGATTCCGGTTGACACAAAAATATCTGTTCATTTTTTCCCTCCTTTTCAAAAGATGCCGATTATAGCTCTTGACCTTGTTCTCGTATTGCCGTTGCATAATTTGCCTAACTTTCTCTTCGGTTAATTGCCTCATGATTCCACCCCTTTTGGAAAACGACTTTGTATTACTGAATAGGAATGTAGAAGATGGAACTTGTGACATCTTCGGAATGTAGGTGGGAGGAGGCTTGGAGCGAAAGGGTTGAATGGCCAGCTGAGCCCTGCGAAGCGCCTTTTATCGCTTTCGTGGTGCTGGGTGCGAGGAATGAGATAATTGCGTCAGAATCGGGGGATGGAATGGCCTGCAGCATCTAAAGGTGAAGAACGTGAAAATGGTGAAGGTGGGTTTGGAAATATCCCTGTCCAATCACAGAAAAGCTTATTAATCATAAAAGTCCATAAGATAATATCAAAAAGTGGGGGTTTCGAAAATGGCTCAAAAAAGAACGCACATCAAGGAAAATGCTAAACTCCTATCAGAACTAAAGAGGATAGGCAGGATGAAGGGCTACAAATCTTTAGACAAGTACCTGGCAGACAAATACCTGCAGCAAAAATGACTTTCTATGTCGAATTATCTCCAGTAGCGCAGAAATTCTTAGATAAACTAGACAATTCTGTGAGAATTCCTTTAGTAAAAAGAATAAAATATTTAGAGACAGATCCATCTCATAAAGGAAAGACAATCGGTGACGGGTTCAGGGAATTAAGGTATGAAAAGTTCAGAGTCTACTTTGACATCATGCACGATGTAATCTTGATAGAGAAAATAGAGTATGAAGGCAAAGTAAATGTCCTTAAGATAGGCGACAAGAATTCTCAAGATAAGGATATAAAGCAAATAAAGGGCTGCTGATTTTTTCTTAAGGCCTATTTTGAATCAAAGTGATTGCATCAGAACCGAAGGATGGAATGGCCTGCAGCATCTATAAATGGAAAAAATGGTGATAGTCAGGCTGGTGATGAGTCCTAAATCCCATCAAATACATAATTGTTCATTCTAAATGCAAACATCACAAACTCCATTGCGCCTTAGTCCCAACTATAGTCGAAACTAGTTCCTGATATAGTAGGAACCTTTATAAACAACCTAACCTCTTAGAATAGCTATGATAGGCAATGAAGACTTAATTCGAGTATTGAAGCTGTGGAATCCTTGGGAGAAGGAGATATCCTCAGGCATTAGGCGGGATAATTATATCGGACAGATTATGCACATGATGAAGAGGAAGGAGATAATCGTTCTTAAGGGCATAAGGAGGTCTGGCAAGTCAACCATAATGAAGCAGATTATGAATGAGCTGATAGGTTCTGATGTCAAGAGGCAACAGATACTCTATCTCAACCTTGAGGACTATCAGTTTAAAGACTCATTAGATGTAAATCTTTTTGAGTTGGCCCTTGAATCCTACCTTAATTATTCAAAGAACAAGGGTAAGATATATTACTTCATTGATGAGATACAGAATGTTCGCGGATGGGAGCGGTACTTAAGGACAAAGTATGACCGTGGCGATAATATCAAGTTCATAATCACAGGCTCAAACGCCTCGCTTCTCTCAAAGGAACTTTCGTCTTTGCTTACCGGGCGCAACATCACCTTTCAAGTAAGGACCTTGTCTTTCCCCGAGTTTCGTATGTTCAGCAGGAACGGTAAGATAGATGAATACCTCACTTATGGCGGTTTTCCCGAAGTCGTGCTTGAAAAGGACGATGTCAATAAGAAGGTCCTCCTGCAGCAGTATTTCGAAGACATAATAAACAAGGACATAATCTCAAGGCACAGCATAAGAAATGTCGAGATGGTCTTTAATCTTGCAAGATACGTAATCGAGAACAGCGGCAGGAAGACCAGCCTTAACAAGCTTGGCAAGTCATTTGGTGTGAGCGACGACACAATTTCCACATATCTCAGCTATATGATGGACTCTTTTCTCATAGTTAAGGTGCCTTTCTTCTCGTATTCGCTCAAGAAAAGGCACAGTGCTGCGGCGCAGCCTAAGTATTATGCAACTGATAACGGGCTGGTGAACGTGTGCAGCCTCAAGTTCTCTGAGGATCTTGGCAAGAAATACGAGAATTCCGTGTTCCTGAGGATATACAACTTGACATCAGACATATCATACTGGTCCGGCGAGAACGAGGTAGACTTCATCTATGACAAGAAGGCCGTGAACGTCACTTCTGGCGAGACAATACCTGAACGGGAGTTTGAGGGGCTTGACGAGTTCAGCAAGACTAATAAGGGGTTCAAGCTGGTATTGATAGCCAAGAAGGGCAGTGTTGCCAAGGATGGTATTGAGGTATTGTCTTTTGAGGATTTTATGATGTCTTAATCTTAAGGCGAGTTTCTAAAAAATATTTTCTCTTCCGTTAATTGCCTCACGATTTCACCCCAAAATGGGAAACCGCCTGTCCCTTGACTTTTTTGAATGGCTGATATTTCACTGCGTATTGAAGCCCATGCGATATGTTTGGGTTTGAAGCCAAGATACCTGTCAAAGAGATGGGTTTCCAGTATACTGGAAACCTTTATAAACAAGCTATGCTCCTGAATATACTATGAACCAAGATATAATAATAGAAGTGCTTAAGAAATGGAACCCGTGGGATCACAGGATAGATAGCGGAATAAAAAGACCGCATTATATGAGAAAGATATTCCCTTATCTTGAAAGAAAGGAGATAATTGTCTTAAAGGGCATAAGGCGTTCTGGGAAGTCAACGATAATTAAGCAGCTTATGCATGAAATGACCTTGAAAGGCATTAACAAAAATCAGCTACTGTATCTTAACCTTGAAGATTATAACTTAACTAATGATCTAACTATAAACCTGTTCAATGAGGTTTTGGATGCATATCAGCAGCATACAAAGAATAAGAAAAAAACCTATTTCTTTATAGATGAAGTCCAAAAGATTGAAGGATGGGAAAAGTGGATTAGGACCAAGTACGATTTAGGCGAAAATATTAAATTCATTGTGTCCGGTTCATCTGCATCGCTTCTTTCAAAAGAGTTGTCTACCCTGCTTACCGGAAGGAACATTTCATTTAAGATTATGCCTCTCTCTTTTGGGGAATACACGAAATTTAGCAAGACTAAGTCACTTGATGGATACTTGAAGTATGGAGGTTTTCCGGAAGTAGTGCTGGAAAAATCAGAGGAAAAGAAACTGACTATTTTAGAACAATATTTCGATGACATATTGCATAAGGACATAATTGACAGATACAAGATAAGGAATGCCAAGCAGATAATAGAATTAGCAAGATATATAGTTAGTACTGCTGGCTCAAAGGTCAGCATAAATAAGCTTTCGAATATATTTGGCATATCTAAAGACACAATTTCATTGTATTTGGGATATATGGTTGATGCATGCCTTCTGGCAGAAGTGACCTATTTTTCGTACTCAGCAAAAATTAGGCATGACGTCACAAAGCTGTCAAAATATTATGTCTTGGATAATGGACTAGTTAATGTCGCAAGCATAAGATTTTCTAAGAACTTAGGGCAGATGTATGAGAACTCGGTATTGATTAAGCTAATGGAAAACAAAAATGAAGTCAGCTATTGGTCAGAAGAAATGGCTGAAGTGGATTTCATAGCAGGCAATGAAGCAATAAACGTAACAGCAACGGACCATATACCTTTAAGGGAGACAATAGGTTTATCGAAGTTTAAGGAAACTCATAAGCAGTTTGCTACATTGCTGATAACAAGGACTAAATCTGATAAAGAGTCTATGCCCTTGATTAAGTTCTTATTAAGAGCATTGCCCTAAATTCATTCGCACAGGCCATTTTGGGGTATGTGTCGCTTGTGACGAACGAATCTGGAGCGAAAGGGTTAAATGGCCAGCTGAGCCTTGCGAAACGCCTTTTATCGCTTTCGTCGTGCTGGGTGCGAGGAATAAGATGATTACGCAAGAATAGGAGGATGGAATGACCTGCAGCCTCTACAAATGATGAACGTGAAAATGGTGAAGGTGGGTTTGGCGATGAGGTAATCAGCAAGTGTTTATTATAGGGATGAATGAGCAGTTACTAAAATTGTTGGGCGTTCACTCTATATTGAAGCCCATGCGATAGGTTTGGGTTTGAAATGGGGATATCTAAATCAATCGCGGTATTTACGTATAATCAACGACCCAAACGTTTATATAGTTGAAGTATGATTATACTAATCATGAATCAACAATTCATTGACAGAAAAGAAGAGCTAAGCGCCCTTGAGACCCACTATAAGCGAAAATCTCATCAGCTTTTTATAATTTATGGTCGGAGAAGGGTGGGGAAAACAGAACTGATAAAACATTTCATCAAATCAAAGCCGCACATCTATTTTCTAGCCGATACTCGAAAAGACATCTTTAATATTAAGGAATTGCAGTCTCTGATGTCTTCCTTGCTTGATGCTCCTTTGTTCGAGAAGGCAAAATTTGGAGATTGGTATGAGCTTTTTGAAGGATTTACAAATGAATTGGGGAAAAAGCAGATAGTCATGGTGATAGATGAGTTTCCCTATCTTATACGCGCAAATAAGTCCATAACCAGCATATTCCAGAAGGTTATAGACGAGATACTTTCAAAGACTAACATATTTCTCATACTTTGCGGCTCGAGCATTTCCATGATGGAAAATGAGGTTTTGGCTTACAAGTCGCCATTGTATGGCAGAAGGACTGGACAATGGAAGCTGGATCCTCTGGCATTCAAGTTTGTGAGGGAGTTCTTTCCTCGTTACAGCATGGCGGACCTCATAAGGCTTTATGCTGTGACTGATGCAATACCTCTTTATTTGCTGAAGTTCGAGCCTGGCAAAAGCCTTTCATACAATATTGCCAACCACCTGTTCAAGAAAGGCGAGTTTATGTATGAGGAGGCAGAATTCCTATTAAAAGAAGAGCTGAGAGAGCCGGGCAATTATTTCATGATACTCAAGGCAATAGCCCACGGGAACACAAAATTTGCAGATATCCTGAACCATACTGGCATGGATAAAACGCTAGTCTCAAAGTATATAGATACCCTAATCAGGCTCAGGATTATCGCAAAACAATTCCCTGTTACGCTTTCAAAGGAGAAATCTCGTGATACGGCATATACATTCGTTGATAATTATTATCTGTTTTGGTTCCGCTTCGTATACACTTACCGCAACATGCTAGAGGAGGGAAAAGGGAAATTCATACTAAGCCATTCAGCGCAGGAATTCAATCAGCATGTGTCTTTCGTGTTTGAGAACGTTGCAAGGCAATTCTTGTCTCATCCAAAGGTTTTGCCTTTCCAATTTAGCAAGATAGGGAAGTGGTGGCAGAAAGAGGAAGAGATAGACATAGTCGCATTAAATAATGAAACTAAGGAAATTGCCTTTGCTGAATGCAAATGGAAAGAGGATGTTGATGCTGAGAAACTGCTTGAGTCTTTGGTCAGAAAAGCAAGGAATGTCAGATGGAATAATCAAAAAAGGAAAGAATACTATTGCATATTTGCCAAAAGCTTTAAACGTAGAATCAAAAGAGAGAATGTATTCTTATTTGACCTAGACGACTTTAAGCGCAAGATGATAAAATAATCAGTTTTTCTTAGGTTCATTCGCACAGGCCATTTTGGGAGCGTCGGTCTGGTTACGAATGAGGGCGGAACGGAGGTCGAAGAGGCGCTGTATTCTCCGTTCGGATAGATTGTCAGTGGCGGTGCAGTTAGCCGTTACGATTACGGAATGTGGGCTGGGTGCGAGGAATAAGATGATTACGCAAGAATAGGAGGATGGAAGGGCCTGCAGCCTCTACAGATGGAAATAATGGTGGCGACCTGCTATCCAAACTTATTTAAACGAAAAAGTTTTCATTAGTATCGATGAAGAAGTATCTAAAAGATATAATCCTAGGCGGACAGGACGGGTTGGTTAATGTATTTGGCATCATTCTAGCGATGGCCAGCGCGACCCAGGATGTTAGGATGGTGGTCATCTCTGGGCTGGCAGCGACGTTCGCCGAATCGTTGTCGATGACCGGAGTAGGATACACTTCCACGAAGGCCTTAAAGGATTATTACCACAGCAAGCTGAAGGAGGAGAAGCACGAGTCGGTGCACCACGTCGATGAGGCCAAGGATGAGATACGCAGCATCTACCTCAAGAAAGGATTCAAGGGCACGCTTCTCAACAGGATAGTCCAGAAGATAACGTCCGACAGGAAGGTGATGGTCGACACGATGATGAAGGAGGAATTGAACCTTTCCCTTGAAGGCTTCGAGAGCCCGTTGAGGAACGCGGCCATAATAGGCTTCGCGGCGATAGTCGGCTCGCTGATACCGTTGGTGCCGTTCTTCTTTGTGGACAATATCATGGTTGCCGTCATAGCCGCAGTTATGCTCTCAACCGTATCGCTGTTCCTAACCGGCGCGATAAAGGCCAAGGTCACCGTTGGCAACTGGCTGAGGGAGGGGATAGAGCTTGCCTTGGTAGGCATGGGCATTGCATTGGTAAGCTACGGGATAGGCTACGTTCTGCAGTACGTTTAGATGATGAATTTTAGGAAGTACATTATTATTATGCCTGAGACGAACAGCAATGTCTGCCATATTGAGATTGAGAGCTTGGTTGTCTTGTGCAGTTCCGGGATTAGATCAGAAGCCGCTATGTAGATGAACCCGCCTGCCGCGAACGGTATGACCATGTCGATGAACGCTTCTGAGGATGAGCCTACGGCAAGCGCTATTATAGTGCCTATCAATGCTGTCAATGCGGAGAGAAAGTTCATGAGCAGCGCCTTCTTCACCGAGTATCCGCCGTGGACCAGGACTCCGAAATCGCCAATCTCCTGCGGTATCTCGTGTATGATCATCGCCAATGACGTCGTTATGCCCAGCGGTATGCTCGCGAGGAAGCTGCCGCCTATTATCAAGCCGTCAATGAAGTTGTGGAGTGCGTCCCCTATGAGTATCATCGGCCCTACGGTCTTAGGGTGGTGCGTCTCGCAGCCATCGTCGTGGCAGTGGTGCCATATTATGGCCTTCTCCATTATGAAGAACAGCAGCATGCCTGCCAGTATTAGTATGAAGAATGTTGATGATGAGCCGTAGGCTTCGATGCCTTCGGGTATGAGGTGGATGAACGCCCCGCCCAACAGCGCTCCGGCAGACAGGCTCACAAGGTAGATGATTGTCTGGCGCATTCTTCTCTCCTTGATTGCCAGTGTGAGTATCCCTATCAATGACATGATGCTGACTACCAGCACGGCCGCTATTGCGTATAGCCAGGTTGTAATCATAAAGAAAAAGGGATATGCGATTCTTTTTATATGTTTCTAATTGAAAAAATCAAGCAAGGAACCCTTTGAGTTTCGCCTCAAGCTCCTCTTTCGGCACGAACCCAACAATCCTGTCCGCCTCTTCGCCATTCTTGAACAGTATCATGCATGGTATCCCGCGTATGCCGAACTTCTGCGACAATAAGGTTTCCTCGTCTACGTTGACCTTGCCGAATATCATCTTCTTGCCGTACTCATCGCTGAGCTCGTCGAACACAGGGCTCATCCATTGGCACGGGCCGCACCACGTCGCCCAGAAGTCCAGTATTGCAGGCTTCTTTGCGTTGAGTATTTCCTTATCGAAATTTGTCAGGGTGATTTTCACTGTTGCCATAATCCTATTATTTTGCCCTCTTAAACTTAAATATAAAGTCTTATCAAAATTTCGTAGGTTATATAAAAATATCCTGAGTTTTGACGATGCCATAACACTGTTCAGTGCAGTTAAAAATTTTAAGTTTGAGAGTTCTTGTCCATTGAAATTTGCCTTTTTTGTCCACTTTTA
>CAYHOW010000038.1:0-9698 GCA_964358335.1 Candidatus Woesearchaeota archaeon
TTAGTCTTTCCTAAGTTTATCTAACCACAAAATCCAAACCAACAAATTCTCCATGAGAATAAGAACACTCGCTATTCATCCCCAACCCTAAAGGGTGGTGGATTTCTAGCGAGAAAACTATTTAAAAACCATAACCCATTTAAAGAGGACAGTAATACAATATAATCATGGCAGTGCACAAGCGTCCTTCTTGGGATGAATATTTCATGCAGATAGTTGATGCGGTAGCAACGAGAGGCACTTGCGATAGAGGGAGGACTGGTGCGGTAATTGTCAAGGACAAGAGGATAATTTCTACAGGCTATGTTGGATCTCCGCCAGGAATAAAGCATTGCGACGAGATTGGCCATCTTATGAAGAAAAAAGTCCATGAGGATGGAAGAGAGAGCATGCACTGCGAGAGGACAACGCACGCTGAAGTCAATGCAATAGCTCTGGCAGCCAAGCATGGCATTTCGGTTGACGGCGCTACACTATACTGCAAATTGGAGCCATGCTTTGCATGCGCCAAGATGATGGTTACTGCAGGGATAAAGAAAGTCGTATGTCAGAAACGTTATCATTCAGGACAGGACACGAGAAAGCTTTTCGAAGATGCAGATGTACAATTAGAAGTTCTCAACGAAGAGATAGAAAAATACGACAACCAATAGAATTACTTATTCAGCTTTCTCCATATATCTTCTTTGCCTTTCCAGACAAGAGATTCTTTCAGGGCTTCCTGAATCGTCGATACTGGAAGTATCTTGATTTTCCTCAGTTTATCCTTATCGATAACTATGTCGCCAAGATTAGTCTTAGGTATTATAACCTGCGCCATTCCGGCGTCTATGGCTGCTTCGACTTTTGCGGTAACCCCTCCGACAGCCAAAACCTCTCCTCTCACTGAAAGGGATCCAGTCATGGCCGTATCTTGCCTGACCGGTATCTGCTTAAGCGCAGAAATAATAGATGTCGCAACAGCTATTGAAGCTGAATCTCCCTCAACGCCTTCCTGAGTCTGGATGAACTGCGTGAATATGTCGTACTTTTCCTTTAAGTCTTCTCCGAAATGTTTCAATATTATGGCGGAGACATTCTTGATGGCTTCCTTAGCTATCTCGCCTAGTTTTCCGGTAGCGACAAATTCAGTCTTCTTTCCGCCAGGGGTGACTTCGGACTCGATGGGCAAGACAATTCCCGAATATGCGGCGCCGCCGCCTATGACTGCCAGCCCGTTGACCCTGCCTACCAAATTGCCTTTAGTTACAATTACTTCGTATCTCTTCTTTGCCTCGATATACTTGTCAGCAATCTGCTGCTCCAGTGTCCTTGCGAGTTTCTTTGCTTTGTATACATACTCTTTGGTAACGAACTCTTTCTTGTCCTCTAGGGCCAAGTCTCCTGCGGCCCTTACCAACCCGCCTAGCTCCCTGAGCCTGACGGTCAATTTACCCTTGGTGGAAGCCATCTTCCTAGCTTCATCAATTATCACATCGATGCCAGACTTGTCGAAGTGCGGAATCTTTCCATCCTTCTTTACTTCTTGGGCAACGAATATAGCTAGCTTATCCCTGTTCTCCTCATTGTCATCCATTATGGTGATCATGTACACTTCGTATCCGTACCCTCTTATCCTCGACCTCAACGCAGGATGCATGTTCTTTATGGTCTCCATATTGCCTGCGGCTATCATTATGAAATCGCAAGGCACGGGCTCTGAGCGAGTCATGGCTCCCGATGAGCGCTCGGACTGTCCGGTAATAGGGTACTTCTTCTCCTGCATTGCGGTAAGAAGCTCCTGCTGCGAATGCGGATGTAGTATCGCAATTTCATCTATGAACAATACTCCCCCATTTGCCCTGTGAATCATTCCAGGAATCAATCGCTGGTAGGGCGGAGTCCCCAAGCCTCCGGACTGTAGGGGGTCGTGCAACACGTCACCAAGCAAAGCTCCAGCGTGAGCGCCGGTAGCCTCGATGAATGGCGCTTTCTTTACGGCAGAGCTATCTATCAATACTTTAGGCACTTGCACTTTTCCATTGCTCTGCATCCTTTTGCTTATGTTAAGGAACAGAATAAATCCAATTATAAGAACTATGGATGTTATCATTGATGCAGCGTATACAATTGGCGAATCAAATGGGAATATCTTTTTTGAATAGAAATAATAAGGTATCATTGTTGATATCAAAACAAAGACCAACACTAAAAGGGACTGATTCCTGAACGAGCCCATAGCTTGTATTTTAGCCTTGTTCATCAGGTCGGCGCCGTGGCCTTTCGGCATTGTCCTTATCAATGGCACGTTCTCGTCGACCGGGTTGGGGAAGGCAAGAACATCTACAAGCTTCTCATTGGGCAGCAGCTCGGCGAGAGCCTGTCCTATGAGCGACTTTCCCGTGCCGGGTTCGCCGATAAGAAGAAGGTTCCTTCTCTGCTGAGCCACTTTCCTTACTAGGTTGACCGCCTCTTCCTGCCCTACAATCTGGTCAATTATGTTCTTAGAAACCTTGATGTCTTTTGTTGTTGTATATTTCAATGCCATGACTACATCACAATAGAATAGAGTTTTGTTTATTAATGTTTTGAATTAAAAATATATAGAAAGAAGAAATTTATATGATGTCTTCTTCTGCGACAACAACAAAGTCGCCAACAGCCAAAACTGAGCTGAACGGCACTAGCCACTGGCCCTTCTTGTCCCTCTCAAGGTCCAAGTTGTCGATGTAGGCTGTAGGATTCTTAAGTATAACGTGTATAAGCTCTCCAGTCCTCGTCTCGAAAGTTATGTTGCCTACTTCGCCGAATTTCTTACCAGATTTGGTAACAACTGTCTTGCCCATAAGATGTCTTGAGTATTTTTTGTCTTCGTCGCTCATATAAAACCCTCCTTTTGGATAACTAACAAAAATCATTAACTGATTTATAAGCTTTTCTAGTTCTTGGATGTTTTTTTTGCCGTTTCCCATCCCATCTCCACCTTATTCATTCCCGTGTCAAGCAGGTCATTCAGGTCGGCCTCTTTGACTAGCTCCTTGGGATTAAGATTATTCCTGACTGTCTCTACTACAGTGGCGCCGGTTTTAGAGATTGCATTGTCTTTATTGAAAAATTCGCCTATATCGACGTAATGTGAAACTACAAGCAATATAAGCACAAACATAACTAGGATCATAAAGACTTTCAGCATTTTAAGGAACATGTGGTGCTTGAAATTCTTTAATATTAAGAATAAGATGACAAATACCAATAAGAGCATTATCCAATTCATAGAAAATTAACAACCAAGGTATGTATAAATATCTTGCGGTTTAGAATTCCTTTTTCATGTATAATGTTCTCGTCGGGAATGGTATGTTTATTCTGGCGCGGTTGAGCGCATTATATATGGCGGTAGTGCAAGCTACCTTTACTTCCATAGCGTCCATAAAATTATCGACCCAGACATTGCACTGGAAATTCAGGGAAGAATCTCCCATTTCAATGAACCACACGTCCGGCTCGGGATTGCTTGACACTTTGCTGACCTTCCTGACAGCATCCAGGATTAAATTCCTTACCTTATCGATGTCATTGCCGTACTCTACACTGAACATTACTTTTACTCTGAGCGAGGCGTTGGGCTTTGAGAGGTTCTGTATTTTCTGGTTGGCCAGGATTCCATTAGGTATGATGAGCATCTCATTGTCGAACGTCTTCATCCTTGTGCTTCTTAATCCAATGTCAATCACATCTCCCATCTCCCCGGATTCCAGCTTTATCCTGTCCCCTACCTTGAAATTCTTGTCGAGTATGAGGAAAACTCCACCGAAGATGTTGGCCAAGGAATCCTTCACTGCAAAGCCGATTGCGATTCCTGCTATGCCCAAGCCAGCCAGGAATCCGGTTATGTCTATGCCCCATATATGCAGTATGAAAAGCAAGGCTATTATGAAGAATATCGCCTTTGAAGTCTTGTGAAGCAGAGGCAACAGGTCATTATCAATACTTATGTGGGTTTTCTTTGTCCACATGGTCCCCCATGAATTTATGATTATATCGAATATTTTTATGAGGATGTAGCTTACTACCAGTACTATCAGCGAGCTGAAAATATGCCCGCTATACAGGTATATTTTTTCAGGGAGGCCTAAAGCCTTCAATGATATCCTTATGCCCAGGATTAAAATCAAGATATAAGACGGCCATCTCATCGCGTCTATTATCAAGTCATCCACATTGGTCCTTGTCTTCTTTGTCAATCTCTTTATGTATTTCTCGATTATGAACAAGCATAATTTGGCAAGAAGTACGGTAGCCACAAGCACTATCAGGGCGTAAAGATATTTGTTAGTGACTAAAATTGCTGCCTTAGTATCAAGCAGCCTGTCAGTGAGAATATTCAAGCCCGTTATCATGCCTTCATTTCGAGTGGGCAAAGTAGCTTATAAATTTTATGCTGTCACTTCAAAAAGTATGATTTTATGCTATTCAATCTCTGTAATACAGGGTAAGCGTCGGAAGCTGAATAGGCGCTAGGGCTCATCCCGCAAGGCAACGTAATCAAATCTCCCGCTTGGAAATCCTTCACATCTTCTAAAGATTTAACGCCCCAGGCAATCCTCTTTCCGGAACGGTAATTAGGATAGTTAGTCAGGTCATATGACGTTGCATCAAAGCTGATTATCTCCAATTTAGATTTAAACATCTTGTCCCAGTCCATGTTGCCGCATATGTGCACGCCAGGGATTACATTGAAGCTTGAGAACAAGGCGTCCCACAGGGGATTGAAATCGATGCCTGTATGGCCTACGGCGGGCTCGTCAAGGAAAAGTATGACTTCTTTCGCATTAAGCCCTCTGAGCATGCCTTCTATATGATTGTAGGGTATCGACATGGCGTCATCTTCATTGTAGCCCTGCTGCATAAGGGTTATGGGCCCTATGGCCTGAATCTTTACTACATCATACGTTCTGCTCTTGAAAAGCTCAGAGCAAGCGAGATTTCCGGGATGATGGACATATTCAATCATTGAATCGCCTTTGATTTTGGGCAGTTCAGGAAGAAATGGTATGTCGTGCCTTAGGCTGTAATTGACAGCATCCTCAACATTGTCGAAAGGCAAGGAGCCTATCTGAGTGATTACTTTGCTTTTGTCCATATGAACTAGTATTTTCATGCTGAATATAAGCTTTTTTACCAATCCGAGGTTGTTGCCGAGGTTGTTGCTCAGCTAATACTTGCCCTCTTTCAGTATGACAACGAAAAATTGCACAAGATGAGACATAGTACCATTCTCTATAGCCCAAGGAATTTGACACTTACCTGGGAATACTTTCCAGAATTAAAGCTCAAGCGAATCATAAGCAATATAGATGGTATCAACTCAGCAGTTTTTGACCCAAAAACATCGGGCACATAAGAAAATAATACCCTAAACAGCATAAGAATAAGGATTTTGCTTAGCTATAAGCCTACTTACCCCCTTCCAACCTCTAACTGTCAAACTCAGGTTCAATCAGCATTTTGCTCTTCCTCTATTTTGAATCGTATTAATTTCACGACTACATAAGTAGTTGTGTATTTTCTTATGTTCCCAATAAGAATATAATGCAAATAGTTCTCTTCGCCAATATGATAATTGTCTTTTAATTTCATACAGTGTTCTTCTGAATTGGGATTTTGCCTCATCCATTGATATGCACCCCATTCGACTATCTTCTGCTCATGTGGAGCTTTTGAGCTGCACGGCCCATCACATTCATACTGCAAATAGGGAAGAAATGCAAAATCGTTCTGATTCATAATGTCATAATCCAAATTGATTAAAGTCGTCTGGGCTTCAGAAGTTTCTTTGTTTTGTTTGAGCATGAACTTCATAGTTTTTGGCTTGATGAGACCAAAGCTTTTTCCATTGTCTCTTATTTGAGAAAATGTAGATTTGGCGAGATTTTCCAGTAATGCTATCTGCTCTTTGCGTTTAAGCTTCTTGTTTACTTTATTTCCTCTGCTATTTACTTCCTTTTGCGCGTAAATGCGCTTGGATAGATTCTTCCATTCCGGCTCATAATTTAATACAACATAGGAATTTTCCCTACCGTCATTGGTTGGCTTTCTTACCTCAACGTTTATTATTTCCCAATCATACACATAGCCATAAGGGACAGGATAGATTCTCACAAAACCTGTTTTATCAGACCAAAGACAGAGGCATCTACCCTGCTGTCCGCCAATCTTACTAATTTGGTTAGGCGCTCCCTGTCCCAAGACAATCATATCTTTTAGCCAAAATGATTCTGTTTCAGTCATAAGTTGGTTACCTCATACTTCCTGCTTTTTATAACTTTTGCTACTTCTCCCCTATGGCAGAAACTGCAGTCAGCTTCAAAGCAGAGTAATGCGATTCTCTTTGTTAATCCTAACTCTATAATCCGGTTGATATAAACTTCTTTGATAAAAAGGGTTTGCCTATATTTTGCGAATAATTCCTCATAATCAGCTTTAGTATTTAGGTTTTTTCTTTCTTCGCTTTCAATTCCCAATTCAGGGATATGCAAATAATCAATGCTGACATCCTTTAATTTTTTCATTAAAGCATCTTTAATATAAACAAAGTTCATACTGAACGGATTTCTTCTAATATCGATTAAAAGTTCTATCTGGTTGCTTACTAAAGCGTTGAGGAATTGGTCTATATCTTTGCCTTCATAACCAATAGTGAAGAATCCTGGCTCGGCTTTCTTAGGCTTCTGTTCTATCAATTCGCTTTTTATGGTGTAATTGGGGTATTTCTGATAAACATAATCCGTAATCTTTTTTTCATTTGGAAACGATTTTAACATTGTTTTTATGATTGGGTTATGCTCTCTCCCAACTTCATTGAGAACCGCTTCTCCTGCTTTGGTGATGGCTGTTTCTTCATTATCAATAAGATTATTATCTCTCAGCTTTCTTAAATCATCAAAGCAGAGATGGGAGAACGGCCCCTGTTTATAGGCAAAGAAGTGGTAAAATGGCATTTTCTCGCAGAAATTATGCTCTTCCCTCAGCAGGAAGAGAGATTTAACTATCGCTCGGCGCGAGTTAATGCTCTTTTGGTTCAAGTTCTCAATTGTGTTTAACAACACTTTCTGGCGGTTGAAGAGTTTCATTTTATTTGTTCCTCTAATTAATCGTACAGCTCTTTGTAATGCTCTTTGCTTTTTTGATTTCTTGGCTCCAAGGGCTTTAATATTTCTTTAATCAGCCCTAAATCCTGCTTTGTTTTGCACATAGTAATTAATGCTTTTTCAAAACTATCGGAGAGTCCATAGCTATCTTTAGCTATTAATAGGTGTATCTTATTGATAAACTTCCTCTTTTCCTCGATACTCGGTTTTGTCCTGATAAAGATTTCTCCCATTGTTTCAAACCACTCTTCCAGAAATATTGCTATTTCGTCTTCTCCATGGACGTTCTCCTGGTTATCAATCATAATGTTCGCGCTAAGCTCAAGTTCATTCAATAAATCTTTATCCCATGATTTTTTATCTTTCTTAATTCCTTCTAAAATAAGATCCAATTGAAAGATTAGATTATCTACTTGATTCCATTCCCAAAAATGAGAGAATAACTTCTTAATTTTTACAACTATTTCTCTCTTTTCGACATTAATTAAAGATTCCAGTTCAGGATATTTATCAATAAATTGTTTTATAATAGAGATTAATTCATTTTTTTCTTTTTTAATTAATACTTGATGGACTTTAGTCATTTTGGCTCACACCTTCGGAATAATTATTTAACTTAGCTGCCAGCTTAATTGAAGCTTTGCTTTGTTTCTTCAGCATTTCATAATTTTCTTTGGTGACAATTGCTAGCCCCTTTAGATGTGGATGTATCTCAAAACCGCCATCTTTCTTCTCTTTCATTCCAATTATTATTGCCATTAAAGTAATCATAAACATGCCACTCGGCGTAATGCACTTTCCGTTGCTAATATCATGTTTACATTTTGGACAGATAATAGGGTCTCTTAGAAGTATTTCCTTGCATCCATCTGCAGTAAATACGGCAGGACCTATCTCAAAGCGTCTTGTCCTCTTTCCACACTCTAAGCATTTAATTTCTAGTTCCATGGTGCAACTCTTTATTTATTTCTTCTTTGAGCTTATTTGCTATGCCCACCTCTTCTTCATCTTTCCAGAACTTTGCCACATCATAAAATTTTGGAAGCATTACTTCTAATGACTGCAAAATGCTTTTTCTAACACTCCAATAACCTTCATCGTAGAATAGATGTTGCAATTTTAGAAATAGGTATTTAAACGATTCATAAAACATATCCACTTCGGCTTGGCTGGCATTTTGTAGTTTGTTAATTAAGGGAAGTGTTATCATCCAAGCATTGAGATTTTTTATAATGATAAAATTGGCTTGCCGGATATTTCCATCATCATCTTTGGAGTTTTCGGCAGCAATTCGGCACAGTTCATAGAAATTCTTTGCTTCCAGAAAAAAGTCAATATGGGATAGGATAATGAGGGCGTGATATTTTATCTTTCCTTTGGAATTTTTGGCTAGTTTGAGGATTAAAGAAAAATACTCTTTATTTAAGATAGTGAACTTATTCTTCGGACTGGCTAACAATTTTTTATGCTCTCGTAAGAGTGCAATTACCTCGGTCTCATTGCTCTTCTCTTCTAAGTATTTTGAGATTATTTCTTTATAATCCATTTTTACACCAGTATTTGTAGGCATTAACATATTTCATTGCTTCAGGATTATCAAGAATAATATCCTGAAGCAGAACTCTCATTTTTGTTTTGTTTATTTTTATAACTCCAATTATTGTATCACCTTTGTCATCAAAATCTATTTTCTCCAGCATTGCCTCTTGTTTACCGATTTTACAGGGACAAGGAGTGGTTATATTTTCATCAAGAACACAATCCCAACCGCTGATTTGCTCTTCTTCATCATGGCAGTCTATAGTTGCCTCTTCGATAATTTTTTCGTACACTTTCTTTTGAATTGAAGTGATTGTAGGTTTCATGTTTGATTAGCCCATTAAGTTTTTAGCGGTTTATCAAATATTTCTAATGTAGCCTGAACCCTGATATTTTTAATTTTTTCCTCAAACTGAAGCAGTCTTTTCTTAATTTCTTTAATTAAAATTTTAATTTCTTCTGAGCTCAAATCTTGTTCATCTATCTGCACATTTCCATAATAGGGGTCAGAGAATAACGTAATCTCACCAATATCGAACTCGATAAATTTAGTATAATCGTCGCTAACCTCCCCTCTGCCAGTTACAGACATGGCTAATTCCAATAATTGGTATAAGATGTGTTCATCAGTGGTAGAATCATCGCTTTCAATTTGTTTGATTTTTTCTTTGATTTCCATTTTTCTAGTATAATTTTCTAATTCTGTCAGTTTGTCGATGAGTGTAGTGTCAATCATCTTCTTCCTGATCAAACCTAACTTTTAGCAAGTAAGTATTCTTTTCCTTGCTTTTCTGTGCATCTAATATCTTAATCCTTCCTAAAAAGTTTGGATCTTCACAATCTCCCTGTTAAGTTTGGCATTCAATCTCAAATCTGGCTCTCCCATCGCAACCTGAACTGCTGAATGAGTCAATATCAACTACAATTATTTCTTTCAGGTTTAGAATAATATCTGATCCTTTAAGATTTTTTCTATTCATTTTTTGCCTCCTTTCTCTCTTTCAGTTCTTTCTCAGCAAAAATCTTCAT
>CAYHOW010000039.1:0-9336 GCA_964358335.1 Candidatus Woesearchaeota archaeon
GTCTAGCTTCCCGTCCGATAAGTCTTTCACGGTCTTGCTTATGTAGGGAATGGGGTCCTTGTCGTGGAATATCATCTCCAGCAGCTCCATCTGGAACTTCTTTGCTAATTCAGTCCAGTCCGACCTGACGAACTCCATGCCTGTGACAACTATCTTTTCTTTTCCATCTTTGATCATGAGCCCTGCATAACGTTTTTTGGCGCCAATATCCTGGCCCCTCAACTTAGGCATGATGAATCTAATGAAGCATTTCTCGTACTCTAGTTCAAGATGGGATTTTCTGCCATACTCTTTCTGGATATGGTCCTGATAAAATGCATTTATTTCTTTCTGCAGTTTTTCTCCTATTTCATTTGCTTCATCTAAGCTTTTGGCCTTAGATAAGGTTAGTGCCGAATCAGTATCTTCATAAATGACGTGATACCCTTTCTCCTCTATCTTCTCGGCAGTCAGTTTGATAAGGTGCTGCCCGAAATGCGTTATCGCGTTAGCTACATCGAGCGAGAAGAACCTGCACGCGGGCGATGCCATGACTCCGAACATCGAGTTCATCAATATCTTTATCGCATACCTGGCCAATTCATTTTTCTCTTTCCTCGCCTTGTCCCTTGCCTCCCACAGTCTTTGGATGATGGTCGGCAGAATTCCGTCCTCGTTCCTGAAGCACGCCCCGTTAGGCGCCTTCACGACATTGCCCTTGCAGTTCTGGACGAACGATGCGGGATCTATGTTGAACGTCCTTATGATGGAAGGGTAAAGCGACTTGAAGTCCAACACAAGTATGTAATCGTAGATTCCCGGCTCTGACTCTTTCACGTATCCGCCCTTGATTCTCTCTTCCTTGACGTTGTACGATCCTGACGGGCAGACTATGCCTCGCTTCCTCGCCTCCCTGAGATAGAGCTGGTCTAAGGATGCGATAGAAGCGCCTACCCTGTCCAATGGCATGCCTGTAAGCAAAGACCTTTGCATTGTCAAGTTCAGCGTATCGGACTTCTCCAATATCCTGTAGACCAGTTCAGAGTCTTTTAGGTTGTAGTCAGCGAGCTTCTGCGGATTGTTCTTGAACATCTCTATTATCTCTTTCTTCTTGTCCTTGAAGCCGACGAGCTTCTTCTCGCCGAGGTAATGCTCAGCCACGTCGTCCAATTTGTACGAGCCCATCTTGATGAAAGAGGATTTCAATAAGGCAATCCCGTCAAGCACGACCCGTCCGGGCATGTCGACGGTTGAAGACTTGAAGTACCCTTTCTCGTTCTTTATCTTGCATATAGAATTGTCTCTGCCTAGGCAGAACGGTATGTTGTACTTCTTGAGCCTTTTCTTTATGGTCTCCAGGTCGAAGTCGATGACGTTCCATCCTGTTATGACGTCAGGGTCGAGCTCCCTTATCTTGTCGATGAACCGATTGAGCAAATCCTCTTCGGATGCGCAGCACGTGGCGTTATTCAGCTCCTTGTCGGAATGTATAAGGACGCCCTTATGCTTCTCGGAATAGAACGATATTGAGTATATCTGCGACGTCCTTGCGTTGGTCTCTATGTCTATGGCCAGGACGTTGAGTTTCGGCGTGAAAGCTGCAGGCCTTATCTCAGGCTCCCTATACACGCGGTCAATTTCCCCTGTGCTGTCGTAGTCGCCGTCTATCTCTATGGTGCCGAGCAGGCCGTTGTCGATGAGGAACCTGTAGGCGAACCTGACGTCAGCCTCGTAGCACCTTATGCCTTCCTCCTCGAAATTTTTCCTTATCTCTGGCACTTCTTTTGGCGAGTCCAGAATTATTTTGGTCACGTCCTTCCCGTCGAAATCCTTGAACGTGGTATCTTCGGATTCGAAGCCTTCCATCCTCTTCGCCTTCTTCAGGTCTGAGGTACGTATGAAGAAGTAAGGCCTGAAGCTGTTCAGCGTCACGAATCCTTGCCCGTTCTCCAGCCTCCCGAATAGGCAGATGTGCGGAGTGCCGTTGAGGATCCTGTAAGTGGGGTAGACGATGAAGCCTTTCATTATTATGAGTTATGTCTAATTCTAATATAAGCGTTGTGCTTACAGATAAATATATAAGTTTGCATGCCCAATATTCTTAGCGGAAATGAAACTGAAACTGCTCTTGGTCATGGCATTCATTGCCTTGCTGTCAGGCATGGTGCTTGCGCAATCCGAGGATGTTGTGCGCATGGAAGTCGGCCTGCACGTAACGAAAGCCTCTATAGATTCTACAGCAATAGACCTGTACGCCGGCGAGCCACAGGACTATTTCAATGATTACGAGGAGTTCTACAATGCCAAGGTTTATTCGGTAAGGGGCGAGTTGCTGTCGAACTTCAGCTTCCCCAAATCGTTCTGGGTGTTCACTGACCCTGGCGGCGGCTTTGAGCAGGACGAGTACGACACTTCGGTATCGTTCTTGTATTATAACAATGTGAAGAGGATGGAAGTATGGGACGGCAGGGTGAAGATGCTTGACTTGGACCTTTCGGCCTACACGACGTGCAACCAGGATTCTGTATGCGATTCTTCAGAGTCTGAGATGACTTGCGCCGAGGACTGCAGGGCAAGGAAAGCTGACGTTACAGACAGGGTGCCTCCTGCAGAGAAGCCTATTGAGGTCCAGCCCGAATCTGTTGCGAAACCGGTGGCTGAGGGGAGCTCAACCATGATAATCATTGCAGTTGTTGCAGGCATTTTAGTTCTATTAATCTTGTGGCTTGTTCTTAGAAGGTCGATCCAGCGCAAGTAAGTTTTATTAAGTCCTGATAATTAACATTAGTGATGCAAAAGAGGGCCCAGATTACTATGTTCGTCATATTAGGCATAGTGATAGTTATGGCCTTGGTTATAGGCTTTGCATTCAGGAAATCCATTTCCGAGCAGATATCCCATCTCGAGATATTGAAAAGCGAGAAGGTGAAACAGATGGAGACTGACATAAAGACCCATGCTGAAACTTGTTTGAAGAAGACGGCGATAGAAGGAATTCTGCGCGTGTTTGCTCAGGGTGGCTATTATCCCAAGCCTGAGCTGTCTATAGGCTACATCACTTTAGATGTCCCATATTATTTTATCGAAGGCAATGAGAATGTGCCTCATTTGGACGTTTTTGTAGGCTCTCTGGCAGAATACATCGATGAGAATATCAATCCTTGCTTGGAGTCATACTCTGCCGACTTAATTGTTGGTTCTCCCAAATCAGATGTTAAATTGGGCAAGAGTGTAGATGTTGAGGTTAGCCACTCATTGTCTTATACTCAGGAAGGGACAACAGTCAACGTAAAGAGGTTCAGCACTTCGATAGGTTTCGATGCCAAGTCTGCGTACAGTTCTGGCATGAATTTCTTCAGCGAGGTGAAGAACATGACCAAGACCAGCATTGTAAGTCAGGGTCTGTTGGCGTTAAGCGATAAATATAAGTTTTCCACTCCCCAGACAGTGTCTCCCGAAGATTATATTTACATCTTGAAGTTCAGTAATGCGATTGAAGGCAGCAAGGATGTCGAGTACGGTTTTGCGCTGAAGTATCCTAAGCCTGACATCAAGAAAATGGAATCCAGTTTTGGAGGCATAGAAGTGCCTTCAGGAGAAGAATCGGCTGTTGAAGATAACACAGGGAACGAAGCTGCTGCACCGGAAGGCTTGCCTAAAGAGACATTAAACGAGATGCACGAGTATTTTAAGGAGAGTGGGATTGTTGAATAAGCCGCTCCTCTTTATTGTATTGTTTATCCTGCCGTGCGCCATAGTCTCGGCGGTGGAATCTCCCGACAACATCTGCCAGAAACAATTCAAATCATCCCAGGACCTGAGCCTTGTCAAGTACGCTGCAAAAGTCAAGGTCGCTTACGACAACAACCTGATGAAGGAAACAGCGACTTATGTGACTAATGGCAAGCTGAAGACCAAGTTCTCCAAGGAAGGATTGCTGCTGGTGTTTGACGCTTTAGTTGTCAGGGAGGATGGCGAGGTTGAGGTGTTCAAGGAGTTCCTGCTGAATGGAAAGAAAGAATGCAGGTCTGTCGGCTTCGTTTCAGGCGAGATAGTCGCATTCTCAAGCGCGAATAAGATATACGCCAAAATATCTGGGCGTAACGCCGAATACAAGAACGCCAATTTCAGGAGAGTGAACTATGGCATCGTCAAGCAGGGCAACGGCAAATCTGAATTCTCATACTACGAGATGATGTTTAACCCTATCGGCTTGGAAGGGATAACCATTGATTATGGCGCGGACAAGGTGCTGAGGCTCAACGGCGTTAAGGCGGGGAATGTGGAAGTCAACAGTAAGCCATCCAAGGCTGCTAGCATAATCATGGCCGCCTTGGAATCTAAGGACAAGCCTGTGCTGGTAAACGGAATAAACTCAATGCCAGAAGATGGGAACTTCTTGCTGATTAAGCCCTGCACTAGCGAAGTAGAAGATGCTAAGACAAAAAGGAAGGAGTCTGTTGAAGAGATGTCTTGGAACATACTTCCGGAGGACTCGTTCAGTGTTGGCAACTGCAAGATGAATATATTCAAGGTTGGCAAGGACGACTTGAACGGGAAAACCACGCCTGATGCAGAAACCTCTACTGAATTGGAGATGCTTAATTATGGCTCGTTCAGCCTTTGGGCATTCAAGGGCAAGGATGCCGAGAATAGGATTTACAACCTGCACTTCTGGGGCTCTTCTTCCGTGATGATAGACAAGGCTTTCGTCATATACAAGTCCAGCAAAAATTCTGACGTCTTATTCTTCAAAAAGGAAGGTGGCAAGAGGGCGATAGTCTCGGGCGAGAAGCTAGATGTAGGGATATCCAATACTGAAGGCAAAGATGAAGTAAGTGAAAAATACCTGTTCTCAACTTATTGGCCGCTTAAGACAATTAAAGGCCCTATAACTATTTCGGACTATACCAAGAGTGGCAATGAGGTATTGAAAGTCAGCGAAGGGGACATCATAATCTATCGCAAAGATAGGATGCAATTTACGGTTTATGATAGCTGTGGCACAATTGATATCAAGTCTGATGGCTATGGCTGTTATTCATTGGAAAGCAGGAAGCTTATCATGCCAACATCCAAAACAAAATACTCGATAGACGTGTACGGCTATGATACTGAATATTTTCAAATAATTAATCCTACACTTGAGAGTTCTTACTTAAGACAAGATGCATTGTTGAATGATATTGATTCGCTAAAGGATAAGCGAGTGAACATAATCTCTGTTTCGAATAATCAGAAAGCTTCTTTTATCGATAACTCTGAATTAAAATTTAGCAAGAAGTGGGGTATAGGCGCATTAGGCAAATTGAAGTTTCAGACCTATTTTTATATAAGCGAAATAAAAAAGATTTTTCTTCTTGAATGTGATAGCAGGATAGGGCTATGCAAGTTAAATAACCAGTTCATATCCTTCTCTGATAATGCGTCCGTTGCTTGCGGGACAACAAATGACTGTAAATCCGGCCAGAGCTGTACCAAGGGCGTTTGCGTCCAGGTTCCAGGTCAGTGTATAGAATCTTACAGGGGTAACACGCCTACGCTTGACATACACATTTTCGGTTATGGCTTGACAGAAGAAGAATTGGATAAATATGCTCGCCAAGTATTTTCACAAATGCTTAATGTAGAGCCATTTGGCAAATATGTAGACGTTTATCATGTTAAGTATAATGTGATGTCAGGTATTGCGCCAACTTCATCAAATTTTCAAATGCAGAAATTGGATAAATTCAACTGTTTTGGAGATCAGGCTGACATTGTAGCTATAGTAGATAATCGTGCTTTTAGATCTTATGCTAGTTTCACTGGGACAATGTATCTCAGCTATAAAGCAATTAATCTAGAATATCTTTTTCTTCACGAGTTTGGACATGCATTCGGCAAATTGGGAGACGAGTATACCGAGCCCGGACCTGTTTCTGCAAGTGATAAGTTCAAAGGTTTTACACAAAGAATTTTCAATGCGCCCAAAGGCATCAATTGTGGTCCTCCTAGAGAAAAAAAATCACAGTGGTCAAAAATGGGATTTACTACGTTAGCAGACTCTGCGCAGGCAAATGGCTGGTATGGCTGTGGCGGTCAATATTGTAAAACAGGTATATGCAAGTCTTACATCAGGCCCAGCTATAATTCCATCATGAGAGATTATTTTAAAGCCGACGGCAAGTATTTCAATGCAGTAAGCGAGTACGTCCTGAACAAAAAGCTTAGGCAGTTCGTCAAAGGATAGGCTGGGCAGACCGGTAAGTTTTATTAAGTCCTGATAATTATCATTAGTGATGCAAAAGAGGGCCCAGATTACTATGTTTGTCATATTAGGCATAGTTGTAGTTATGGCCTTGATTATAGGCTTTGCATTCAGGAAATCCATTTCCGAGCAGATATCCAGCATGGAGATAGGCAAGTCCGAGCAGGCCAAGCAGCTTGAGGGCGAGATATCGTCTTACGCCTCATCGTGCCTGAAGAAGGTGGCGATAGAGGGCGTCCAGTCGGTGTTCGCCAACGGCGGGTATTACAGCAATGCGCCGCAATCCATGCCTTACAGCTTTTACGCCTTGCCTTACTATGTGTACGAGGGCAAGGAGAATGTCCCGTCATTGGACGAGGTCGCGGTAAACCTTGCCAAGTACATCGATGCCAGCATCAACGCCTGCATATCGTCTTACTCTCCCTACCTGGTTATCGGCAAGCCTGCATCAGAGGTCAAGTTAGGGAGGTCTTTGTCCGCGCAAGTGTCCCATTCGCTGTCCATGTCACGAGGCGAGACGTCGGTCACTGTGAGGAAGTTCGATGCGGAAGTGGACGTTGACGCCAGGCACATCTACGAGTCGGGGATAGAGTTCTTCACCAAGGTCAAGAACATCTCATCGTTTGACTTGGTCACTCCGTCTGTCATGGCGCTAAGGCAGAAATACGAGTACTACATGCCTCAGCCTGCGGACGAGAACACCTACGTCTACGTCCTGATGTTCAACAATTCCATCGAGGGCAATAGGAACATAGACTACAATTTCGCATTGAAGTTCAGGCCCAGCACGGAGCCTAAGGGGAGCGTGTCCGAGTTCCTCGCCGAGGTGACTGGAGGCGCGTCTTTAGAGGCATCGGAGGAGCAGCCGGAGCAGGAAGTTGCGCTGCCAGATGTCCCTACCATAGACGACGCTTCGCTAGACGTTGACCCTCAGTCCGACAATTCCACCAGCAGGGAGCAGACTATGCAGTACAGGAAGGCGGCAGCATATCTGGACAAGCTCGACGACGTGTTCAAGCCGCAGGATAACAATTTCACGGAGTTGGATAATGAGGCATAAATTATTTTTCTTGATTGTGGTGATCTTTATGTTAAGTGTATCCATAGTCTATTCCCAGCAAGCTTCAGTCAGCCCTTGCAGCAAGGAGCTTCAGGAGCAGCAGAAGGCTTTGGACCCTTCCAATCGCCTAGTCACCAAGAAGCAGTTCAGCGCTACGGCTGCCTACTACGAGACAAAGGGCAAGGCAACGAAATTCTACGAGTACAACGGCAAACTCTCATTGACAAAGGTGCCTGACAAGAAGACTGAAGCTGCTTTCGACGCGGTCATACCGAGGCCTAATGGCGAATTGGAGATGTTCAAGGCTGACCCTAAGACGAAGAGGTGCAGGTCTGTCGGCTTCGTCAAGGGCTCTATAATCAAGGACACTGTTTCGATATACGGCTTCATAGTCTCAGGCAACAATGCGGGGATAAGGCTGTACGACGGCAGCCAGGAGATGGCGCTGTTCAGGGAAGATGGCGGCAGGATGAGCTTCATAATCATGTGGAAGCCAGACATTAAGGGATATTCCATCTATAGCTACAAGGACGAGGCGAAATGGGTATTTGCAAAGGCGCCGCAGGAAGGCGTGTTCAGGAACGGCATGAAGGGCCTTTCGCCTGACAGCGATTATTACAAGATAAGCTGCACCGAGGCTCAGAAGAAAGGGTCTGGCACTGTTGAGGCAGCCAAGCCTCCATATTTCTATTATTATCCTTTCATGCAGGGCAACGCTGTGGGCATGTACCAGAAGAGCTGCAGGATAACCAAGGAGACCGCTGACACGCTGAAGAATCCCAAGGCGAAGCGAGACGCACAGTACGACATGGATCTAAAGCCCAAATTGTCTGCAAGCTTTTTCTTCAGGGCTTACGGCAGGTCGGACAAGGACAGCAGGCTGTACAACGTCCATTTCTGGGGTGCTCCCTCTGTGGTGGTTGACGGCGTGTCATTAAGCAAGACTTCACAGCCGGACATTGTTGTTGTGAAGGCGGAGGAGAGGCAGGAGAGTAGGCGCGGCGACCCCGAGCCGATTCTTCAGGGAGAGGCCAGTGGCGTTCTTATGGGGCAGCAGAGGATGCTTTCATCCAAGGGCTCGCTTTATGTCACGATGACACCTGATTATGATGAGAGGTATATGCTTGTGGATAATAGGCAGGTTTTCGTTTTCGGCAATGATGGAAAACGATTGTTTACGTTAAATAGCGGGAAGGTAAAGCTGTACAACGGCAATTTCTTCGATAATAGGGAGGATTGCGGCAGGCATGCATCCTCGGGAAGGGCCATGTATACGGCGGCATGCTATTTCCCTAAGGAGTATCATCTGGTCCTGCCAGAGGTTGAAGGAGATTATGACATAGTCTTGTTCGGTTATGGGAGAGAGAAGTTTGCGGTTGAGAACTGGCTCTTCGCAAAGAAAGATTCCGTGAAGTCTGCTGAGGGGTATGGCAACATCCTTAATGGCAAGGTGGTCAGGATATTGAATTACCCGCAATACCCCAAGAGCATCGACATAAGGGACAGCACAGAGACCAAGCTCTATGAAAATGCCAAGTGGGGGATAGGTGCCATAGGCAGCTTGAAGTTCATCACAATGGTTTACAGCAGGGATGATTACAAGGTAAGGATGCTTGAATGCGACAGCGAGCGCGGCATGTGCTACTTAAACGGCGAGAAGGTCTACGCACCGAGGGCCGCGTTGAAGTGCGCTTCGTCCCAGGATTGTGGCGAGAACAGGGTATGCAATGATGGCGTCTGCGCGAGGGCTGAAGATTCGTGCCTGAGGCATGCGAGGGGCAAGGACGGCTGGATAGACATGCACGTTTACGGCGTTGATATGACAGACAAGGACCTAGACGACTTATTGGATGTATGGCTTGGGAGCTTCTTCTCGGTTTCTCCGTTGAAGGAGAACGAGAACCTGTTTGACATCAAGTACAAGTCATTGGGCAAGTCAAGTGATATAGGGATAGGTAATAATCCGGGCAGTTTGCAGTCTTTGCCTAAATTCTTGCTTAACTGCAAGGGCGACCCAGACATTACTGTTCTGATCAGCCGTTCAAAT
>CAYHOW010000040.1:0-4059 GCA_964358335.1 Candidatus Woesearchaeota archaeon
GATGATGGTTACGCCGATAGTTGCGACAAGAGAGATGCATTGATATCTACGCAATGCGACGAGGGTGCCTGCGACTATGTCAGCAGGGAGACGTGCAACGGGGGATTATGGCTGTTCGACGCCCAGCACCATTGCGGCGAAACGAGGACGTGCGGCGACAAGTACAATTCGGACTGCAACGGCCAGTGCGAGCCTGGCGCTTGCGATACCCAGAGGAACAAGTACTGCACAGCGGCTAAATCATGGTCGTCTTCTGATTACTGCGCCAACTGCGGATACACTGATTCGAATTGCGGCGTCCAGCCGTGCCATGAAGGCTCTTGCGATTATAACGCCAAGAAATACTGCGAAGGCGGAGTCTGGGTTACAACTACTTCAGATTCGCAATACTGCTCGAGATGCAACCCTAACACCAATCCTTCGGCGGTTGATCCTAATTACATATGCAATGCCAGGCCGTGCGTGAAGACTGCTAATAATGAGACTAGTTGCGGCGACGGCTTGGACGAGGACTGCGACGGGATGGCGGACTGCGAGGACGCCGGCGACTGCCCTGCTGATTTGGAGATATGCATAAATCCGCCGTGCGTCAACGGCGCGATAAGGTCGTGCGGCACGGATGCCGGACTGTGCGATTTCGGCACCCAGACTTGCGCCAGCACCCAATGGGGCTCCTGCGTGGGCGGCATGCAGCCTAAGTCGGAAGTGTGCAACAGCTTCGATGATAATTGCGACAATAGCATCGACGAGGGTTGCGGCGACTGCGGAGCAGGAGAGTTAAGGACCTGCGGCCAGAATACCGGCCAGTGCAGCACGGGCATCCAGCAGTGCAATCCTAATACTGGCCTGTGGAGCCGCTGCTATGGGAACTCGTTCACGCCTCCTGACACCGCGGAGCTTTGTGACGGGATGGACAACAACTGTGACGACAATATAGATGAAGGGTGCACCTGCGCTTCCGGCGCGACGCAGAAATGCGGCTCGGCACTGGGCGAGTGCTTGCAGGGCAACCAGACGTGCGTGGCCAGCCAGTGGGGAACTTGCGTTGGCGGAAAGGACAAGCTGCCCGAGATATGCGACGACACCAAGGATAATGACTGCGACGGTTTCGCTGATAAGGCAGACTCGGACTGCACTCCAGGCTTGGGCAGCTCATTGACCCCTACATGCTACGACGCATTGCAGAACCAGGGCGAGGCGGGGACGGACTGCGGAGGCCCGTGCGAGGCATGCAGCACGGTCACGTGCAACGACAGGAAGCAGAACGGCGACGAGGAAGGCCTGGATTGCGGAGGTTCGTCGTGCCCGCAGTGCAAGGGTGCTGTTTCAAAGCCCAAGGAGCCTGAGCCAGAGGCGGAGTGCGGCAATGCCGTCTGCGAGGATGGCGAGGATGAGGCAGTTTGCCCTGACGACTGCGCCGCTGCCGAAACCTCTGAAGGGTTCCCGTTAGGAAACATTCTCATAGCTATATTAGTGCTTGGCGTATTTGGTTTGGGCGGATTGACGGTATACAGGAACATGAAGGCGGGAAGGAAGCCATTGGACATTACCCCATTAAGGGAGATGTTCGCGAAGAAGAAGTCCATGCCTCAGCAGTCCCAAGGCGGCATAATCCAGCAGTCCAAATCATCTGCATCCCCTCCGTCTTCGATGCAGCCTGCAAGGCAGGACAGGAAGAAAATCAAGAGCAGGGAAGATGAGGAATTGGAGAAGTCGTTCAAGGAAAGCGAGAAGATGTTCAGATGATTTTGACGAACTCGCCGTGCGGCATGTCTGTCCTTACGGCCTGGGGCTCGAAATGCGTCCTTGAAGCTAAGTAGCCTTTAGATTTCACGTCTTCTATTATATCGTCTATCCTTTTTATCTCTGGGATGTTATACTTCTTGCAGAACGTTGGGATATGGTGGTAGCCGACTGTATGTATCTTGGACTCTTCCCTTATATGCTTGATCAGTCCGAAATCTTCTGCGAGCTTTTCTTCCCACAGGTGCCCCAGCCACATGGGGCCGGCCAGGAGCATATCATTGCCGCAGCACTTCTCTTTCAGCGGGTGCGTGGAAGTTATTTGTCTTAAGCACTTGGGGCAGTACTGCATGTATCCTATGCCTTTCATCATCCTGTTCGCGAAGCTGGACGAGTTAAGGCATCTGAGGTATGCGCGCACGTAATGCCTTGTCGCGTGGACGAATATTGGGAACAGGGCTTTCTCGTGCTTTGCCGCATCGCACTGCGCCTTCTGCACCATTATCCTTATGCCGAGCTCATTCCCGAAATGGCAGTTGAGCGGCACGGAGCTGTACCTGAGCCTGCACCTGTTGACGAATTTTCCGTAGAGGCATCCCAGGTCTGTTGCCGTTATCGCCAAGATTCCGTTGTTCCTTAACGCTATCGACGCGGAATCCATATGGTACACTGGCGAGCCGAACGGGTCTATGTCGATGTAGTCGAACCACTGCCCCTGCCTCAGCAATACGTTGAGGTCTTGGTTGTGCACTTCCAGGTCTAGATTGTTCAGTTCGGCGTTCCTCTTGATCAATTTTGCCGCTTCGGGGTTCAGGTCGTTTGCGGCGACATTCGTGCATGAGGTCTCCTTCAGTATCCTCAGCGCCCTCACTCCCGTGCCCGCCATGGCGTCGAGGCATCTTTCAGGCTTGAGCTTTCCTATTATGTACAGTGCGATGTCCCTGTTGAGCTTCATCTCCGGATTGAAGAATACGGGAAGTTTCTTGCTTATCTTCCCCTCTTCAGGTATGTATAGCTTCACGCTCCCTTCGTCGGCAATCCTGTACATGCTGGTTTGTCTCGCATAGCTCATTTAAAAAGATTCTGTATCAATTGGCAAGTGGCAAAAACTAAGGGCAAAACAAAAAGATATATAAATAAGAATGCATATTTATGTTTGATACTAAAAGAGGGTTGTAATTAAAATGAAAAGAGGCGGTAATAATTTATCATATAAGTTGGTCTTAATTTGTTTGGCCGTTTTTGTTTTGGCTTATATGGCGGTTTCTAATCCGGTTAAGGATTTGCAAGGCGATGTTCCGTTGAACAACTCATGGTCGAACACCAGCACTGTTACATTCAACTGCACATTCAATATGAGCACCGATTCGCCATATTTAGTTCCGAGAAACCTTAGCCTCTACATTAATGCCTCATGGACAAACAGCCTATTTTTATTCAATAAGTCTAACTACACCATTCCTCTTGTTAATGGCACGCCATTCAACTTCTCCGTCACAAACATCCCCGACGGAAAATTGGAATGGTACTGCGAGCTGTTCAACGGCTCTTCTGCTGTGAATAACAGGAACGTCACTGTCAATTATACATTGTGGGTGGACTATCATAAGCCGGGGACTGTCAACTTGAGCAGGCCCGTGCACATGTTCAACAGCACGCAGACGACTATAGATTTCAACTTCTCTGCCGTAGACAACGTTGCTACTCTGATAAACTGCACATTGTCATTAGATGGTAACGGCATAGACATGAACAAGTCTTCGCTTGGAGCTAACAATACGCTTCAGAACGTCCAGGTTACAGGCGTGCCTAACGGATTGCACTACTGGAACGTTTCCTGCAGGGACAATGCCAGCAACCTGAACTGGAGCACTAATACATTTACGCTGACTGTCGACACGCTGAACCTGACCACTATGACCATGAATAACACTGACGGAATCAACAGCAGCTCTGCCAATTTCAATTTCAACTGGACGGCAACCGACAACGTCGCGATGGTGCTCCAGTGTAATGTCACCTTGGATGGAGCAGTAATTAATAATTACTCTTATATAATAGCGACAAACGGCACGATGGCAAATTATACCATTGTTGGCCTTTCAAACGGCTTCCACCAGGTTAATGCGACATGCTATGATTCGTTATGGCATTTCAATACGACAGGCCTTTTGAACTTCACTGTTGACACATTGAGTCCCGGGACTGTGAACTTGAGCAGGCCTGTGCATATGTTCAACAGCACGCAGACGACGGTAGATTTCAATTTCTCTGGAGTGGATAATGTAGCTACAAGATTAAGCTGTGCTTTAAGCT
>CAYHOW010000040.1:4159-8923 GCA_964358335.1 Candidatus Woesearchaeota archaeon
GATGCCTAACGGCGTGCATACTTGGAACGTTTCATGCAACGATTCATCCGGCAACCTGAACTGGAGCACTAATACGTTCACGCTGACTGTCGACAGCGCAAAGCCAAGCAATATTGTGATAGATTCTCCCGTGGAGAAGGCAAACAAGACATCAACGTTCAATGTCAACTGGACAGTCAAGGACAATGTTGCCACATCTCTTTATTGCAATGTCACTTTGGATGGCTTGATAAATAACACAGCCTACATAGTGACGGCAAACGGCTCGACAATGAACTACACGCTGAGGAATGTTCCGCAGGCATATCATCATGAGCTTAACGTGACCTGCTATGATGGGCTGTTGAACTTTAACACTACTGGCCTTTTGAACTTCACTGTTGATTCGGTAGTCCCTAATGTGGCATTGAGCTATCCAGCATCAGAAGAGGCATATGATGTTACAGCGTTGGACTTCAACTTTACGGCAACAGACAACAACATGACTGATTTCACTTGCAGCTTGACATTGGATGGCGTAACCAACGTGTCGAGCGTGCCTGCCATAAATGCGACATTGAAAAACATCACTGTAATGGGCATCCCTAGTGGCACTCATTCATGGAATGTGACTTGCGTTGATAACGCTAGCAACTCAAATGTGTCGTTGACGAGAAGCTTCACTATTTCGCATCCTGTCGCAGCCGCAGCTGCAGCCACTGCATCTACTAGCGGTGGCGGTGCCTCATCCAGCACCCCTCAAGCGAGGGAATCTTACACATTCAATGTGGTGGATTCGGACAAGCCGGTGACATACTCATTGATGGACAAGAGCGTTGGAGTATCGGACGTAACATTTGCCGTCATATCCAAGTCGGAAAATGTCAAGCTGACTGTCGAGAAATTGAAATCCAAGCCCGCAGACGTGAAAGACGAGCCCAAAGGCGAAGTGTACAGCTACATAAACATAGAGAAGAAGAACCTTGAAAACACAAATATCGCATGGGCGAAGATTGGGTTCTTCGTTGACAAGGCATGGCTGGAAAGCAAGAATATGCAGGCTTCCGACGTTGTGCTTGGCAAGTACTCTGCCGTGAAAGGATGGGAGGAATTGCCTACCGAGATAGTTACTCTGATTGGAGATAAGTACAAGTTTGAGGCCACGTCGCAGAATGGGTTCTCAACATTTGTGGTTATGGCTAGGGCTGGCTCAGCTGCTGCTGAGGAAGCCGCTACAGAGGTCACAGAAGAGGCAGTGCCTGAGGAGGGCGCAGTGGTTGCTGGAACAACTGAAGAAGTGCCTGTGGCAGAAGGGAAGTCCAGAGCATGGCTGTGGGCGATAGTCATATTGGCTGTCGTTGGCGTCATTGCCTTGTCGGTCGTTGCATATGTTAGGAGAAGCAGGGTCAAGTCACAAAGGAACACGGCAACCAGGCAGCTGTTCAAGAGAAAATAGCTTTTTCTTCTTTTTTTTTCATAAACTATATAAATAAGTTGAATCAACTGAATTCTATCATGAAAAAGGGAATAGTTTTAGCAGTAATGGTCGTAATTTTGGCATCATTTGCCATGACCCAGGAGACTGGCAACGAGTCTGCATCAGGCCCTATGCTGTTTGCGTTAGAGGATTTCGCCAAGGAGCCTACGCAGGCGGTAGCCGTGTCCAAGGGCGACCAGATGACATTTGAAATGTTCAACCAGACCCATGCCTTGTTCATCAAGGATATGATAAAGGACAATATAAAGATAGTGTTGTTTCCTGACATAAAAGATGGCAGCGGGTCCAAGGGCGCAGGGTCGTTGCCCATCAAGGTTGGCAATGCACTGGCTATTGATATTAACCAGGATGATAGGAAGGACGTGCTAGTAAACCTTTATGAGATGAGGGATGACGGCACTGCAGTTGTAATTATCAGGGATGTGAGGGATGCCCCTAGGGAAAATGACGAGACGCCCATTCCAACGGGCAGTCCTGTCGGCTTGGTTCCCAATGCTGAGGATAATAAGAATTACAAGAATTCGTTCTTGGTATTGGGCATAGTCATAGCAGGATTGTTTGGGCTGTTGGTTTTCAGAAGGTTTAAGAAAGGGAATTCAAAAGAATCCGGGCATGAAGGGCTGCTTAAGGAATAGTATTATTTTATACTCTTTTTCTAATTTTAGGCAATGTAAATATGAGCGCCGCGACCCGGATTTGAACCGGGATATCCTTGCGGAAACTAGCTCTCAAGGCTAGCGCAATACCAGGTTATGCGACCGCGGCAATAAGGGATTGAAATTCCTATTTGTTTATAAAGCTTTTTGTGAAATGTATACCCTGTATCCGCCAGACTTTGCTATGTCCTTGGCGTTGCCGAAGACTTCTTTCATCTTCAGGCTCAGCGTCTCTCCGCCCTTGTTGTGCCTTGCGACTATCTGCAGGGTTCCGTTAGGGTTAAGGTGGTCCTTTGCTCTCTCTATCATCTCGAAGCATATCTTCTTGCCTGCTGTCTGAGGGGGATTAAGCAATATTACGTCAAATTTCCTTTGCTTTACTTTCTCGTACATGTATCCGCATACTACTGTTATGTTCTTTATTTTTCTGGAGTTCATCTCGGCCAGCTTGCATGCCCTCTCGTTCACGTCGGTAAGCACGACTTCGTTCTCTGTAAGGTGCGCCGCAACTATCCCTACGATGCCAATGCCGCAGCCTAGGTCCAATACAGAATCATTAGTTCCGATGATCATCTTCTCTGCCAGGAGTTTAGATCCGAAATCTATTCTCTTTGCGGAGAACACCCCAGGGGCGATGGAAAGCTCAAGCCTAACTCCCCTTACCGTATCTTTGATGGTGCTTAGCTTGAATGCGGATTCCTGTGTTTGAGAGAAGTAATGGCTCATGGCATGATTCCGACTAAGTAAAGCACAAGCCTGTCGGCCGCCCTTATGAGGTCATCTTCGGTCTCGCCTTCGACGATTATGCAGTTGCCTTCGCTGCTTATTTTGGTGTTATCTCCTGTCTTCAGCCATATTACTGAAGAGCTTGCCGTGGCGTTGCCGCAGTCCATGACTGGGAATTCAGCATAAGGCTTTGTCATGGAGCTGTTGACGGGTATGTTAAGGAAATACTTGTTGTCGATGAACTTGTCAATCTCCATGGCTGCCACGGTGGTCTTGCCGGTAAGCTTGGCTGTCGGGTCGATTGTTATGAAGATGTTGGCATCGTCCTTTATCTTATTGAATATTGTCCTGTTAATAGGTATATCCTCAAGGCTTGCCGGATCGTTTCTTATGTCCAGATAGTACGGCTGATTGTCTGCTCCATAATAGAATTTAATCTCGTACCCGGCATAATTTTGGTCCATGACTTTCTTGACTTCGAATTCCGAGTCGCCGTTAGAGTACATATAGATGTCGGGCTTGTTGAATCCGTAAAGCCCATAATGCCCGCCCAGGTAGATTGCTACGCCGAACAGTATCAATATTCCGATTACTGCCAATATTGCCTTGTCATTGCTTTCCATTTTGTTTATACCTGCTGCAGAATCAGCTTGTCTACGAGCTTGAGCAAATCATTGCCTTGTATCGTGAGGCAGTTGTACTTGTAGCTGACATCTGTAACGTTAGATTCCTTTACCAGTATGACCCCGATGGAATCGGTCGCATCGTCGCAGGTCTTCAAAGGGTAGTCAGCGCATCCTTCGGCGTCCTCATAGCACGCAGCGACCTTCAAGGGAGTTATGGGCAGCTTGCTGAGCTCGTTCATGGCTTCCCTGTTTCTGTCCTGCGGATTGGTGCTGATGTATATCTTCTGCATGCTGTTGAGCATGTTGAGCGGAATGTAGTCTATAGTTATGTTCTCTAGCTCTCTTGGGCTTGAGATAAGTGTCACAAGGCTACCGTCACTCTTGTACGCCTGCCATCCGCTTTCGGTATTTGTGAACTTTATTCCATTGTAATCGTAGGTGTTTTCGGTGTCAGGCTTCTCGTACATGCTAAGCGCGCTGAACACCATTATGATTATGAAGAACAGGCCGAATGCTAGAGTGAGCTTCTTTTCCTTTGTCGCAAGGAACCCTTTCTTCTTCTCGAACCTTATTTTCTGTTTCATCTTCTCAGTGTTAATCAGTTGTATGTTAAAAATGTTTCTAAAAATAAATTAAAAAAAGAAAAAATAAAAGGCGTTTAAGCCTTGACTACAGAGATGTCCTCTAGGGTTGTGCCCTTGACGACGACTTCGGTTCCGCTTAGCGCATAGGTTGCGTAGTTTGCAACAGCCTTAGCAGCCCTTCTTGTGTCTAGCGCAGTTGTTCCTGCGACTAGCATTGCCACTTTCTCGCCGTTTGCAGCTACCTTGACCAAAGCTTCGCCTTCCTTGTAGGACCAGCCGTCGCAGGTTACGCCGAAGACTGTCTCAGCCAGCGAGTTTGCGCACGGGCCGCCAACTACAATCAAGTTGTACTTGGTTGGGTCTGAAACTTCGCTTGCCAGCATTGTCCTTGGGGTGACCTTTGGAGGCACGTAGCTCATTCCGCCTTGCGTGACGGTTGCAGCCTTGCCCTTGACGACGACGTTTGCAAAGACTTGGTCGTTCGGCACCAATAGCTTTACCCTGTCGCTTGACGACTGACCCTTTGGATCCTTGATTACGATTCCGTACAAGGTCCTATGATCCTCGTCCTTGGTGCCCAGATAAGTGGGTGTTGATCCCCAACCCATTTCCATTGCTTCTTCTGTGTTGGGAGTTGTTCCAAGGGAATTGAATTGAGCACTGCTTAGACCCCAGCTCATAACCAGGGTATCTGT
>CAYHOW010000041.1:0-6062 GCA_964358335.1 Candidatus Woesearchaeota archaeon
TCGTGCTTGGACTCTTCGTATCCCTTTAGATTATCCTTGTTATTTCTTTTGTATTCAATACCATCACTTCAGACTGCCTCTTCAAGCCCCTATCCTCTGACCATATTATGCTTCCGGGATAAGCCAGCGCGCAAGCGACAAACAAGACATCATTAGGGTCTATATCCCTTACAATCCCATAAGCCTCATCGTAATGACAATCCAGCAATTCAGATGGAACTATAGCGACCTTGCCTAGGAGGATATCTAACAAAGAATCAAAATCTGCCTCGCTCATCTTCGACTTGCTCAACAGTTCGCCCTTATGCTTCTCCAGCTCCTCAAAGATGTAGGAAGGGAACAGAAAAAGCCCGTCATATTCAATGATACTCTTCCTTGTATGAGAATCTCTTATCAGTGCCGAAAACAACACGTTAGAATCAATGACGATTTGCATGAATATATTTCTTGTTAGAAAATATCTTCATCTTACTGCTGAATTCCTGGACTTCCTTCTCGGTGAGCTTGCTCTTATCAGCCAATTTTTCAGCCATCTTCATGGTCTCTATCCTATCTATTATCGCCTTCCTAGCCACCTCGCTCCACTTTATCTCAGGGAAATGCTTCATCTCATCCTGTATATCGTCCGGCAATGATAAGGTTATGTTGCCCATGATACACATAATTATGTGATAACAAATATATAAGGATTTCGGCATTTTAGAACATATCTGGGGATTAGATTTATATACCATTTCTATTGTCTTATTCTGAATTATGGCCAAGCATGAGGCAATCATCATAGGAGGGGGGCTGGCAGGGCTATCTGCCGCACTGGCCGCCTCCAAAAGCGGAATGAGCGATATAGCGATAGTGTCAAAGCTGCATCCGCTAAGGAGCAACGCCGTCGCTGCGCAGGGAGGCATAGCTGCCAGCATAGGCAACTCGGCAGAGGATTCATGGATAGCCCACATGGAAGACACCGTCAAGGGCGGAGACTACCTCAACGACCAGGACGCCGTGGAGATTCTCGTAAAGGAAGCCAGCTCGGCAGTGTACGGGCTCGAGCATATCGGAGTGCTGTTCAACCGGGACGAGAACGGCATGATAGCGCAGAGGGCGTTCGGCGGGCATTCCAAGCCCAGGGCGTGCTACGCCAAGGACACCACGGGCCATTCGATACAGTACGAGATGTTCGCCCAGGCGCTCAAGGACAAGATAAAGATCTATGATGAATACTACGCCACATCGCTAATAATAGAGGACAGCGTGTGCAAGGGGCTGACGGCCTACAACATCAAGACAGGGGAAATAGAAGCCTTCGAAGCTAAAGCCGTAATGATGGCGACAGGAGGCTTCGCGCAGGTGTACCAGACAACCACCGCATCAACTTCATCGACCGGCGACGGGCTTAACCTGGCGCTGAAATCCAACATACCGCTCATGGACATGGAGTTCGTCCAGTTCCATCCCACAGGCATCTACGGCAAAGGAACATTAGTCTCTGAAGCTGCCAGAGGAGAAGGCGGCCACCTGAAGAACGGGCTTGGGGAGAGGTTCATGGCGAAATACTCGCCACAGATGATGGAGCTCGCACCGAGGGACGTCGTCACAAAGGCCATCCAGACTGAAATCAATCTAGGGCACGGAATCAACAGGAAGGATTATGTCTACCTCGACCTCAGGCACCTTGGCAGGGACAAGATAATGGGCAGGCTGCCTTTCGTCAGGGAGTCGGTGATATCGCACCTCGGCATCGACTGCGTCACGCAGCAGATACCAATCAAGCCGACAGCGCACTACACAATGGGCGGGATTCCTACCACCACGAGCTGCGAGGTCTATATGGACGGGAAGGAGACAGTGAAGGGACTGTATGCGGCAGGCGAGTGCGCGTGCGTGTCATTGCACGGGGCGAACAGGCTCGGATGCAACTCGCTGCTGGACTGCATGGTGTTCGGCAACATAGCGGGGAGAGCGATGGCCGAATACGCATCATCCAATGATATTGTTCCTCCTAAAGAGGATTACGCCAAGATAGAGAAGGAAAAGATAAGCCGGATGCTGAGCTCCGACGGCACCAATAAGGCATGGAAGCTCAAGGAGGACCTGAAGAAGCAGGCCGAGATGAATTGCGGGATATTCAAGACGAGCAGCAAGATGCAGCTGGCGATAAGGAACATCCGGAAGCTCAAGGAAGATTTCAAGTCTATCAAGATAGAGGACAAGGGCAAGGTATACAATTCCGAACTCGTCTCTGCATTAGAAGCCGAAAGCATGCTGAACGTGGCAGAGGCCATGGCTGTGTCTGCATTGTCAAGGAAGGAAAGCCGCGGAGCGCATGCAAGGGAAGACTACAAGAAGCGCGACGACACCAGCTCATTGGCGCACACGCTGTATTTCATGAGCGGAGAAATAAGGACGAGGCCTGTTAGGATTACAAAGTTCAAGCCGGGAGCGAGGGACTGAGATGAAAGTAGTGTTCAAGGTGTTCAGGGGCAACAGCAGCAAGAACAGGCACGACGAGTTCGACATGGAGGTGTCAAAGGGCATGACCATAATGGACTGCCTGAACGAGCTGAAGAGCCATTGCGACAGCTCCATCGCCCACAGGTGCGGGTGCAACAACGGGATATGCGGAATCTGCACGGTCAAGGCGAACGGCAAGCCGTGCCTCGCGTGCAAGACAAACGCCATGGATGCGGCCAACGAAGGCAATGAAATAACGCTCGAACCGCTCGACAGGTTCCCGGTGATAAGAGACCTAGTCTCCGACATGGGCCCGTTCTTCGATGACAACCTCAAGATGAAGCCATGGCTCGAGGAGAGGAAAGGCGCGCCAGAGCACGAGAACATTATACCGCAGAAAATGAACGACAGGATAGGCAGCGCATCCGACTGCATAATGTGCGGCGCATGCCATTCCGCCTGCATCGTGCTGGACCAGGAGAAAAGGTTCGCGGGGCCTGCCTCCATGGTAACCGCCAAAAGGTATATGGAAGATACCAGGGACGCGATAAGGAAAGAGAGGATGAAGATATGCAATGACACCCATTCCGCATGGGACTGCACGCACTGCCTCTACTGCAACGAGGTGTGCCCTGTCGGAATAAAGCCTCTCGGCTGCATCAGCGATGTCAGGATGAGACTCATCATCGAAGGGCAAGGCAGCAGGGGGGCGACGCACCACAAGGCGTTCCTGAATTCAATCGAGGGCTCAGGCATACTCGACGAGTCGAAATATCCAATATTCGCCATCGGCATGAACCCGTTCAGGCTGAAAGAGATAATACCCGTAGGATTCAGGATGATAAAGACAGGCAAGGCGCCGGACATAATGCACAAGCCTATCGACAAGCTGGGCGAAGTTAGAAAGCTGTTCAAGGAAGTGAAGGAATGAAGTACGCCTATTTCCCGGGATGCGTAGCCAAGGGCGCGTGCAAGGAACTGGATAAGTCCGTCAGGCTTGTCGCAGATAAGCTCAAGATAGAACTCACAGAGCTCACTGCAGCTTCTTGCTGCGGGGCTGGCGTCATAGGAGAAACCAGGCCAAGACTCAATGTCGCACTGAACGCGAGGACGTTCGCGCAGGCCGAACAGATGGGAATGGACATACTCACCGTCTGCAGCACCTGCTACGGAGTCTTCGAAGACGTAAATAATAAGCTCAAGGACGAGCACGAGCTCGACAACGTGAACTTCGAGATAGGAAAGATAGGGTACAGGTATTCCGGACGGACAAGCATAAAGCATCTGCTTGAGATACTAGTAAAGGACTACGGGCTCGACAAGCTGAAGAACGAAGTGGTGAAACCATTAAAGGGGTTCAAGCCTGCCGCCGTGTATGGATGCCATCTACTAAGGCCATCGGCGATGATGAAGTTCGACGACCCGAAGAATCCCTCCTCCATGGAAAGGCTGTTCTCCGCAGTGGGAGCGAAGGCCGTGCATTTCGAAGGGCGAAAGAAATGCTGCGGGTTCCCCATACTGATGACGAACAAGGAGGCGTCCCTGAAGCTTGCCGCGGACGTCCTTTTAGATGCTAAGAGGAACGGAGCGAACTGCATCGTCACCGCCTGCCCGCTGTGCCACCTCAACTTCGACAGCATACAGCCGGAGATTGAAACGCTTATAGGTGAGAAGATTGAGATGCCAGTGCTGCACCTGTCGCAGCTTGTCGGACTCTCCTTGGGCATACCATACGACGAGCTAGGCCTGGACAAGCACGTGGTGAAGACGGATAAGCTTACCAGGATACTGAACATCTAATATTTTTATCATTTTAAACCATACAAACATTTAAAAACCCGTAAGAGATTTTCTCAACCTATGTCAAAGAAATGCTCGATTTGTAAGGAGAAGATAGAGACAACGTTCCTTGAAAAGATACAAGGCACGCAGATTGGCAAGGACTTCGTGTGCTCTAGCTGCCAGAAAAAGCACGGCGACAAAGTAAAAGAGATGCTAAACAAATAACGCCTCTGTAGCTTAATGGTATAGCGCCGCTCTCGTAAAGCGGAGGTTGGGGGTTCAATTCCCCCTAGAGGCTTTTTATGATTACTATCTGAGTTAACATTAGTAAACATAATAAGGAGTAGAACTGATACAAAATGTTTATAACTTCATAGATAGTTAAAAAATGTATGAAGATATATATCACTATTCTATTAGGCATATTACTTCTTGCAGTTATCGGATGCACGCCTGAACAAGAATTAAAAGTAAGAGAACTGATAGGACAGCATAGATGCGCTACATTTAATGGTTATTTATGTTCTGCGCCTGATGATTGTAATTTGCCCTATCTTGATACAATAGAGTCGTATTGCTGCTCAATACCATGCCAGACATGCAATCAGTCATGTGATGATGGCATAGAAACGACTGAAGACTTTTGCTCAAAAGTGACAAATTATACTTGCCAACACAAGAAGATTTGTCCAAAAAGCTGTGATGATGAAGATAGTTGTACAGAAGATTATTGCTCTGAAAATACAGAATACGAATGTAAGCACAAAACTTTGAAACCATGCCCTAATAATGGAATCTGTGAACAAGGAGAATATCTTGGTCTTGAAACATCATGTGAAGGCACATCCACTGTAAGAGTTCAAAGTTTTAAAAGTGAAGATTGCCCTAAAACATGTAATGATGGCGATGCAAATACTGCCGATAATTATGATTTTGATAAGCAAAAATGTATAAATGAGATTTGTGATTCTGAAGATGAATCAACTAGTGATATTGATACTTGCATACCTAGTGAATATGAAATCTGTGAATCCAAAGAGGTTTCCTCATTAATAGAAGCAGAAAAAACCGGAAATATTGTTCCTCGATGTGATAATAACATCTGTGAAAGAGGCGAAAACATATACTATTGTGTAGACGATTGCTATGATGTCTCTGAACTAGAAATGACTAAAGTCTTTGAAGATGATGAAAAAATTCATTGGAAAATATCAGAAAATGTTGGCTGGTCACATATTTATGAGGATAAAATTATTTGGATTGAGAGACAAGAGCATAGCTGGAATGATATTCTTTATTTATTTGAGATAACAACTTCAAGAAAAATCAAATTAATGGATAATGTCCAAATATTGAACCCACCAGATTTTTTTGGCGACATTATAACTTTTAGAGAGGGTAGTCAACTTTATGTTATTAATTTAAAACATAATTCAAAAAAAAGATTTGAAGGCAAAGTGGATAGAAATCCGGTTACGAATGGTAAGTTTATTGTAAATGATGAATATGTATATGACGTTGAGAAAGATGAAATAAAGTATTTTAATGAATATATAGATACCTATGTTTCTGAACTCATTTTTGGTTTGTTGTGACTAACGGAACGTAGCCTATCAAGTTCAGTTTCTCGACGATGTTTTTCTGGATTTCATTATTTGTGACTATTTGGAAGTCAGTTTTTCCATTGGCATCGCGGTATTCTAATAATCTTATTTCTTTGGTTTCCGACGATAATGTATCCAAAAAAATGTCCATTTTTTCCTGACGGGCTAGTTGTTCGGAAAGAACTAGTAATAGGTATGCTAAGTGGCAACAACAGACTTCTTCATGAT
>CAYHOW010000041.1:6072-8750 GCA_964358335.1 Candidatus Woesearchaeota archaeon
TTCATGATTGGCTTGGCAACAGGATCTTTACGCAGATTTGTTCAGCCGAAATAGCGTAGCACCCGCTGGTTGACTTTACTGCCTTCATGATATCCTTGGACTTCAAGGTAGTAAGGTACACCTCGCACCCGCCTGCACACTTAATACGACATTGTAGTATTAATGTTGATACAACAAATATATTAACTTTTCTATGCTCAAGAATATAAATCTATCGACGAAGAAGCACCATGTTGTGAAAACTTTATGCTGAACTCAGTTCAGAAACATAGGTAGATACTAATGCTCAAAATCCACAAGATTTCGATATGTTTGGAAACATTGTTGCATGGCGTGATTTATGGGAAGATACCGAGGGAATTTATTATTATGATTTTTCTACAAATATTAAATCGAATATTTCTCATAAATATTTAGGAAAACCACTTGTTTCTGGGAATTATATTTTTATGGGAAGCACGTTATACAATATCAATACTAAAGATATGTCGACTGTTATTGGAGGAGGGGGGCTAGATGTATATGGTAAAAAACTTATTTTAATTGATGAGTCTGGGCAGTTTTATCGAAAGATTATATTACATGATATTGAGTCAAATATCCAAAAGGACATAACAACCGGAAAGCAGGAAGATGGATTGAATCCATTTTGGCCTAAAATTTATAAAGATAAAATTGTTTGGATAAATGCTATTAACGGAAAAAATGAATTAATGTTAACTCAATTAAAGAGTTAAAAATGTAAAATGAAGCTCCCAACCGCAGCAAACTGAGGGGTATTAGGTTCCATCAAGGAATAAATAGCTAAGAAAAATTTGAAATGAACTTACCAAATTTAGTCCCATTTAATTTATCATCTAAATCTCGAATTTTCTTGTGGTAATCGTTAAGACAACCCGGAACCGCACGGTTAATTCCTTCGAATTTAAGAAAGTCTCGAACTGCACAATTAATTATTTCATATTCATCTCCAAAAAGCTTCCTAAAAAGTTCTTCAAATCGTTTGACAGCTTCTTCATTTTTACCCAAATCAAGAGGATAATAAGAAATGAATTGTAATAATAATCCATCTCCTATGTTTTCGCATCTTCCTTGTAAATTTTGAATAGCTAAATTAGAATCAACATTTAATATATATTGCTCAGCCAAATGCTCACCTAGTCCTTTTCCCAAAGTAGGTTCTAGATTTGTTGAAAATGCACTTAAATCGATTGGATTCTTAATATGGCCTAGTTCGTGGAGTAGTATAATAAATTGTTTATCAATTGGTTGAGACCAGAATTTATTATATATAAATATCTGTTTAAAAACTAGTTCTGCTACAGCAACTTCTTGAAATTCACCAGATATTATTTTCAACCGGGTTTGAACATCAAGCTGATTAATCCTATTATTATAATCACTACAAGGTCCTGTAAAATCAAAATCTTGAACAACCCGAGGATATTTTATGATTAGAGAATGTTGTAGACATTTAATTTTTTCAAGGTGATTTGGATCTTGAACTATAATTGTTACTTCTATTTTAGTTGAGGTCATAAAACCAAAAAATAATCATAGAGAATATAAATGTTATGAAGCTGACTTTATAAGCACTATGACATTTTTGCGACACCCTTATAGTGTTGTATCCTATATATTTATAATCTTAAAATACTCTAAAAAAAGTATGAAAAGAGGTACGACGCTATTATCTTTAGTAATATTTTTAATTGGTTTAGTATTCTCTCCTCAACGAAAAGCATTTAAAGCAGGACACTTTCACGAAATAAACATCAAAAGAGGTGGACAGGAGGAGCGCGGACATATGATGGAAGATAATTACAATTGGTTTATAAAACATAAGTTTGAGCCAAAATTCTATGGCTTATGGATTGCTATCTCAAAAAGGCATATAATCGCAAAAGCTAAATCGTCTCAAGAATTAATGACACAGATCAAAGTTCCATTAGATAAGGTATTAATTACTAGAATACCGCCTCGAACCTTGTGCAACAATAGTCTAAAATTCTAAGATGGTTGTCGCTAGATTTTCATATAAAGACTATACTTATAGTGGAGGGAGAATCTGTTCAAAACCAATAGGTTATATAACGATAACAAATGGAGGCCATAGTCTTTCACCGACCTTTATTATAGATACTGGTGCTGACAAAACTACCATTAATTACGATATAGGCAAAAATCTTGGTTTTGCAGAACCAACTCCAGAAGAGAAACAAAATGCACCAACATTGACCTGTGCTTCTGGAAAGCCGATGGGGTTTCTCCAAAAAAATGTAAGACTTAAAGTCGGAACAGCGCCAGATTTTCCGTTTAAAATTGCATGGTGTTTTGACAGTCCTGGCGAGAATATTATGGGATTGGATCTTCATGACCAATTTAAGTTTCTATTTGATAAAGAAAATAAAACTATACTTCTCACAAAACATACTAAACCCGCATTCAATAGCGAAGAAGTATTAAAGAAGTATAGGCAATTAAAGACTCCACCACGACCAAAAAGATCTGTATTCCATAAATTATTTAGTTCCAAACGCTAAAATAGCAATGTATGTTTTTGCCAGATTATAGTAAAGAATCAACAAGATCATCAAGAGAAGAAAATGATAAAAAACAGAAGGTAAATGAAATGGGCTACTCTGCCGTAAAGGTTTTCGCCGAGAACCTGCTTTGCC
>CAYHOW010000042.1:0-8686 GCA_964358335.1 Candidatus Woesearchaeota archaeon
GGACGTTTTGGACAATATCAACTTGAAATGCACAAGGTTCGAGTTCTGCCCCGAGTTCACCGCCAAGGTCCTTAAGAAAGGGTACAGCATAAAGGAGCTGCCTATCTCTTTTAAGCCTAGGTTCAAGGAGGACGGCAAGAAGGTCAGGTGGAGGGACGGGTTCGAGGCATTGTGGACATTGTTGAAGTACAGGTTCGTGGACTGAAAAAAAATGGCAAGCGAAGAACAAGTGAACTGCAACCAGTGCGGCGCGAACGACTATACTGTGGTGTTCGAGAAGGCGGAATCTCATCACGCTGTTGAACTGAAAGACAAGTATTCGGCAGCCAAGGGCGTGCCGTGCACAGACCAGGTCGTCAGGTGCAACAGGTGCGGCCTTGTCTATATCAATCCCAGGACGTCTGAGGATGTCATCCTTGAATCTTGCGCTGACGGCGACGACGAGGTATATTTCTCGCAGGCAGAGGGCAGGATAAGCACGTTCGGCTCTGGCCTGAAATGGCTTGAGAAGTTCGTCCCGAACAAAGGCAAGGTCCTGGACGTCGGCTGCGCGGCAGGCTTCTTCCTGAAGGTAGCTAAAGAGAACGGCTGGGACGCCAAAGGCGTCGAGCCCAACAGGTGGCTTGGCGAGCAGGGAAGGAAGAATTACAATGTTGACATTTTCAGCGGCTATTTCGAGGACGCTAAATTGGAAGACAAGTCGTTCGACGTCGTCACGATGTGGGACGTCATCGAGCACATACCAAAGCCTAAGGAGGCATTGAAGGAAGCCAACAGGGTCCTGAAAGAGAATGGTACGCTTCTCGTGAGCACTCCGGACTTCAGCAGCGTGTTCGCGAAGATGTTCGGCAGGAGATGGTGGTTCTTCCTGTCGCACCATCTGTTCTACTTCACCCCTAAGACGATGGGAAATATGTTGAAGGACTCAGGGTTCGAGGTAGTCAAGACCAAGCTGCATTTCCAGACCCTGGAGATAGGCTACATGATCAAGATGGTCAAGCACCTGAGCAAGGGCGGCATTGTGTCATCGCTGTGCAACGGCGCGATGAAAGTCACTGATGCGGTGAGGCTCAGCAAGGTCAAGATACCTTACTATGCCAGCCAGATAGACATCGTAGCGAAAAAGGTAAGATGAGCAAGACAGCAGTAGTTCTGGGCGCGGGCGTGACAGGCCTTAGCGCAGCATGGAAGCTTTCCGAGAAGGGATGGGACGTCCACGTAGTGGAGTCGAGGCCTGATATCGGCGGGATGTCATCTTGTTTCGAGTGGAAGGGCATGAGGCTGGATTACGGCCCTCATAAGATGTACAGCCAACTGCCGGTATTCTCAGAGGTCATGTCGTTGTTCAGCGAAGACGAGCTTAACCGCATCCCGAAGAAAAGCAGGATAAGATTGCTAAACAAGTTCTTCGAGTATCCTCTTAAGACTCAGCAATTATTAGTGAAAGTCAATCCTGTCAAGTCGTCCAATTTCGTGATGAGCTACGGCATGGCAACAGCGAGGAGCATGGTTGCGAAGAAGGAAGACACCAATTACGAGACTTACATGACCAACAGGTTCGGGTCCTCTATATATAATACGGTGTTCGGCCCGTACGCAGCTAAGGCGTGGGGCGACCCTAAGACATTGGACAAGAGCTTGGCTGAGAGCAGGATAGCCGTGCCTAGCCTCATGGAGATGCTCAAGAGGATGGTCATGGGCAACAATGGCCAGCCCGAATTGAGCGCGTCCGAGTTCCATTATCCCAAGAAGGGCGTTGACGAGATATCTAAGAAGATGCTATCCAAATCCAAGAGTGTCAGGCTTCATTTAAGTTCGAAAGTAAGGAGATTGAAGTTCAGCAACATGAACATATCGTCTGTGGAGATAGAGTCTGGGGACAAGTCAGAGACAATCAGTCCTGATTTCGTTATATCGACAATACCACTCAAGTCACTGGTTAGCCTGTTCCCTGAAGTTCCCGAGACGGTCAGCGAATCCCTGGGCAATCTCAACTTGAGGAGGCTGATGCTTGTGATGATAGAGGCCGAGAAGGAACGGCTGTTCACCGACAACTGGATATTCTTCCCTGAATCCAAATATATTTTCAACAGGATCTCGGAGCAGAAGGGCTTCAGCCCGAGCATGGTTGGAGAGGGCAAGACCGTGCTCTGCGTCGAGGTCACTACTGACGAGAATTCCAACGTATGGAAGATGCCTGACGAGCAGGTTCTGTCTGAGTGCCTCGTGGGATTAAACGATTGCGGGATAATGGGCAATGATGATGTCAAGGACTACAAGGTAGTCAGGATGGGCAACGCGTATCCTGTATATTCAATAGGCTACAAGGATCACCTTTACAATGTTCTTAGGCACATAGAGGGCCACGGCAACATAGTCAGCATCGGCAGGCAGGGCATGTTCTCTTACACCGGCATGATAGACTGCATCGACATGGGCTTCAAGACCGCAGAGTTCGTGGATTCGGGCAAGCCCCTGGCTGACTGGGTGAAAGTGAGGATGGGGTTCGAGAACTATGTCACGATCGATTAAGGCCTGTTTGATAAATCCGCCCTTGGTGTACGAGAAGGGCGACCTGTTAGGCAGCGGGATTCCGTCGATGCCCGTGGGCATCTGCTACCTTGCTTCTTATCTTATATCGGAAGGCGTGGACGTCAAGCTGATAGACTGTTTCGGAGAGAGCCCTAACACCAAGCATAATCTTAAAGATGATTATTACTGCTTAGGCCTGGATATTGATGAAATCATCTCAAGGATACCGGGGGATTCAGATAGCGTAGGCATATCTGTCCATTCGGCCGAGCAGTATATGTTCGTCTCTAAATTGATAAGGGGAATAAAAGAGAAGCTTGAGCTGCAGGTCGTTGTCGGCGGCGGGTTCCCCACTATAAATCCGGACATCTTCATCGAGGCTGGCGCGGACTATGTAATTTTGGGCGAAGGCGAGCAGGCTTACGTTGACTTGCTTGAAGGCAAATCGCTGAAAGAGATTGACGGCATTGCTGGGAAAGGTTTCAAGAACCTGAAAAAGAATTTTATCGAGAACCTGGACTCGCTGCCGTTCCCTGCTGTGGAATTGTTGCCGTTGGACAACTACTGGAGGTTGGGTTATGCCCACGGGCCAGTTAACGGAAAATATCTTTTCCTCATAACTTCGAGAGGCTGCCCGTTCAACTGCAACTTCTGCGTGACGCCTACGATATGGCAGAGAAAATGGAGAGGGCGTTCTGCTAAAAATATCGTTGACGAGATTGAGGAGAGGGTGAAAGGTTTAGGCGTGAAGGATTTCCACATCCAGGACGACCTGTTCACGCTGAAGAAGGGCCGCGTCATTGACATGTGCAAGGAGATAGTCAGCAGGAAACTGGACATCACGTGGAAGATAGTCGCCGGAACAAAGGTTGAATCTATCGATGACGAGATGCTCGGATGGATGAAAAAATCAGGCTGCACATACATCTCGATTTCGCCCGAGTCTGGCTCTGAGGATGTCCTGAAGCTGATGAACAAGCCTTACGATTTCAGGAAAGGCTTGGACATTATAAAGAAGTGCCACAGGCTAGGCATCAAGACGCAGGCATGCTTCGTGCTTGGCTATCCAGGCGAGACTAAGGATGATTTGAGGAAGAGCATGAGCTATATGCGCGAATTGGCGAAGGCAGGATTGGACGAGGTAGGGCTGTTCATCATGTGCCCGCTACCCGGAGCGAAAGTGTTCGGCCAGTTCAATTACACGGGCACGTACGAGGACATGAACTTCTCGCCCAAGTGGAGGGAAGGCTTTGACGATGCCAACGCGTTCAGGAACAGGATGTACGCAGGATTCTTCACTACGAAATTCCTATGGCATCCGCTGAAATCAGCCAGGAGCCTGAAGAATCTTCTTACGAAGAGGTTTGAGACAAAGACAGAGATGACCGTGTACAGGGTATTGAAGAGGTACATGGAAGTTAGGTAGTCCTGGGCTTTAAGTTGTCCAAGTCGTAAACGTATCCCAACTCTATCCCTCGCGCTGTCAGGACATGGTTCGGCTCGTACGTCCTCACGAACTCTTTTCTGTCCTCGAACGGAGTGTCCTTCGGGTTAAGCAATGCGAACCTGAGCTTCTGCCCTGTGGCTGCGAACATCTGCTGGTACTCAGGGATTGTAGGCCTCCTTCCCTCTTTCTGTGTCGAATATGTTATCATCTGCCATAAAATGTCGGAAGTTTCCGGCCGCAGGTAGAAATAGACTGTCGAGTCGAAATCTCCATGAAGATATGTCTCGTTCTCTTTCAGCAATGGCCGGAGGTATTCAGCGGTCGCCTTTGCCTGTGGTGTGCCGATAATTTCCCTGCAGTCCTTCTCGTTGAAATAGCACACGAAATCGTTTGCCCTCAGCTTTGTTGGCGCGGAGTAGATTGTATACGATGAAAAGATAATGTAGACTATGATGAATGCGTAGAGGTATTTCTTGTTCACGTTGAACAGCTTTGTTATCGAGTATGGCCTGTCTGATATCGCCAGGGCCATCAGCAAAAGCATCCCGAACATGAATGGCACCGACCTGAACACTCCGCCTATGCCTAGGAGCAGGTCCCCTACGAACGTTAGCGCCAGAACCTGCAGTATCATCAGGTACATCACGAACTTCTCCATCCTGCCCTTGTCTTTCTTGATTATTATGAAGATAAGCGTGAATATGGCAGATAGCAGTATGATGCTGTCGAATACGTTCATGTAAACAAAGTGCGCATATATGCCCTTGAAGAAGTTCCACGAGAATTGTGCAGCGCCTGCTCCAGGCCTGTTCTGCGTGGTGAAAACCTTGAGCATCTCGAGCACGTTGCTTATGCTGAACTTGTATGGCACGAGGAACGCTGCGGCCATAGCTATGGTCGAGTATATCAGCGTCTTTAGCGTGTAGGCGTTTATTTTTTCCGCGGCGTGCTTCTCCCATACATTGAGGCTGAGCGCCTTGCTCAGCCTGCCGAGGCATATCAGCAGCTCTTTCCTGTGCTTCTCGATGAACAGCAGCGGCGCCGAGGCCATGTACAGCCCTGCGGTGTACTTTGTGGCTCCTGCAAGCCCCATGAATATGAAAGACAGTATGAAATATTTCCTTTCACTCCTTGAGTTAGGCTCGGCGGAATATCCCAGCCATAGCAGCAATATGCCCAACGCGAGTATCGCCCACAGTATTATGTCGACATGTACGCGCCTCCCCCACGTGATGAGCAAGGGTGAATATGCGACGAATGCTGTCATGTAGAGGGCAGGTATCCTGTCAAGCATAATGCCGGCCATCACTGCGATTATTATAAGGAATATCACGCTGAACAGGTAGATGGGGAAGAAGCAGTACCCTTCGGCCTTAGTCGTTGGCTCGCCTATGAGCAGCGCGCGGTTTGGGAAATACAATGGCGTAATCTCTCTCGTCCCGGAAAAGTCCTCCCCTGACGCCATGCAGCCGGCGCCGATTATGATGTCGCCCAATGGCGGCTCCTGGTATATCATCCCCGGGAATACCTTGTAGGGCGGATAGTACCAGTATGTTGCGGCTGCAAGGACGTTCTGGGCGTCCATGTCATAGCCTTCTGCGGCATAGTCTGAGAACCTAATGATAGTCCCTGTGACAAGGATGGCCAGCATAAGCGCGAAGAACAGCTTGTTCTGCCTGACGGTATCTATCAGTTTCATTCCAATAGAAGAACTCAAATCCGTTTATATCTTTTTCCTAATTGACTTGATAGAGAACTTCAGCACGGATATCCCTGACTTGATGTTGCGCTTGAGCTCTGAGTAGTGCTTCAGCGCCAATATCCTCTTGATGAGGTACTTCGGCCTGAAGTACAGCCTCTTGTAGGCGTGCCCCATCATCTGCACAAGCTCCTCGCTTGACAGGTGCCTTGTCCTTATGAGCGAGTCTGCGGCCGGCATCGCGCTGTACATGTCGATATTGAACCCTGGGACAAATAGCGCTTCGCTCCTTATCTGCTCGTACACGTCCGTTGTCGGGAACGGGCAGAGTATGGTGAAGAACGAGTAGTCGGCGTCCATCTTTATCGCGAAGTCTATGGTCTTGTTTATCTCGGTCTTTGATTCCCATGGGAAGCCGAGTATGAACGACGCTTTCGCTATCATGCCTGCTTCCTGCGTCCACTTGATTGCGTTAAGCGCCTGGTCGAGGGTTATGGCCTTCCTTATGAGCTTCAGGCCTTCATCGTACCCCGATTCGATGCCGTAGAGCACGCTCTTGCATCCTGCCTTCGACATCCTGTTTAGCAGCTCCGGCGTCACGTGGCTCACCCGGGTCAGGCATTCCCACGACAGGTTTAGTTTATTGTCGATCATCCAGTCGCATATCTCCATCACTCTCTCGTGGTTGACGGTGAACTCGTCGTCCTGGAAATATATGTGGTCGATCCCGTACTCGTCGACGACTTTCTTTATCCACTCTATGGTCTTCTTCGGGCTCAGGCACCTCCATCTCGCGCCGAACAATTTGGACGAGCAGCAGTACGTGCACTTGAACGGGCACCCTCTGGCTGTTATCATCGATATGGTCTTCTTTCCTGAATCGTAGACTCCGTATGACCTGTACTTGTGCATAGGCAGAAGATGGTATGCTGGGAACGGCAATGAGTCCATGTCCTCGATGAATCCTCTCGGCTCTGTCTTTACTACTTTGCCGCCAATCTTGTATGCTATGCCTTTTATCTTGTCCGGCTCGCCCTGCCCTTTAATTATATAGTCTACAAGTTCCAGTGCGGTGTAGTCTGCCTCTCCTATTGCGCCGTAGTCTATGTACGGCTCTTTCATCGTCTCGTCTGTGAGCACGGTGACGTGCGGTCCGCCTATTATAGTTACAATGTCCGGCCTTTCTGCCTTTACGGTCTTTAGGATGTTCAGGCTCACCTTGAACGTCGCGCTGACGCTGCTTATCCCGACTATCTTCAGCTCTGGGTCCTTGAGGTCTTCCTTAAGGAGGCTTTCGTCGTACCCGTCGGCGAACATGTCCTTTATCTTTGCCTTGTACCCGCCCTTCTCTACCATCGCTGCCACATGCACGATGCCTAGGCTAGGGTAGACAGGGCCTGCCTCGCTGAGGTCCCCGTAATAGAATGGTGGTATTATGAGCAGCACTTGCGCCATGGTTTTTGCCTTTAGGTTTGGGATGAGTGGGGACGCCGGGATTTGAACCCGGATCGGCCGGTATCTTCCACCGAAGTATTCTTCATCGCTTTCGCTCAGCGCTCCATGAGTCTGGAGCCGGCTGTACTAGCCGGGTTGTACTACGTCCCCAAGCATCCATATAGGTAAAATACGGGGTATATATAGTTTACTGAAACAGCTCCTCTTTAATGCTCTCGATGGCGTCGTCAAGGTCGGAGTTCCATTCAAGCGTGGAATCCATGATGTCTTCTACAGAGAGTTCAAGGCTTGATATGTCCTCGTCTATTAGCCCCGGGCTTAGCTTGTGCCTGATTATGCTATCCAGTGTGCGGATGCTTTTTCCGTAGATGCTGGCGATGGAGCAGACGTTCTTGCTGGCAGCCCCCACGTAGCCCCTGAGCGTGTGCACGACGTCATTGCTGTCGATGTTCCTGTACGTCATGGCCACCCTCCTGAGCAGGCTCTCTGAGAGCGATGACAGGTTGCGCATGCGTTCGGCCGACCTCAGCGTCACGTTAATGGTCCCTTCGTAGAACTTTGCCAAATCTGATTCTGCCTTCGCTGGCGCAATGGAATCGCTTGCCATGATGTACCTGTGGTAGTTGAGTCCTATCGAGCGCTCGACGCCCTCTATGTCCATGGCCGCGCTCAAGAAGTCCTTGACATTGCCCGTGCTTCGCTCGAGCTTGGCCTTCAGTGTGGCGTACCGTTCCGACCTCTTAAGCAGCCTGGACTTCGCTCTCGATGCAGTCTCGGCCTTTCCCGTTATGTATGGCGGGAGATGGGCCTTTTTCCTTTCGGACGCTTCCAATAGCCTTCTCGACTTGCGTTCTACGGACGCTAGCTTCCTGCTGAGGCTGCCTAGGCAGGCTATCTGCGCGTCTATGCACCTGAGGTTCCTTGGCTTGGCGTACGAGCTTAGGAAGTACATTTCGATTCTCCTGTAGACAGAGTGGCTGAACACGCCCTCAAGCGCTGACTGCGCGGCAAGCATAGTTTTCATGTCGCGCCCAAGCTTGTCGTACCTTGCGCCGTGAGTTGGCGCGTACTGCATCATCCTTTCTTTCCTTAGGCTGTTCAGGTCTGGCATTGTGAAATCACTGATTGATACGGCTATAAAAATGTTGTTAAAAAAAAGTGCGGTTTTTTTCCCGAGTAGCGGAAGGCTTCCGGGCTTACTCGTAATTCTGCAGTATTATCAGCAAATCATTGACGTAGTTGCATATCCATTCATTGAATATGAACGCCATGCCTAATCCTACGGCTATCATTATTATGCAGACGATGTTGGCCTTCTTCCTCTCGCCGAACACGTAAGGTATCAGCATTGATACTGGCAGGAATCCAGTAAGGGGGAGCATTCCCCAGGCGAACCCGGCGATGAACATCACTGGCGACGCTAGCAGCGCCAGGAAGATGTTGGCCTCCCCGAAGAGCAGCATCATTGTCCATATCATCCCTACTATTGCTGACATTGCGGTCCTTAGCGCGGCTGTTATGGTGAACAGGAATGCGAACACGTTCGCGAAAGA
>CAYHOW010000043.1:0-8631 GCA_964358335.1 Candidatus Woesearchaeota archaeon
GAGAAGAAATCGTACATATTCCTGTTCAACACCCTCGATTTCAACGACCTGGAGAATTTCTCGGACATCGAATGCTGGGTCAACACCGCGTGCTCAAGGATAGCCATTGAGGACCAAGAGAAGTTCAGAAAGCCTGTGATTAACCTCAAGGATGTTGAAAGATTAAAGCAGTAATTCTATGTATCAGTATTTAGATTTCCGTCGCTCATAAAAAACTGTTTTTCGAAGGCGTTTAAGCTCTTCATCGATGTAGGGTAAATCTCGGATATACTCTGGAAGCCGGGCTTTTACCTTTTCTTCATCAATACGCCTTCTGCTCAATGACTCTGTAACAAGCGCAGCTCGCAAAAGTTTTTGGATTTTATTCATTTGATCACCATCTTTTAGCTTCAAAAAAATAAGCTAAAGAAGGTATATCGCATATATTTATATACCTTTGCTTTTTAGCAGATTTACGTCGTAATAGTGTATAAATAATATTACAATGGTGTCTTTAATAATATATATTAGTGTATATATATACATATAAATGAATACTTTATATATAATCTATAATTTAGATAATAAAGGGGAGATGAAAACTTGGAAAAAGAGGACGTAAACAATAATATAAATATTTCTTTTGCAGGAATCTTGGGCAATAGTGCAACTATAAAAATTATTGAACATTTGATAATAGGAAGAAACTTCAGATATCACATTACAGATATATCCAGAGGCTCAGAAATAAGTAGATCATTATGTAATAAGATTGTTAAAGATTTAGTTCAGAGAAAAATAGTTAAGCAAATTGATAAAATAGGGAATATTCCACGTTATCAAATTAATAAGGAATCTAAAATTGTATTCTATTTAATAAAATGCTTTAATGAAGTCTTAAAGCAAAATTCAAAATAAGAATACAATGCCAAAAAATTATTCAGACTTAATCTTTAAACTGGCCAAATTATCTTCGCACCTACTGATGATTGCTCTAAGGCTTTGGCCTTCCATTTCTTTATAAATATCTTGGGGCAATAAAATATATTTCCAAGGTTTAGGCTGAACTATTGGTGGGATAGTCCTTATTTTCGATATATCCTTGCACCTCTGTTCCGCAGCAATTGCTTTCCTTTTCACATCACTGTCGTTTCTCGCATCTTTCTCAGATTTTGTTTCCACTATCAGCATAAATTCTTTAGTTTTTACTATGAAATCAGGATAATATGGCACGAGATGCCCCATGCTATTAATATAAGGGACTGAAAAGCCATGGACATATTGGCTTAATTTAACGTATGCTTCGACCATAGAATCGTTTTCTAGCTGATCTTCTGTAAACTGTTTCTCAAAACCACCCTTGTAAGGAAAATCAATTGATGGATAAAGGCATTTGGTTGTATTTATTGATCTCTCCATCCTTACTTTCATATCTTTAAAATTTGACAATTTAGCCCATTGAGCTTCAATGGCATCATTTGATTTTAAATTTTGAATAAACTTGATTATATGAGTCCTTACCTCTTTGACTATGAAATCAAATAATTGCTGGTTCCTAAGCCTTAAAGCATTGTCTTCTTCTTCAAAGTTCAATTGCCTTCCAAATAAATATCCAGAGATGTAAATATCTAATACTCCCGCCAATTCAGCAGAATAGCGAGATAGCCAAACATTTCTTCTGCTCGTGCCTATTATGCTCTTAACAATGTTTCTCAAAAAGACGCCATATGAGAAGTTAGCCTCTTCAAGTTCCCAGTCTTGCCTAAACTTAGTATCGGGATGGAAGTCTGTAATTATTATCTTTGTAGGTTCAATCTGTTCAAAAGGAACAGGATATATTGATAGCTCTGAAATATTAAAATATTGGAAGTTTATATCTTCATCACTTCTGTATGAAAAGTTGATGGGCCAAGCAATGTCAAACTTATCAATTCTAGACTCGTCAATCGAAATCAATACGCTTTTAGCATCTAAGCTTATATCGATTGAGTTGCCACTAGCAATAATTGCTCCTGCTTCAGTCAACTGATTGTAAATCTCATTATATTTGGGATGTTCTACAATGAATAAAAGGTCATATGAGTTAATCAGCTCTTGCCTATTGAATAATCTCTGGAAGTTTTCATGCTTATCTTGCGAATATTCTTGTTCTGGGAACATTAGCCTTATTCCTCGCCCAATAACCTGCTCCGTAAGCAAATCTGAATCAGAACGCCTTAAAACTACAAGAACACAGACATTTCTTACATCAAAACCTTCCCTCAACATCAATACAGAGACTATTACCTTTGTTGGATTAGTTATGTCATCACTTGTAAAGACCTTATTCTTTAATGTTTCATAATCTTCATCTGATAAACTACTCTTTTTATCTTCATGGATAGTGACAACTTGCTCTCCATTAACGTCATCACCATAAAGCCTACCATGCCTATCACTCTTCTCTTTGATATATTCAGAAATGATATTTGCTTCCTCATTTTGATCTGCGACTACAAACATGACCGGCTTCTTATTTATCTTCAGCCGCTCAAACTCTGATTCCAATTTACCTAATTTAGCCAAACCAATATCTAGCATATGTTTTTGGGTTTCTGATAGTTCTATTGGCTTTCCAGCCTCATCCCTATGGCCTATCACATCTAATTCATTTGAAGGGAGACTTTCTATCTTCTGTGAAAGAATATTACTTTTCTCAATGAATATTTGTTTGACTAACATCGCCCTCATCGCTTCGACTAAGCCATAGTCGTAAATAACGTGAGGGAAATATTCTTTTTTCTTGCCTTTGATCGTAAAAGGGGTGGCAGTAAAATCAAATTGTACAAAAACATATCCTTTTATTTTTGTTATTTCCCCATACAATAATTCAATTGATTCTTGCCATCTTTTCTGCTCAGCATCAGTCGCATTATGTACATGGTGCGCCTCGTCATTGATGACAATTAAATCGTTATTATACGTCAAAAAGTTCATGAATCTTTCAACCCTGAGAGAGATTGAATCTGATTTTATGTCTATGCCTGTACTTTCTGCAAGTGTTTCTTCTCTTCTCTTAGTTGTGTCCATTAACTGATGCCAATTCGTTATTAAGACAAAGGAACTCTCAGTTGTAGGACAATTTTCCTGGAGGTCTTCCTTAGAGAATACCTTAAGATTAAATTCATCTCTCCAAGTATCTGGCATAAATAGGCTCTTCTTAATATCTGCAGTCATAGGCTTTCGTTTTCCATCTTGCCCTTTCTTGCCCAAAAATGAATCTAAAAGGCGTTCATAGACTATATTTCCAGGGGCACAAAGCATAAAGTGGGACGCAAATCTAGGGTCATTATATTTGACTCTATTCCAATATTGCCATACAATAATGGCAGTAATTACCCAAGTTTTTCCTGTTCCGGTGGCCATCTTAATGCCAAAACGAGGATGTTTAATCTTGCCTATCCCCTCTTTCAAACTCTCTTTTTCCAAAATATCGGAAGAAAATATCTCAAAAAGCGTCTTGACTAGAGGGATATTAAGAATTTCATAGCAGTAGATTATAGTTTCTAGAGCCCTTCTTTGGCAAATATGAAATTTTTCAGACTCATGCGCTTCATCTGTAAACCACCAGTTTAGCAACTCTCTCGTCGCATAACTAATGTCTTTGCCATTTACCGAAGGATAGTTATTTTTTGCCCATTCATCTATAATAAGCTCAATTGCGCTAGCTAAAGGATGTTTGCCGAATAATTCTGTTTTTTTCGTTTTTGCCATTTTTATCTCAAATCTATTTCTTTAGTCATAGAAACATCATTCCCAAATACGTCTACAACACGAACTGCGATTGTATATTTCTTGCCAGTTTTTAGTGTAAAATATGCTACCATTGAAACCGGTTCGTCACTATTTTTATCTCTAATTGCTTGCCATCTGCTTTTAAATACTTCTTCATCATACTCCCAATCTACAGCCCAGTAATCAATCAGATTAGCGAAATTCTTGTGCAAAAGTTTCTCTATTTCTGGTCTCTTTGTTTCATCTTTAACGGGGATATCCATTACGACATATTGTTCAATTTTGATGCTTACTTGAATATCATTACCATTCTTAGCTATAATTTGAGGTTCACTTAATCTAAAATAGGGTTTTTGATAGAAAGCTATTTTATTTGTGAGTTCTTGATCTCCTACTTTGGTACTCCTAAGATATCTATAAACATCTGATGGAATTATCTTAAATTCTACTTCTGATAATTTTTTCTTACTATTTTTGGATAATCTATAAAAAGCATCATCAAAATTATAGTCATAATCCCATGCAAGAATAATCAACTTTTTGTATCCTTTTCCGTCAGCAGTCTTAGCCAGTGTTGCTAATTCAAAAGCTTTCTTCCCAGTCATAGGTCTATCGGGTTCACAGACAAAAATAAGCGACTGATTCTCTTCCCTTGAAACACCGAATCCTTGCCAATCTTCTTTAGGAATAGCGCCATAAAGTTTGAGAATAATATTGTACATTTGCCTTAAATTGACTTCTTTAGCATAAATAAGCTGACGTTGATAATTGCCTAAATTTTGAATCAGGAAAGGATTCGCATTTTGGTTTACTAACCTCCCTCTTGTTACTTGAATTGCTGTCTTTGATAAATCTGAAGTAATCCATCTTCTTTTTAAGGATTCTGAAACAAATGCTGTCGTACCTGAACCACAAAAGAAATCTGCAATTAAATCTCCTTCATTAGATGCAGCTTCAATAATACGTTTTAATAATGCTTTAGGCTTTTGAGTGGGGTAATCCAAAAACTCATTTCCGCTATACAACCTATTAATATCATCCCATAAATTAAACATTGGTTTACCAAGATCATTCTCAGGTCTAAGTTTTCTAAAAGGAGACCCCGTACTTGACCAACCTAAATCTCCATTCCCATCTAATTTTATCAATTCCTCTTTTTTTAATCTCCAACCCCAAGGTCCAGGTTTATATTTTTTGTATTCATAAACTAAATTGGGTCTTTCACCCATAGATTTAGATCTAATTACAGGACCAGGATAATATCTCCCTTTTTCATCTTTGTTAGGATATTTTTCTCCTATTTCATCCTCGGTCAATGGTGTTCTGATGACATTAACATTAAATGTATATTTGAAAGATTTAGAATAAATAAAAATGCTATCTGTGGAAACGCCAAATTTCTTGCTCTCGTATTGACTCCCTTTAGGATTATTTGTTCTTTTCCATACAATTTCATTTACAAAATTCTCTCTTCCAAATAATTCATCTAGCATTATTTTGATATAGTGTGATGCATTTACATCACAATGCACGAAGAGTATGCCCTTATCAGACAATAACCGCCTCATAAGTTGAATTCTAGGATATAACATATCTAAAAAAGAATCTACCCCTCTCGCCCATGTATCTGAGTATGCTAATCTTTCAGCAATCGGTAATTCTGTTTCTAACTTAGTTTCACCTATTGAAACACTATTCGGAAAATTAAAATTCTCTCCAGTATTGAAAGGAGGATCAATATATATCAAATCTATTTGTCCTTCATATCCTTGAGCAAGAAGAGCTTGCATAACCAACAGATTATCTCCCCAAATCAATCTGTTTGGTTGCGTTGATATCTCTCTTTTTTCAGTCACGCAAGAAAGTAGTTTCTTATCTTTAACATCTGCCAAATTAGGATAAACTTCCTCAGCAGTCTGAAACTCCAACTCTTTAGCATTAGGCTCTTTCTTAGGCTTTGATGCCCAAATTAAACGAGCTGTATCTCTTGCTTTAGGCTTCTCCCTACCATAAGCAGCCCTCTCCTCTTGAACATTCACTTCCCCATCAGTCTGTTGCTCATCTTCTTCCAAAGCCTACACCCTACAATATTGTGAATTAGATTCATATTTAAACCTTGCTACATTTTTGTAGGATGTTCAAACGAAAAACGCAAGAGGTCCGAAAAGGCATTCTGATGCTCCTTAAGGAAAAGCCTCTAACATACACGCAAATACAGAATAAGCTCAGCACCAATTACGATTCAGTCAAGAACAACTGCGAAGAGCTACAGCTCTATGAATTAGTGGCTATAAACATCATTGACAGGCATCCTGAAAATGGAAAACCGTCTTTTGACGTGCATCTGACAAACAGAGGCCTTGAAATAGCCAAGAAACTCAAAAAGAAGGAATAATCCTTACATATAACTAGACCAACCACAAAGCCCAAAAACATCCAAAAACTTTATAAAACAAGCCCAATTCTAAAAACAGATATGGCAAACAAGACCGAAAGCATAATGAACATAGCCACCAGCCGAGGCTTCCTGTACCCAAGCGCCGAGATATACGGCTCAAAGGCAGGATTCTGGACCTACGGGCACTTAGGCACAAGGCTCAAGCAGAAATGGGAAAGCCTATGGAGGCAGACGTTCCTCAGCCTGAGCCCGAACTATTTCGAGATAGACGACTGCGTTATAATGCCGAAGAAGGTCTTCGAGGCGTCTGGCCATCTGGAGCATTTCAACGACCCTCTCACAGAATGCTCAAAGTGCCATAACAGGTTCAGGGCCGACCAGCTGCTTGAAGAGGCGCTGAAGATAGAGGTCGAAGGGCTTACGCCTGACGCCATGACCAAGCTTATAGAGGACAACAAACTGGTCTGCCAGAAATGCCAATCAACATTGTCGCCTGTACGAATGTTCAACATGATGTTCAACCTCAACGTTGGAGCTACAGGCGACGATGTCATGTACCTGCGCCCCGAATCAGCGCAGTCGCCATACTTAGCGTTCAAGAGGGAGTTCAAGGCCCTTAGGGAGAAGATACCCATGGGACTTGCTGTCGTAGGGAAAGTCTTCAGGAACGAAATTTCCCCAAGGCAGGGATTCTTCAGGCTCCGCGAGTTCTCGCAGGCCGAGCTGCAGATATTCTTCAACCCGGAGAAGATAGACGAGGCTGACAACTGGGACGAGGTAAAAGACTACAAGCTGAGGCTGTTCCAGTGCAAGGACAAGAAAATCAAAGAGACAACGTGCGAAGAGGCGAACAAAAAGCTCAAGATCCCTAGGTTCTACGCTTACCACGCCGCAAAGATACAGCAGTTCTACGTTGACATCCTGAAAGTCCCTAAAGAGAAGTTCAGGTTCAGGGAGCTGTCTGCCGAGGAAAGGGCGTTCTACAACAAGATGCATTACGATATCGAGGTAGATATAGAAACATTAGGCGGGTTCAAGGAAGTCGCAGGGCTGCATTACAGGACCGACCATGACCTTGGCGGGCACCAGGCAGGCTCGAAGCAGAGCATGGAAGTCATCTCGGAAGAGAAGAGGTTCGTGCCGCACGTGCTGGAACTTAGCTTCGGGGTCGACAGGAACGTATGGATGGTGATGGACGTGTTCTATGCCGAAGACCCGACAAACGAAAGGACGCTGTTCAGGTTCCCGCCAGTGATATCGCCGTTCGATGTCGCTGTCTATCCTTTAGTTAATAAGGAGAAGATACCTAAAATTTCAGAAGACCTATTCAACGAATTAAAGAAAGAGTTCAAGGCGTTCTATGACGCTTCCGGAAGCATCGGAAGAAGGTACAGGAGGCAGGACGAGGTCGGAACGAATTACGGGATAACTATCGATTTCGACTCGATGGAGAAAGGGCTTGTCACATTGAGAGAGAGGGACTCGATGCAGCAGGTCATACTAAACCTTAAAGATGTCAAGGATGTCTTGAGGAAACTGGTTAGCGGCGAGATGGAGTTCAGGGACGCAGGAAAGCTAAAGCAATAATCATTTTCATGGGCCGGTAGCTCAGGGGTAGAGTACTGCATTGGCATTGCAGGGGCCTCGGGTTCGATTCCCGACCGGTCCAGCCTGATTTATATACCGTCGGAAATAACAGCACTTTTTTCTCGGACATTTTATTAACCCTTGATTTCCAGAATTAAATATGGCTGAGAAGAGGATATATGTCGATACAAATGTGTTCATTGACTTTTTCGAAGATAGGAACGACGGGCTTAGGCCTTTGGGCGAGTTAGCCTCGCAGCTGTTCCAGCGCGCTTTCGGTTGCGAATTCAGGATAATAACATCTTCGCTTGTCCTTAAAGAGCTAAAAGACAACAATCATCTGGATGATTACACTGAATTTGTTCGCCAAAACAAGAAGTTCAATAAGTTTGAGTTCGTAAATATTGCTAATTCAGATAAGGCTGCCGCATCAAAAGGAAAAAACAGCCATTACCAAGATAGACTGCATTATATCTTAGCAGAAAAAGCCAATGCTGAACTGTTCATAACAAGAAACTGGAAAGACTTCTGCGGACTTGGCAAAATACCTGTGCTGCTGCCAGAATACGCCTAATCGATTAGGCCAACTTCCCTGCCTAGCTCAAGGCCTTCCTCTTCGGTAATCTCCAAGGCGGCCTTTCTTCTCTGCTCCCTTGTGACATACCCCTTGCCCCTGCCTTTCGCGCAGCCAAGATGGTCCTTGACCCACTGGATGGCTTCAGCCCTCTTGGCCTCTAGCTCATCATCACTGCTAATCAAATGATTGCTGTTCCCATTAGCCGCTTTCGTACCCATAACCATCCTTAATCATCTACAATATATAAATATTCCTTTTTGCCGATACTGTTACCTTAGCGAATGATGTTTCTTTTTTGCTTGTTGTTTGATTAGGT
>CAYHOW010000044.1:0-8528 GCA_964358335.1 Candidatus Woesearchaeota archaeon
GTTGAGGACAAGGCGACCAACAAGGTGACCGTCAGGGTGAGGATGTCTTCATCCAAGGGCATTGAGGAGGCTTCCAAGGTTTATTTTGTCAAGAGATCCATAGATGGAGAGCGGCAGGCGACAAGGACTGACCCCTGCGAGTCTAAGGCGCAGGAGTTAAGCTGGCTGTTGGACCCGTCCAAGCAGGCAACGCCTTCGGCTCCGTTGGACTTGGAGAAGATAGCAACGCATCTGGTAACAGTCACAGGGCTGCAGTCGGGATTAAGATTGAATGATGGAAAGACGTTGACACAGACGGAACTGGCTGTGGATTTGGAGAAGGGCAGCTACTTGCAGCTGAAAGAGTTCGAAGTAAACGGCTATCCTGTTTTTGATTATTATGAATTGAAAGAGAAAGGGAAATTGATAACGCCTACTATCAGCGCTGTAACTCTTCTTCCCGAGACCAACGTGAATCTTCCGGCTGACGATAATGATTTCCTGACATTGCAGAAGGAATCTAGCAAGGACACTAATGTTGTAAGGCTGGAGATACAGGTGAAGCCGAAACAGAAAGTCGTCGCATCGACTTCCGAGCTGGATTCTGCGTCTGTCACTGCCCAGAACTTCCTGGACAAGCTGAAGAACATCGACCAGGAATATGTGCTGTGCACGGCAGTCAAGGAATACAACAAGGTTTTCTCGGGCTATCCCGGCATTGCTGACGAGGACGGCACCCTTGTTGCTGACAAGGCTGCGTTCATGATAGCCGAGGCTTACGACTGGCTTGGCTATCCCGAGAAGGCCATAGAATTCTACAAGAGGTCTTTGGCCAACAGGAGAGGGGACCATATTGCCAAGGCTGAGGCTAAGGTTAGCGCATTGGAGAAGGATGTCGAGCAGGGCGCATCCCACGTCATTGCGAGATTGGACGATACCGGCAGGAATGTCGAGGTTAAGGTTACAGACATTTACGGGATGAGGGAGGACGAGAAGCCTTATGTGACGCTGGAGGTCCAGGACGAAGGGACAAAGAGCAAGATGGGCGTAGGCAGCGTATTGTTCAAGGCGTCTGCCCAGGAATCGAGGGGCACGCAGACTTATACGTACGACTGGATAATCACCCAGATATCTTCTAGCAGCATCACCGTGGAGAAGAGGTACAAGGGCGTTTCTCCTGCTACGCAGCTTGGGCTGTCGTCGAGGGTGATAGGCCTGAAGAACAACGCGAACTTGGACGGAAAGAACGTTTTCCTGACAGAGGTTAACGCGATGAAGTTCGCCGTCGTCTCAATCATACCGGGCACAGGCAAGCCGCTGAGGAGCGTTTCAAATTTCACTATACATATTCCTATAGAGAAGAGGGCGATACAGCTTACGCCCGAAAAGATATTGCTGAAGATAAACTCTACAGAGAAGACTGTCGCTAAGCTTGACAAGATAATAAAGGACTTCGACAAGGTGCTGTCTGTGTGGAAGAAGGTCTGCATATTCACGTTCTTGTTCCTTACGATAAAGAATTCGTTCCTGACCGGCACGTCAAGGAACGAGGCGAGGGGATTGGTGTTGAGGGGGCGTGATGGCAACAGCGGCTGGAGCAGGTACTGCAAGCTCAACTCAGGTTCAGGCAGGTTATATTCCACCTTCGACAAGTGCATAACTGGGAACTCCGACAAGATAACCAGTCAGCTTGACCAGTCGCAGCAGGCGTTGAAGATCGCAGACGAGGAAGTCAAGGACTTGAAGAACCAGCAGTGGTACCAGGACCTGATGTCGAAGTATAAAGGATACGACAAGTACAGCGGGTATCTGGGAAGGGATTTGTACAGCAAGACGACGATGAGGGACTACAGGTACTGGTCATTGATGAAGGACTCTTCGGCCTACGAGCAGAACAAGGGCGAGAAGATAGACCAGGGCATATCCTACAATTACCAGAAGGAAGTTGATGATAATATGAAATCTTTCGAGTTCACCAAGTCTGTTGACTCTTTCAACAAGGCTGTGGACATTGTGCAGCAGAAGTATCCTAATTTTGACTCGAAGTCCGAGGAGGAGAAGAGGCAGATATTCCAGGACTTGTCCTCTTATACGGCGGCCAAGCCGGAGGACATTACGTCACAGGCATTTTTCTACCTGAAGAAGATGAATGTCAAGACCTTATCAACTGTTAGGCAGTCAGGAACGAAGATAGTGTCGTATTCGGCCGACGGCCAGATAGAGCTTACGCCTGCGACAGTTGATGATTATTTGGGCAAGCTTGACGACATAAGGAAGACAGTCGCCGACCCTGGCGACAAGAAGCGGGTTGAGGACGACTGGAACGCGATGAAGAAGGCTTACCAGAACAGGCTTGGCACCCAGATTGAGAGTGCGCAGGGCAAGATATACAAGACTGCCGACAAGCAGTTCTACGTGTTCAAGGGAACGGCCATGGTTTCTGCTGAGAAGATGCGCAACACTTACGACCCATTGGCGCCGCTGGAATTCTACCCCGACGGAAAGCCTTACTGCGTGCCATCTGAGAAGGGGAACTTCATCAAGATAATGGACTTCTTCAACGACGGAAGCCCGAAGACAATCCAGGAATGGAACGTCGGCTCCGACGGCAGGATGTGCACGGGCGACGATGTGCTGGTCAAGCACCAGAGCGTCCTTATGAGCGCGGAGCAGAACACTTACTATAGGAGCCTTTTGACGATTGCAAATAAGTTCAAGAACAAGAAGAAAGGCGAGACAGTCACCGTTGGCGGTAAGAAATGGGTGGTCAGCGACAATGCTGCTAACTTGAAGAAGGACGTGACTGCGCCGACATGCTATGACGTCATGGACCCTAATGACTGCCAGACTCTGTTCGGCGTATGCGACCCAGTACTGTGCCCGCCGTCAAGGTTCAACCTCGCGGGCAATTGGAAAGTTGACAACGTGGTGCAGACCGGCATCATAGGCTCGTTGGTTTTAGGGTTGCACAACTTCAATCCCCCGAAGGAGATGGTGCCCATTTGCCTTACAGGCATTTCAGCTGGACTGAAGACTATAAAATCGGTATTGGAAGGTTACCTTCAGTGCCTTAAGGTCTCTTATGTGCAGGGCAAAACTGTAGGCATCTGCGACAAGATCAGGTCTGTCTACACGTGCGAGATAATATGGAAAGAGGCGTTGGCCATATTGAAGATGAAGGGCGGCTTGCTGAAATGGATATCCGGCAAGATAGCCGGAAGCGAGACTGCTGGAGGCAACGAGTACTCGAAGTTCCAGGACGCGTTGAAGAACACTGAGGCGTCAGCCAACTTCTTCTTCAAGGAGTACAGCGCTACGGCCTTCGCGTCGTTCAATTCAAGGTCTACGCAGGAGATAGGCTCGACAATATGCCAGAGGGCCATATACGGCAAGATGCCTAAGTTCGGCCAGCTTCTTGACCAGCTTGCCACTCCCGAGGATCCGCCGCAGTACACTGCGATAATGTCCGAGGCTCCGTATTCAGAGACGCAGAGCCTTTCCCAGTACCAGGTTTACTATCACATCTATGCAGGCAAGACATCCAAGGCTCCGGTCACTACGACTCCGGGATTCTTCGACCAGGGCGGCATAGCCAACACTGGCAATACACAGGTAGGCTCAGACTACTCGGTGTTCTTGAAGAATGACTTGGGCAACGTTTTCTATCTGACAGAGAAGTGCCAGGGCAGGCGCGCTTTCGTAAAGCAGGGCGGCTTGGCGGACTTCACGGTAGACTGCGTTGCCGCCAAGGGCTTCAACCAGGTGTGCATAACGATGAACGGCGACACCAAGTGCGGTTTCGGCAAGGTCTCGACTTCATTCGCGATAAATTATGTTAACGACCTGATAGTCGCTGAGGAAGCGAAGAGGAAGATTTCATCAGAAGAGGAATGCTCTCCGTCGAATCCTTCGGGCAGCCCCGGAGTTTTGGCTGTGGCCTCTACCACTCAGGCAGGCGTGACTCCGCCCGGGTTATTAGGCGCGATTGGCGTGGCTTCGGATTTCGCCAGCACGGGCATAAAGAGGATTTGTGCCATTGACAATCCTGGCAAGGCGACTAATCCGCTTGACTTCAAGGTTGTAGGGTCGTGCGGCAAGGACTCATACGGAAACATGCTTGGCTCATGCTGGATAGACATGAGGTCTGTGTCGGTAAAGGACGTTGAGAGGATGGACACCATCAAGAAAGTGCTTGACGAAGCGACCCTCCAGAAGTCCAAGGAGCTTGCAGGCATCAAGGATATTCTCGACAAGGCCGCGAGCCAGGCCAAGATGGCGGAGCTGGACGCCCAGCCCCAGGCAACGTGCAGGGACATGTACTCGGTGTTGTTGGGGTATAGGGACTTGGAATCAAGGTCTTTGGATCCGGATACCGCTGGCAGGGCCCAGTACAAGATAGGGCTGGCATTGGACAAGCTGGCTAGGGACAAGGAATGCTCGAAATACAATCCCGACAGGGAATTCAAGAAGCTGCTGATAGATTTCCAGAACAATCTGATAGGCCTGAAGGCGCAGTACTACAAGGAGGCCACTGACGTCCAGGACAAGAACAAGAACAGCGCGCAGCTGACTAGTTTGCTGTCTGATGTCGCTTCTAAGTACGGCAAGCTGATGGACGATTCGTATCAAGGCTACAAGAGCAGGCTGGCTGAGCAGGAGAAGAAGGAAGCTAAGGAGGTGCCAAAGTTCAGGGAGGAGCTGGAAAGGATATTCACGGAGCAGAAGAACTCCTTGGTGATGACTGGGTTGCTGAAGGCTGAAGTGAGGAAAGTTGACGCAGTTGTCGTGCAGGCCCAGAAGGTCCAGTGCGGCCAGTGCCAGAGCGGCACTGCGGGAAGCCTGTTCTGCACTTTAGACAGGTGCCATGCGATAAATCCTTACTGCTATTTCCAGCAGGACAAGAAATATCTTGGCGGCGTCAATATAAATCCGTTCGATGCCCAGTGCTTCACGTGCGCTGACACGAAGGACTGTTCAGCGTTCAATTTCGACAAGGCTAGGTGCGAGGACGAGGGCCAGTGCAAGGAGATGAGGGGCGGGTTCGGCTGCAAGTATGTCGGCGCTGAAGGGAGCGGCATGTGCGTGCCTGCGTCCAACACGATAACTAATGCTGTTACAGATAAGTGTGCAGAATGCCACAAGGGCAAGACTGGGCCTTTCAGCATATTGATGAGCGATATAAGTGGCGGCAACCTGTGCACTCCTGTCACGTGCCAGGCAAAGGGCGAAGACTGCTACTTCAAGCAGCAGAGCGGCAACAAGTTGTGCTTGCCCTGCTCGATGGCTTCCAGCTGCGAGGAGATGGGCGAATCGTTCTGCAGGAGTACGGCATGCAACAGGGCTGCAGGGAAGGTCTGCGACTGGGATGCGGTGAACAAGAAATGCGTTACGAAGGCGACATATGCCGTGGCTCCTCCGGCTACAACTACAACTGTATCATCTCAAGGGTCATGTGAAGATTATTATAGCAAGTTCCCAGGGGCGAAAGTTTTGGCTTCTTATGGGGACTTTTACATATCTCCTACTGCTATGCCAAAAGTATCAAACAATATTCATTCATACCAATTGTACAACGGCATATTTGCCGTGACAAGTTCAATATCTAAGAGGCAATCTTACGTCGATGCTCCCTATCCATCATTTACCCCTATAGATACTCCTACTTTCACTTCCGAGAAAGATACAAAGCAGTTTTGGATAACTAGCTACTACATACCTGACTGCGGTTCTTATGGTGGAAGCTTGACTGATGAATTTAAGAAGAAGGTGTCTATTGAAGGGACGGGCACATGCGAAGGTAAATGTTATAGTTATGATAGTAGTACTAAAGATTTGAAAGAATCTTCTTGTCCTGCCAAGTCTGTAGCATTAGGTGTAAACTTAAAGGTCAAGGGTTCTATAGCAACCAACACTAATGAGAATACTGCCTGTTATATTCCTAGAGGGGCTTACGTTTACATAAAGTTCAAGGATAGCTATTATTCATCGAATACGGGATGGTATATGGCATTGGACTCTGGTGGGCAGAGATTTAAAACGCCTTGCTGGATAGATGTATATACAGGATTGGAATCGGAGAAGGTAAGTATATCTTCAGACTATGTTGATGTCTGGGTTTATCCTATAATTAGCGGCAAGCCACAATGTTCATCTTCCACTAACGCAATTACAGGCGAGTTATATTGCCCGCCCATACAGCGCGAGTTTGGCGGCAGGTCGTTTGATGCTTACAATCAAATTTATGGCAAGGTTGTTGGCACAGGTAGTAGTGCAACTAACTTAGAAGTTCAGCAAAACTCAAAATCAATTCAGTTTATGGGTCAGACTGTTAAGGTCCATAGTAAATTAGATAATGTGTATAAGTGTGTTGAGCAGGAGATTAAGAAATGCAGCGAGAATTATCCATTGGACTCATCAAAGAGGATAGATGGTTTAAGGACTGGCAATTCCGTAAGCACTATAAGCAGGCATATGTACGGCATAGCTTTCGATTATAATAAGAACGATAACCCTTATTGTACTCAATCTGTATTGAGCGGCTGCTCTTCAGGCAGTTCAAGTGGTTTGTGCTGCAATCCAAATCCAAGGAACAGGTACAAGATACCTCAATGCTATATAGATTCTTTCAGGAAGTTTGGTTTCACTTGGGGCGGAGAATGGGGTCCGAACGGATTGGGCTCACAATACAGTGACGTTTCAAATGTTTGGTCGGGAATGGCGGACTATATGCATTTTGAATTCCGTGGCAATCCTGACAAGCTGCCTTCCAATTTTGGCTTGCCTGGCTCTCCGTCTTCGGTAACTATCACATCAACCGGAGTCAGTCCTTCGTATTTTGGGGCTGCAATCTCTGACGTGTTCTCGTCATCTGGTGAAAGTTTCAATTTAGATGATTGCAGTCAAAGCGCATTGGGCGAAGACTGTGTAGTGCAGTTCTCTTATAATGATGGTAGTTTGACTAGAGGGCAGCAGAGCTCAAGGCTTTGGATACCAAAAGTTGACGGCATAACTGAAAAGGGATTGCCTTTAGTTGTTATGTTGCACGGTAATAATGATGGTACCGATATGTATAGTTATTTAGGCGGAAAGGATAACGGCGAGAAATTGTATGCGGCTGCAGGAGATTTGATTAAGGCTGGGTTTGTTGAGCCTGTAATTATAGCTGCGCCTTCACAGATAAATGCTAAAGCAAGTGACGGTTCTTTATGGTCTAATTTCAACGTTGACGATTTCATAAGTACTGTTGAGAAGAATCTTCCTCAAGGTGTAAAAATAGATAAGAACAATATTGTTTTGATAGGCCATAGTGGCGCTGGTTGTACGGACGGAACCGGTGTTAGGTCTGCCTTAAGGAACAATAACAACAATAATTATAAAATTAAGTATACCATTCTTTCAGAGGTCTGTTATGGGGGCGGAGATTCTATCTATAAAGGGTTCTTAGCCAGCAATCCAGATTCAAAGATGTTTACAGTTTCAAGGTCCATTGCAGGCGCACATTATGACCATACTGAATTTACAAGAAGGATGAGCGGGGTATCAAATGTAGGATCTGGCGATATCCAGTGCGGAAATAATTATAAGTCGTGCAGCAAGAACGATAACAATAATTTCTACAGCTATACCCTAAAATCATCTGGCATATGGGATACTAAAGGGACAGTAGGCGGTTTATCAGCATCGCACGGTTCTGTCGTCTTCATGTTCTTGCAGGAACTGTTATTGAATTATTATGGCAAGGGCGGGAGCGTATTATCTTCCAGTCAGCCAATTACAGTCTATCCGGCTATATTGCTTAGCTGCGACAATAGTGACTTGAAAGTTTCTGCTGTAGGAGACTCTTTGACAGTTTCAGCGGGGTTATGGCCTGACATGCTTAAGCGCAAATGTCCTGCGATTACAATTCAAAAGGTTGGAGCAATTGGAGATAGTACTAGCAGAATCTTGCCTCAGTATAAGATTTCTGAGGTATACAAGAACACCGATGTTGTGATAATAATGGCGGGGATGAACGATTTATCTTCTAATCCTAATGTCCAAACTGCGACTTCAAATTTACAGGTAATGTATGATTTGGCTAAGAATAATGGCAAATATGTTGTGGCCGTTACAATCACTCCTTGGAAAGGTTATGCTGTAGAAACTACGAAAGACTATAAGTGGACAGAAGGTAAACAGACTGCACAGGATGAGATAAATAATTGGATAATATCTGGCGCAAAGAATGTAGATTTGGTTATTGATGCTTATAGGCTCCTGGGCTCATCTGATGATTCTAATGCTCTTAATTCTAAATATGCAGAACCAGATAAGTTGCATCTTAATAATGCAGGCCAGAATGCATTGGCTGACGAGATTTACAATAAAATATTCTCTCCACAATTAGAGGCAGAGCCAGACATTAGTGCGGAGACATCTGACATGGCGGCATTTGGATTGACAGAAGAATACACGGCATAAAATGAAACCTAAAATAATCTCTTTGATAAGGAAACATTGGTACAAGTTCATCTTGGCCGACATGGCCTTCTTCGCTCTGCTGGGCATCT
>CAYHOW010000045.1:0-8511 GCA_964358335.1 Candidatus Woesearchaeota archaeon
AGCGCTTTGTGATTCCGCTGCAAGCAGCGGGGTATTGACCCATCAAGGAATAAAAGAATTATTCTATCTTTATGACAAGCGGAAAATATTTTGACACAATCATCTGTATCTTCTTCAGGTTGGACCTCTCCCTTCCGAACACATGGCCTTTGTCGCGCGCATTGTCGGTCCTTATCACGACAGAATCATCCTCAAGGACTATCTCGCGCGCCCTGACGGGATAAATCAAGTTAGAGACAAACCTCGCAGGGTCGTCGTTGAACTCTATTATCCTCAATCGCTTCTTGAACATGAATCCAAGCTTCTTTATGTTTGAGGCTCCCTTGCCCAAAGCCCTGCCCATGTTTCCTGGCATGACAACAAAAACAAGGACATCTTCGTCGACGAAACAGTCTTTAACGCTAGCCCCGGTCGTGTTCTCGAACACGTTTATGAACCCGATTATTTCGTGACTGTAAAGAACCATTTTAATAGCTTAACACTGCAACCGAGTGCCTCTTTTTACAGACTGTCCCTATCTCATCGTCAGGTATCTCGAGCTCAACGACTTTGGCGTCAGCCAGCTTGGCGTAATGCTTGATATCTTCCCTGACCTTTGAGGAGCAGTTTGAAGCCAAGAAAATAGTGTTCAGCTTTCCCAGCTTCAATCCGTTGATGGTCTGGTTAGTGCCGAAAGTCAGTTTCTTTTCCTTTATTGCCTTTTTAAGTTCTTCCAATGACATTTTATTACACCTACTTCATTCTGGTTATCAGTTCTGGCAGCCCTGTCCCTAATGGTACTGGCTGGTTGAGCAATACGTTCTCGATGACAGAGTTAAGCCTGTCAACTTCGCCCACTAGGCTTGCGTTGATTATGTGCACGATAGGCGTCTCGAAAGATGCCCTTGCCAAAACGCTTTCCTTCTCGCCGCTGATTCCGCTCCTTGTGACACCCTTGATGGTGCCGGTGGTGGTCATCAAGTCAGCGATGAATATGATGTGCCTTACGTCGATGTCAAGAGCCTGGTCCCTGATGACTTTCGATGCCTCGTTGATGATGGCCTGCCTTGCGGCCTCGGCGCCGAACAGCTTAAGTATCTCGAAAACATCGTTGGTCGTGGTCCTTGTAGGGTCTACCTCATCAATCTGCAATACCTTCTTCAGGTTGGAGCCGCTGGCGACAAGGAACAGTTCGCCGTCGCTCCTCTTGACAGGCAATACCTGCTTGACGCCCTCGATGCCCTTGACCAGGACAGCCTTAATCTTCTCCTTCAGCGCGTAAGCCGCAGGCAAAGTGTTCTCTTTGATCTTGGGTACGACGATTATGTACTCTTCCTTTCTCTCAAGGTCGCAGTTCTTGAACGAGGTCTTCAATACCTTGATAACAGAGTCTTCTGTCATGTCAAGGTCCTTAAGCCTCTTCTTGTTGAGCTTAAGCTCGACGTTCAGCTTGAGTATGTTGATGGATATCTCCTGCAGGACCTCTTCGAGCTTTATCTCTTTGATCTTTGATATTATCTTCTCAAGGTTTTTCTCTTCGACATCTGTACCTTTCCTTAGGTATATTTCCATTGCCGGAGTGCTGATGTCTTTCCTTGCGTCGAATATCTCGATAAGCCTTGGCAGACCCAACGTGATGTTAGCTTCAGCTACACCTGCAAGGTGGAAAGTCCTCAATGTCATCTGTGTGCCCGGCTCTCCGAAAGATTCAGCGGTGATGATTCCTATGGCCTCTCCAGGATTGATTTTCGAGGCTAGGTACTTCTCCTGCAGCCTTTCCAGGACCTTCTTCGCGTCTGCCTTGGACAGCTTGAACTCTTCAGCCTGCTTTAGGAACTCGTCAAGCAGCTTGTTTGACAGGACTTCCTTGTAATCCTTGATTAGTTCTTCGTATGACATTTTTACTCTCCCAAGACCTCGCTGATGATCTTCCTGATATCTATGGTTCCGTTGTCGGACCTCGATACATCAATCGCGTCGTCTCCGTACTTGAACTGTATGATAGACTTGTTAGCGTCCCTTACGGTGTAATCATACTCGACTTTAAGGTCTTGCAGTGCGTTGGCGAGCCTTCTGTACAGGTAACCTGATTTAGGCGTCCTAAGTGCAGTGTCCATCAGCGAGTCCCTGCCAGTCATAGCGTGGAAGAAGAACTCAACCGGGTTAAGCCCCTTCTTGTAGCTGTGCCTGACGAAACCCCTTGCTTCCGGGCTCAGGTCGTGCTTCTTGAACAATGACAAAGTCCTGTCCTTGTAGCCCTTATCTATCCTCTTGCCTCTCAAAGCCTGCTGGCCTACCATGGCTGCGGTCTGAGCCAAGTTGATGACCTTGCCCTTAGCTCCTGAATTGGCCATGATCAATGTGCTGTTGTCAGGGCTGGGCGACTTGGCGATAATCTTGCCTACTTCGTTCCTTGCCTTGTTCAGCTTCTGCAATATCATTAGCTCTAATGTCTCTTCTACAGTCTTGCTTGAGAACGGCTTCAGCTTGCCTGCCTTGTAGTCCTTGATGGTGTCATCCACGTCGCCCATGACTTCGTCGATTAGCTTCTTGACCTTGACTTTTGTCTCTTCAAGCATGTCTGCATCCTGTGTCTTGATGGTGAATCCCCTCTTCTGCAGGACGGCTATGCCAAGCCTGAAAATCTTGCCGTATAGGTCTACTGCGGTCCTCTCATCGTAAAGCCTCTGTATGTCCCTCAATAGGGTTCCGTTACCTTCACCCACAAGGTTCTTATCGATGGTGCCGCACTTGAGGTCGCCGTTCTTTATGACTATGTACCCTTCGATATCCTCTGGTTTCTTGCCTGCTATCTTGTCGCCCTTGTACTCCTTGGAGAACCCGACCGAGCTGAAATCCTCGGGAAGTACAGCGCTGAAGACTTCCTTGCCGGAAACCTTGTCCTTGAACTTCTTGAACCTTTGCGGCTTGTCTACGCCGATGCTGATGAGCAGCATTATGGCCTCATGCTTGGACATTGTCATGTCCCTTGTAAGCAGGTACAATCCTGACACCGCATCCTCGATGCAGCCCATGACGTTAAGCCCGTGCTTTGGCGAGATAATCTGTGTCTGGACTTCCATGAGTATCTCTGCCTCGGCCTGGGCCTCTTCTGTCTGAGGAATATGCAGGTTCATCTCATCACCGTCGAAGTCGGCGTTGTAAGGCGCTGATACTGCGGGATTGAGCCTGAAAGATTTTCCTGGCAGGACTACTACCTTATGGCACATGATAGACATCCTGTGCAGTGAAGGCTGCCTATTGAAGATGGACACATCTCCATCGATGATATGCCTTTCGACCGTCTGTCCGGGCTTGAGGTCTTCCAGTATCTGCTCCTGCGTCTCAAGGGATATCTTCTTCTTCTTGCCCTCTTCTGTCAGTACGTAGTTGGCGCCAGGATAGGCTTTAGGCCCGTTCTTGACGAAGTCCTTTAGGTATGCCAAATTCCATTCCGTCACCCTCACTGGGACAGTAAGCTCCATGGCTATCTCTTTAGGGATTCCAATCTCGTTGAATGCGATGTTCGGGTCGGGCGAGATGACAGTACGCGCAGCATAGTTAACACGCTTGCCTGCTAGGTTGTGCCTGAACCTTCCTTCCTTGCTCTTAATCCTTTCGCTGATGGTCTTCAAGGGCTGGCCTGACCTGTGCCTTGCTGGCGGTATCTGGGTGACCTCGTTGTCGAAATAGGTGGTCACGTGGTACTGCAGCAGGTCCCACAAGTCTTCGACTATAATCTCTGGTGCCCCGGCATTGATGTTCTCGAACAGCCTCTGGTTGATTCTCACAATGTCGCCAAGCTTGTGCGTAAGGTCATCTTCAGCACGCTCGCCGCTTTCCAATGTGATTGACGGCCTCATGGTTACAGGGGGGATAGGCAATATTGTAAGCACCATCCACTCCGGCCTTGCGTGTTCCGGCTTTACGCCGAGCAGATAGACATCCTCATCCGGGATCTTCTCAAGCCTGGCATGGATCTCGATAGGGCTTAGCCTTCTGGCTTCTTCCATGAATGTTGAAGGCTTCTCTATCTTGACAGTTATCTGCTTAGCCTTGCAGTGCGGGCATTTCTTGACTGACTTGGCGTTGTTCTTGATAAGCTTGGCCAGCTTCCTGAACATAGGGAGGTTGTCGGTCTCGTCAAACCTCTTCAGCTTAGCCATGTACTTCGCGATATCTGCGTCGTCAAGCAGTATCCTGCTGCACTCGCTGCATGTGCACATCAAGAAATTCAGTATGACCTTCACGTAATTGATGTGTATGATGGGCCTGGCCATCTCTATGTATCCGAAGTGTCCTATGCACTCTTTAAGCTTACCGTTGCAAGTCTTGCACCTTAGGCCGGGGTCTATGACGCCCAGCCTTATGTCCATAAGGCCACCGTCTACAGGATAGCCCTCCTTATCGTAAAGCTCTGGCGTGACGACTTTAGCCACTGCGTGCTTTTTTATATTTTTAGGTGAAAATAAACTAAATGAAATCTTCTCGACTTTTTTGTAAATCTTTTCCATTTTCTGCACCTTAATACTTGTTCTTTAAGCTTAGCTGCGGGTATACGCCCAAGGACTTCAACTCATCAAGCAACAGCTTGAAGGCGTAGCTTACCTCTACGGTTGAAGCTTCAATGTTAGCTCCGCACTTAGTACACGCTGCCCTGCCCTTGATGTTATCATAGACAGCAAGCATGCCGCAGTTCTCGCATATCTGCACGTGCACCTTGTCTGAGTCGAAACGCTCTTTTAGCAGCAATGATGCTCCATGGGCTACGAAACAATCCTTCTCCATTTCTCCCAGCCTCAAGCCTCCGCCCTTGCTCCTTCCCTCGATAGGCTGCCTGGTCAATAGCTGGATCCTTCCTGACGCACGTGCGTGCATCTTGTTGGCTACCATATGCTTAAGCTTCATGTAATACATGTTACCGACGAAAATCCTTGCCTCGAATGGCTGGCCGGTGATGCCATTGTACATCATCTCGGTGCCGTTTTCCCTGAAGCCCATCTCTAGCAATGTCTGCCTCAAGTCGGCCTCGGCCTCAGCGCTGAAAGTTGTTCCGTTGATGTACCTGCCTTCCAGAGCCCCTACCTTTCCGCCGATGACCTCAATCAAGTGCGATATTGTCATCCTGCTCGGGACTGAGTGCGGCGAGAATATCAAGTCGGGCACTATTCCTGATGCCGTGAACGGCATGTCTGCCTGCGGCACTAGCATTCCTATGACGCCTTTCTGTCCGTGCCTCGAAGCGAACTTATCTCCTATTTCAGGCAGCCTCTGGTCCCTCAATCTGACCTGTACCAGCTTGTTGCCTTCTTCGTTTTCCGTAACTATTATAAGGTCTACGACACCGCCCTCGCCCTGCCTTATCACTACAGAGGATTCCCTTCTTGTGTTTGCTGCGATGCTGAACTCTTCCAGGTCGCCTAGGAACCTTGGTGGCGAAGACTTTCCTATGATGACGTCTTCCTCATAGACCCTTGCCTCGGGATAGACAATTCCGTCATCCTCAAGGAGCTTGTAGTCCTCTTCCTGCTTGTACCCCTTGACTTCCTTGTCAGGCACGCCTATCTCATCTACCAATCCGCCCTGATACCTTATCTCGTCGGCGACGTAAGGCCTGAAATAGGTTGACCTTGCAAGTCCTCTCTGGACCGAGCCTTTGTTAAGTATGATTGAGTCCTGCATGTTGTATCCGCCGAAGCTCATCAATGCGATAGTCACGTTCTGTCCTGAAGGGTGCTTATCGAACTTTATCACGTCGTGCATGAACGATTTCACTATAGGCTTCTGCGGGTAGTGCAGAATGCTTACATCCGTATTCATCCTCAGGTGGAAATTCGTCGAGAACATTCCAAGGCTTTGCTTCTGGGTCTTTGAGCCCCTGTTAAGCCTAGAACTCTGGCCGAAGTTGGCGTAAGGCACAAGCGATGTAACGATGCCGAGTATTGCGACAGGCGATATCTCCATATGCGTATGCTCTTTGGTGACCTGCTTCTCGTTAAGCGCCACCAACGCGTTCTCTTCCTCGTTAGCGTCCAGGTACTCTATGATAGACTGGTCGACCAGGTCTTTCCACTTGAGCTCGCTGTTCTCTATCTTTTTCATGTGCTCTTCGGTAAGCCTTGGGACGCCGTTGTCGACGATAATCAATGGCCTTCTGGCCCTTCCGGTGGTTGTGTGGATATAGACCTCGTTGTAGCTGTCGTCGTACTCGATGTTCAGGCATGAGGGTATCTTGCCGTTCCTTCTTTCGAGCTTGACAGCGTTGACGAACTCTTTAGGATTATCTACAGTGCCTACAAATTTTTCATCCAGATAAATGTCTACCATTTTGCAAATCTCCTCACTTAGCAGCCTTCATTCCAAGCCCTTCTAGCAGCCTCTTTACTTTGTCCTCTGAGACTTCGTCTTGTGAAATCTGGCACAGCATTGCCAGGTTCTTCCTTAGTCCAATAGGTGTGCCTTCAGGCGTCTCTATCGGGCATAGCCTGCCCCAGTGCGTGCTGTGAAGCTCTCTGGCCTCGAAGTTTTCCTGGGTAGCCGACAATAGCGATACCACCCTCGATAAGTGCGACATTGTCGAGACAAAATTTATCCTGTCGATGTTCTGGGATATGCCCTTCCTTCCGCCGACCCATGCGCCTGTAGCCATGGCGCTCTTTATCCTTGACGTCAGCAGCTTGTCCCTTATGATTATCTTGACAGACTGGAACTTGCCCCTCTTGACAAGCCTCTGGAAATTGTAGAGGATGTCGTTGACCAGTACCCTCATGTTCACCCTTAGCAGGTCAGCCATAAGGTCGCCTGAAAGCTTTAGCTTCTTGTTCTTGTAATGGTCCTTGTCCGTGGGCATTATGCCGTCCCTCGATATCTGCAGGTATTTCTTGACAAGCTTGCACAGGTTGTAGGCCTTGAGGCCCCTTTCCCTCTGCGTTATGCCGACGTGGGGCAAGAGGTACTTGTCAAGCTGCTCCAAGGCCTTCTCCAGCTTGATCTCTTTTGGCTGCGTTATGCCGAGCTTCTTTGCAAGGAACTCAAGCGCGTCTTCCTGCGTCTTCAGCTCGACGGAGTTGAACAGGTTGATGTACATCTCGTCGTACTCCTTGTCGCTGCACACGACTTCCATGATGTCCTTGTCCGTGGTCAGCCCAAGGGCCTTGATAACTGCTATTACAGGCACCCTCTTGAACTTAGTGAAGGACATGTAGATTATTCCGTCCTTCATCTGCTCGATTACGTGCGGTATGCTGTATGAGCCTCTCTGAGAGAATATCTTGGCAGTGTACCTGCTCGGGCCCAATGCGCTCTCGGTCACGAAAACCTTATTTGGCAGCAAGTCCTCTACGGTAATAAGGACCCTCTCATTTCCGTTAAGTATGAAATAGCCGCCAGGGTCGTTCGGGTCTTCGCCGTGCTTGATCAGCTCCTCAGTCGAAAGCTTGCTGAGGTGGCAGTACTTCGAGCGCAGCATGATGGGCATCTTTCCTATCTGCGTGGTGAACGATTCCCTCTGGACGCCGTCGATATGCGCAGAGACCTCAAGGTACATTGGCGCGGAGTATGTTATCTGCCTGAGCCTTGCCTCGATGGGATAGATGTCCCTCTTCGATCCGTCAGCCTCTACTATCTGCGGCTTCTCTATCCAGATGTTATCGAACTTTATCTTGAAGTCCTGGACGTCAGGCGGCGTGATGGTCGGCACTATGTCGCCGATTTCATTGATTATTCTTTGCAGCTCAACGTCGATGAACTTGTTGAACGACTGTACATTTGACTCGATGAACGAATGGTCCTCGAAGTACTTCTTTATTAATAGGTTAGGATCACGCATTTGTAACCACCCTGAAGAAATCTACTTTGCCGACGGTCGGGCTGTCGCGCTCTATCCTTATGACGTCACCCACTTTTGCGTCAAGGTGCTGTATTGCCGGGTCTGTCTTTAATATTCTTGGCAACTGCTTTAGATTTACGTTGTATTTTTCTAGAAGTTTCTTGACGTCCGCCTCGTTAAGTTTGGTGTGCTTCGGCACCAGAATGTGTTTGGAAATATCGTATTTTTCTTCTGCCATTTTTATCCTCGTGTTTCTCTGATGATGAACCGGACGGGATTTGAACCCGCGACCCCCTGATTTCGTCGACTCGGCCTAAAAGTTTCACCACGGTAAAATAGTGCATATATATAAACATGCCTATTTTTTCAGGTGCTCTAGCCAAGCTGAGCTACCGGTCCATTCCAACCTCTTTTTTTTTCGATATCGAAACCGCCCTGACCGGGATTCGAACCCGGGTCGCGGCCTCGACAGGGCCGCATGATAGGCCAGCTACACCATCAGGGCATATATAGCAATCTTTCTACTGAGTTTATGATAGGCAAAAATTTAGTGCGAGGCTGTTTTCCTTGCCATTTTTGGGCTCACAGAAAGATAACTATTCATTTCTCTTTGTGAAAAATCAGCTAGTTTATAAAGCTTTCGGTCAAATCAGTATCTCCGAAAGACATTTAGACGATAAAATGTTTGAGAGAATTCAATCTAG
>CAYHOW010000046.1:0-8148 GCA_964358335.1 Candidatus Woesearchaeota archaeon
AGAAGTCCATAAGGAAAGAGCTTGATGATTACACGAAGACAACCCCACCGCATGTCAAGGCGGCAAGGAAATTAGGCAAGGTCGACGGAAACGTGATAGAATACGTCATGACGTCAGACGGGCCCGAGCCCATACAGAAGATAAGCCATCCTATCGATTACGAGCACTACATCGACAAGCAGATCAAGCCAATCGCCGAATCCATATTGGTGTTCTTCAACAAGAATTTCGATGACGTGATAAAAAAGAAAGGACAAACGTCGCTGTCCAGCTTCGCCTAGAACTATTTCAGTATCTTCTTTAGCTCGTCGACAAGTCCTTCAAGCGTGACATCAGCGCCAGAGTTGGCCATCCTGTTTGCGCAGAAGAAGAGTTCAACCTTAAAAGAGCAGAGCTAGTCAGGCAAATAATTTATTTCGCACCGAAGATAGGAGTGTACAAGGCTATCGCATTTTCTATACTCATATTCGTGATTGTGGCCTTGACCTACTCATACATCTACATGAGATTGTGATGCGGAAATGCATAATTCTAATCATAGCCGCAAAGCCAGGTTCCTTAGAGAAGAATGCCTGAAGCTCTTTGAGAAGTAAGGATTATTGGCTATGACAAGGCAGACTAATTAATTGTCCACATTTTATAAATTAATTATTTTTTGTGGACAATTATCAATCATCACCGCAGAGCCCGTCCTGCAGAGGAGAAAAATGAGCTTAAGCGATAGTCATAACTTCTTTGATGAAGAAAATATACCTTTCTATGCCCAATTATATCGCATAATCCAACAGCCATTTCCAAACAGGCTTGACTATAATCCTTTTGCCTTCAGCCATGAACTCATCTTCCTGGCTATATGTCAAGATTAACCCTTCAGTAAGGCCAAACGCATTCAAGGCAGAAATCAGGCCATTCATCTCCCTGCCCCTATTATCCTCATTAAGCTCAAGGCAGACCTGTATAGCAAGGACTATTTTTTCTTTCTGCTTTATGACAAAGTCACATTCGTTCTTATCATGAAAATAGAAAATATCCCTGCATCTCCTCCTCAATTCAACAAAGACCAGATTTTCAAGCATCTTTCCCTTGTCTTTTGAAAATGAGGCAGAATTGTTATATGAAAAGCCGTTGTCTATCGAGTAGCTTTTTTTAGGGTTCACTTGCTGCTGCTTGTAGGAATAGCTGAATCTTGGGATTGTAAATATTAAATAAGCATTCTCGAAATATGAGACATAGTCTATGATACTCTGCACTGACTTAATGTCGAACATCCTCTTTATTGAATTGTACGAGAACTCTTTCCCAACATTGCTGAGCAGGTAAATGACTATCTTGTTCAAGACATTTGTGTTCTTTATACCGAATCTTACCGCTATATCCTTAATAACCACATCAGAAAGCAACTCATTGAGGATTAATGGGTTTTCCTTTTTTAAGTACTCAGGAAAACCGCCCTTATAAAAATACTCATCAAACGACTTGAGCGATGGCTTCTCTCCCTTCATAGCAATAAATTCCCTGAATGAAAAAGGGAATATCTCTATCTGCAAGTGCCTTCCTGTAAGCTTTGTGCCAAACTCCCTGCTCAACAATGAGGCATTCGAGCCTGTAATCACAACCTTCTCCTTGTTGTCAACCAGATGCCTTATGAATTTTTCCCATCTCTCAATATTCTGTATTTCATCAAAGAAATAAATCCCACCTGCGCCATACACTTCTCTCATAATTACCTCAACTTTATTGAAGTCAGAAAGCTCAAAACCATCCAGCCTCGGATCTTCTAAGTTCAAGTAATAGCCCTTCTTATGCTTCCCTAACAGCTGATGGAGAAACGTGCTCTTGCCGCTCCTTCTCACTCCAGTAATCAATAATGCAAAAGAGTCCTCTATCTTTGCCTTCTGCTCCCTAGGCGTGCCAAAGTCCAGCCTACTTAATGCCTCCCGTTGGGAAATTATTATCTCCTTGAGCGTATCTTTTTGAATCATAAATACCGAGAAATAAGTCGCGTATTTAAATCTTTCGATTGGCAATAGAAACTTCTTTCCATTGAGAATAGAAGCTTATTCGCATTGGCAATGCGAACATTTTGGCATCCTATTCGTAACCGCAGAGCCCTTCCTGCAGCGAAAGCATATGTAAAAATTACAGAGAAAGGAATGATAAAAAATGAATAGGAAGAAATATATAGTATTGTCCATATGCATAGTGATATGAAACGGATACTCCACTGGATAGAGGAAGAGAAAATCGCAATAACCGTCCTTCTGTTGGGCATAGGCGTCATCCTTAATTCCCAGCCGAATAATTTCGTATTCACAGGCATGTTCCTGTACGGGTCCGTCCTGATAATCATCACGCACCTTATCCATAAATTGTACCTTAAATTGAGAAGATAGTTTCTTCAGCCAAGCTTATGTCCTGTGAAGCAGACTGCAAAGCTCGTCCTGAAGCGTAGCGAATTGGGCTAGCGATGCGCTAATTTTTCAAGCAAATATTTATAGAATACATTCACTTTTCTTGCCATTATGGACGAAGAGGATTTCATGCGATTAGATATTGCGGAAGCAAAAGAAGAATTTAAAGAGTAAGGCTTTTGACCATTATGAGATAAGCCAATTAATTGTCCACATTTTATTTTTTAATTATTTTTTGTGGACAATATTAATCTGCCCTATCATTATGCCGAACATCTTATTGCAGTATTCCTTGTATCTCTTGGCATTATGCATATCAATCGCCTCATAATACTGCTGCCTGTCCTTTACAGGGACAAACATCTTAGGATATCCTTCCTTCATAAGCACCCAATTCATCAGCGCCCTGCCCGTCCTCCCATTTCCACCCTCAAATGGATGAATCTCGACAAAACGGGCATGGATAAGGCAGGCCATGACAAACGGGTGAAGCTTGGCCTTATTTTTATAATAGAACCTAACCATCTCATTAAGCAGCCCAGCCACATCCTTCTCATCAGGCGGAATGAAATCCGTGCCTTCAATCTTCACAGGAAAGAAGCGTATCCTGCCTGGATATACAACGCCTGTATTCTTTGTGAGAATCTCGTTAATCTTCTCTATGAACTCCAAATTAAGCTTGCCCTTGTATGATTTCAAGTACTGAAGCGCCTCCCTCCCGTTTATCGCCTCATTGTAGTCTTTCGGCGGAGCCCCCGAAGGAATCTGCTTATCCTTTATTATGAGGAGCGTGTCCCTTAATGTAAGCCTGTTCCCCTCGATGGCATTTGAATTGTAAGTGAACCTGATGACGAAGTCCTCTTCCTCTTTCTCGATTATTGTCTTGGGCACCTCTTTTATGTGATTCTGGTACACTTCCTTGAAATCGTCGATGACCTCCAGCTTGTTCGCGTCAATGTAATCACCATTGTAAACCTTGTACTGCTCCAGATTCAGCTCCTTGAGCTTTTTCGCTATAAGCTCTTTCGAAGGCTTCTCTGTTCCCAGCTTTATTCTAATCTTCTTCCATTTGCCCTTATCCAAGCGAATGGTCTTTCCCAAATAGTAGAAGTGTTTTTTCCCGGACTTGATCTTATCGACGTACGCCATCACTGCATATATTGTCCACATCATATATAAATATTTCTATTTTGTGGACAATTATTATTCATAGCCGCAGAGCCCTTCCTGCAATTTCAATAAGTCCAATTCAGGCTTGAACACGTAGGCGTAATACTTGTCGAAATAGCCGCACCTGAACTTCTCCAACGGAATTCCTGTGCGCCCGCTCAGCATCAGCGCGTAGAAATATGTCTGCGTCGAAGCATATTTCTCCAAGTGGGCGTTAGGCTTGTAGTCCCATATCCAGACCTTGCCGTCCTGGATTCGCAAAACATCTATATGCCCGGTCAGAGGCTCGTCGGATTTCAATAATTGGCTGAAGCAGTCCAATTCGTTCGGCATCATCCATATCGGGATCTCCATAGCTATAGTCTGATTGTCGTTCTCGAGCATGAACACCTGCACCTTTGGATGGTCCTGCTTGTACCTCGCGGCGTTCTGCTCCAAGCCCAGCCTTGCCAATGATGAAACCTCATGCCCGGTCAGGCATGAACAATTCAAATTAGGGACCTTGAACTTCAATCTCGACCCTCTCGGCCCGGAATTGAAATAGCCATGGGGGCAGCTGGTGAACATGTCCAGAAGGTAGCTGTTCAAAGACGAGAACTCTTGCTTAGTCAAATTCTCAGATTTTTCCGTGTGCACCTTGTACTGGTAGAACCAGCCGTGCTTGAAAGAAACAGACTGTATCGTGCATATCACCTCTCCACGAAACTATCCCGCTGAAGTTAATAAGCATTTAGGTTCTATTCAAGTATCTTCCTTATCGAGTAGCTCTTCTCGTGCCTCTCGTTCATGTTCGTTATCATCTCAGCGACCAGGCCTATAGAGAAGAACTGTATCCCCAAAATAATCATCAGCATGGAAAGCATCAACAGCGGCCTCTTGCCTATGCCTATCCCCATAAGCCACTGGACGAACAGGTAGAACCCCGACACGAATCCCAATCCCGTGAACACCAGGCCCAGCTTGCCGAAGAAGTGCAGAGGCCTTGTCTGGTAAGATGTCAGGTACTTTATAGTTATCAGGTCGAAGAAGCCCTTCAGTATCCTGCCGGTGCCGTACTTGGTCTTGCCGAACTTCCTCTCGTAGTTCGAGACTTTTATCTCGGCTATCCTGTAGCCTTTCCAGTACGCCAAGACGGGAATGTAGCGGTGCATCTCGCCGTAAAGGTTCAAGTCCTTGACCACCTCTCTCCTATAAGCCTTGAAAGGGCAGTTGAAGTCGTGGATCTTTAATCCCGTGAGCTTCCTTGTCAGCAAGTTGAACGCCCTTGAAGGCAGTATCCTCAGCACCGATTCCCTGTGCTTGTTGGCCTTCCATCCCGTCACCAGATCGTATCCCTTGTCCATGACAGCCAAGAAATTCCTTATCTCCTCCGGCTCGTCCTGCAGGTCACCGTCCATGGTAATGACAATCTCGCCCTGCGCCTGCCTGAATCCTGCGGCCAAGCCCGCGGCCTTGCCGTAGTTCCTTCTGAAGCTTATTACCTTGACGTGCCCGTCCCTCTTGTGCAGCTCCGACAAGTAAGTGAAAGTCCTGTCCTTGCTGCCGTCATCAACGAAGATTATCTCGTAGTCCCTGTTGATGCCATGGAGCACCTTCGTGACTTTCTGGTACATAGGGAGGATGTTCGCTTCCTCATTGTACATGGGCAGTATTACGCTAATGTATTTCATTCAGGTCACCAAAATTGATTAGGCGTATATAAAACTTGCTAATGCCCTGCCTGATGCCGGGAGACATCAGCGCCCTTAATTCAATCTCCCTCGAGATAGTGAGCTTCGACTCCAACGCCTTGTCGTACAGGCCGGGATGGACCATTATCTCGTTGACTCCATCTTTAACTGAACTCACTAGGCTGTAGAGGTTCTGGTAGTTGGCCTTGCCAGTGTAGGTCGTGCCAAAGAAATGGTCGGGATAGGCTAATCCGTGGGCTTTCCACAGCTTCGACGATGCCCTTGCGCTGAAGTTGACGACGTACTTCTTCAGGCTGAAGTGAGTGATGTCGCTGAACCTCTCATAAGGCAGCCGGACGTATTTTATCCCGTACTCCCTGGATAATTTGACTATAACTTTCCTTACCTTAGGCAATACGTGGATATGCTTGTGGCCGTCCAGATGGGTTATCCTTATCTTTGACTCTTTCACTTTCCTTATCTGCATCCTCAATTCGTTCTCGATGTCCCAGATGCTTAAGTTGCGCTTGAGAAGCCTCTTTAGGTTATCAGGATGGAACTCGCCTTTCTCGTTGCACAGCGACTTGTTGCCTGAAAGAGGCTTGCCTGTTGTTAGGTTCAGGTGGACGCCTACGCCCAATGCCTTGTACCTCCTGGCTAGCTTTACCGCATGCAGGAACGCAGGCATGTTGGCCATTATCGAAGTGCTTGTCACTATCCCTTCCCTGTGGCCCTTTATGATGCCTTCATTCGTCAGCTCGCTCAGCCCGAAATCGTCGGCGTTGACTATCAAGTACTTCATTCTCGAGGATAGAGCATCTAGAACGGGTTTTTAAGCTTTCCTAATCTTTCTTCTCGCCGGCATAGGACTCGTCGTACTCGATGAACCTCTTGAAATAGTCCATCTTGACAAGCCTGTTTATTATCTCGATGTTCGGCCTCTGGCAGTGGCCGCCGACCTTGCCAGGCATAGGCTTCAGTACAGGCCTCACTACGTGCTTCATCCCCAGCTCGGTGTAGCCCTCATTGTATGTCTTATTGAAAGAAGTGTATACGTTGCTGAAATCGACGCCTAACTCTTCGCAGAGCTTGGCGACTTCCTTGCAGAATATGATGTTCGCCATATAGTAGGTGGTGCACAATAATTTCCCTATCTCGGTCTCTTCCGGAGAATTGAACCTCTCGGTCCTGATGCCGACAGAGTTGTAGTGCTCCTCGGCCATCCTCGCCGACTTGTCATCCATGGCGCCGATGTACTTGACGAAAGTCCTTATCCCCGCGACCAGATTAGGATGCACTCCTCGGCAGGGCGAATGCACTACCTTGGCGCCGGTCAGCTCGGCCAGCTTCCTTGTCGTGCCGAACTGTATGGTCGACTCTATGATTGTCAATTTTGGGCTGTGCTTCTTTATAGCCTCGGAAACTATCTCCATGAACCTGTCGTTGAACGGTATGCTGACATGCATGATGTCAAACTGCTTGTCGAAAACCAGATTATGCTTCGGATCCTGCGCAGTAATCTCGTACTTTTCCTTTACTATAGTAGCTATGGAAGAGCCTATCTCCCCGTACCCTAAAAACCCGATAACTTTGCCGCCCATTTTAGATAGTTAAGATAAAGAAGGGTTTTATAAAGTTTATGTAAAAAACATCTCCCATACTATGATGACAATGTCTATGACGAACAGGACGATTATTGCAAGCTCAGAAACCATCGCCTTCTTGACGTCAGAGATGTCGGTTATTATCTTGGAATTCTCAATCACTATCTCCAGCTTCTTGTCGAGCTTCTTGTACCTCTCGTTTATCTCGAAAGTCTTTATCATCTCCTCATACAGCTGGTCAAGCTTGCTGGATTCCCATGCTATGGGCGGCTTGTCCAAAAGCAACAATTCAGACATTGCCGAATGCCTCAACTTGATACCGTAAGCTATTGTCTTCAGGTTGTCCCTGTTGCTCCATGCTATCCTAGTCGTCTTCCAGAACCTGTCTATAGTCTTATAGAGCAGGTCGGACACAACATCCACTTCCTTCTCGAAATACTTCAACGTGACAGACTGGGAAACAACGAAGGATATTATCCTCAATGACAGGATGTCAAGCTTGGGGACTATTACCTTGTCGAACAGCGCGGCCGGCTTCTCCTTAGGATCTATCTCCACCATGAAAGTCTCGACATCAACCTCCTTAACGGAGTTCACCTCGTACTTCTTGACCTTCTGTATGAACTTCTTCCTATCCTCCTCGTGGACGTTGAAGAAGGCGACAGTACCGAAATTGTAGAAGAAGACATAGCTCTTCTCGCCATGCTCTAAAATGAACGGCTCGTTCCACTTGAACGTCTTGGTGACAGACCTCTCGTCCTCATAGAACCTGCTGATGTTGAGCTCAGAGCTCAGGTTGTATGCGACAAGCTCGTAGGTTTCCATTGCTTATATTATATGCCCGAGGTAGTTAATAAATGTTTCACGGGAAAACTTTATAAATCCAGGCTTAAAATGTAGGTTTAATGGCGTTAGACGATGAGATTTGCGTGGAGCACCCTATTTTCCTAAGGAGCACGAAGCTCTTCAACAGGAAAAAGAAGATTGGATACAGGATACCCGAAGTTTACGGGGCATGGGCCGTGTTCAGGTTCATCTACGATAATTTCTCCGAACTTAGGAAGGTGCGCAGGAAAATCAAGGAGGACGGATTCGAGCCCACGCTGAAAGACGCAGATGAATACCTCAAGCACAGGTTCGATTTCGATACTGATGTTACCAGAATGAAGCCTGAAGAGAAAGTGAGAGTCCATAGCTACATAATCATGTACGAATCGCTGATGCATATATACCTGGAAGACAATTCCTTCATCGACTTCAGGGTCAGGAACCACTATTCTTATATTGTCAAGT
>CAYHOW010000047.1:0-8145 GCA_964358335.1 Candidatus Woesearchaeota archaeon
CGCTTTTCCAGAATATAGGTCAATAAGAAACCTCAAAAATTAGCTAAACAAATACTAATCGTTAAATCACCGATATTTTTTTATATTACTTCTTTCCTTTTGCTTATTGTCCCAGTTGTTTCATCGACTGATGAAGTTATGGAGTAGCTTGGAACTACACGTCATTTCACTATGGCAGCATCGCTGTTATAAAATACAACCACGACAGCTAATGTCTGAAGTGGTGGTGGCTTTCAGGAAAGTGAAATGGCTACTCTAGGGGCGCCTGGCGTATCTCAACAACAATAATAATGGCCTCGATGGCAACAACAACCTTAACAACAACGGCCGTTTTGTCCGAATAGCTCAGGCACGGAGGCCAAACATGGATGATGCCCTCTACAGCAAACTCTGCTCTTACGACAATCTCCTTCTGGCATTCAATAAGGCAAGGAAGGGCAAATCGACAAAGCCTTACGTCATTGAATTTGAAAACAGCCTGAAAGATAACCTGCACCAGATGCGCCTTGAGCTTCTTATGCACTCTTATCGGCCAAAGCTGCTGACTGTCTTCATCCTGAGAGACCCTAAGACCCGCAGGATAAGCCGCTCCGATTTCAGGGACAGGATAGTGCACTATGCGCTGTGCAATATAATCGAGCCTCTGTTCGACAAGGCATTCATCTACGACTCCTACGCTAACCGCAAGGGCAAGGGCGTGCTCAAGGCGATAGAAAGGTTCAACCAATTCAAGGTGAAGGCCTCAAAAAACAATATTTCCACTTGCTATGTGCTCAAGGCAGACATCGAGCATTATTTCGACAATGTCGACCATGAGGTCCTGCTTCGCATATTGTTTAGGAGAATCAAGGACGATAAGATACTTTGGCTGATAAGGATAATCCTCAGCAACCACGGCTCCAAGGGCATGCCACTCGGGAACTTGACATCGTAGTTCTTCGCTAATGTCTATCTCAATGAGCTCGACCAGTTCGTCAAGCATAAGCTCAGGGCTAAACACTATATCCGCTACGTTGACGTCTTCGTCATCCTCGACCCATCCAAATCCCTGCTTGAGAACTATAGGCAACAAATTAGCCAGTTCCTTAACTCCAGCCTGCATCTCAGGCTCCATCCGTTCAAGGTGAAGATTCTGGATTATAATCGAGGCATCGATTTCCTGGGATTGAAGATATTTCCTTACCATGCCTCGCTGAGGAAAAGAAACATAGCCAAATTCAAGGACAAGATTGATGCCTTATACTCAAGATACCTTGAAGGCAAAACAGATTATGACAAAGTATACGACTTGGTGGAAGGCTGGATTGCATATGCCAAGCAGGCAGACACCTACAACTTACGAAGAAAAATCCTTGCGCAGCTCGAATCCGGATTCAGCCATCAATTGTCATCCAAAGAGGTCAACCGCCATCTGAAACATATTCTCGCCAACACAAGATACGCCTCCTGAGCCTTTGGACATATGCGCCGCTTCATGACTCCCTAAATGGCTGACTGAATAGCCAACCCCCCCACAAACATAACCTTTTCCCGTCGCAAGCGCAAAGGCTCCAGATAGATTTATATAGAATTGTGCCTTTATTCGCCTTTAAATGGTGCTCGAGAAGCTAGGGACGTCGCTGAAGAACACGCTGGCCAAGGTAGCCAAGAGCATGTTCATTGATGAGACTTTAGTCAACGACATAATCAAGGACATCCAGAGGGCATTATTGCAGGCGGACGTCAACGTCAAGCTTGTATTCGAGCTTTCCGGCCAGATAAAGAGACGCGCATTGGAAGATAAGGCGCCTACCGGAATATCGCAGAGGGAATACCTGATTAAGATTGTCTATGAGGAACTGACTAAATTCCTGGGCGGAGAGAAGAACGAGATAAACGTCAATAAGAAGCCGTTCAGGATAATGCTGGTAGGGCTGTTCGGCAGCGGAAAAACTTCCAGCTGCATAAAATTAGCAAAATTCTTCCAGAAGAGAGGCATTAAGGTTTGTGCTGTTGGTACGGATACGTGGAGGCCTGCCGCCTTAAGGCAGTTAGAGACTCTCGGCGAGCAGATAAATATCCCCGTCTTCGGCGACGAGCACGAGAAGGATCCTATCAAGATACTTAAGAAGTTCGAGAAAGAGTTCGCGAAGTTCGATATCATCATCGTAGACACCGCAGGCAGGGATGCTCTCAACGACGAGCTTGTAGAGGAGATAGAGACCATCAATGATTATGTCAAGCCTGACGAAGTGCTATTAGTCATGTCCGCTGATATAGGGCAGGCCGCGCAGAAGCAGGCCGAGCAGTTCCACGAGAGCTGCGGAGTCACAGGCGTAATAGTAACCAAGATGGACGGCACCGCAAAAGGCGGAGGAGCCCTGTCCGCATGCTCCGTGACGAAAGCCCCGATAAAGTTCATCGGCGTCGGAGAGAAGATAGACGACCTCGAGCAGTTCAGCCCTAAAGGTTTCGTCGGCAGATTGTTAGGCATGGGCGACTTGGAAGCGTTATTAGAGAAAGCGGAGGATATCATCGACGAGAAGACTGCTGAAGATTTAGGGAAGAAGTTCCTCAAGGGCGATTTCAATTTCCTTGACCTCTATGAGCAGATGAACACGATGAGCAAGATGGGCTCCTTATCCAAAATAATCAACCTGGTCCCCGGAATGTCCAGCCTGAACATACCAAAAGAGATGATAGAAGGGCAGGAAGGGAAGATAAAGATATGGAAGCACATCATGCAGTCGATGACGAAGGCCGAATTGGAAGACCCTGAGCTTATCGGCCCCGAAAGGATTGACAGGATAGCCAAAGGCTCAGGCGTCACCGCTGTCGCAGTGAGGGAGCTGCTCAAGCAGTACCGGCAGAGCAAGAAGCTGATGAAGCACCTGAAAGGAGCCGGAGGCCAGGACGCAAACAAGATGCTGAACAAGTTCAAGGGCAAAGTGCCGAAAGGCGCCAAGATGTGATTACCTTACAAATTCTACATTCTCCAAATCCATAAACCCCTTGTCGCCCGTCAGAAATTTTATACCTGACCTCATAGAAATGACATAGCCTATGCAGTCCGCCATGGAATAGTTCATCTTCCTATTTTCTAGCTTGAACCTGGCCGCCTCTGAGATTACCTCTTTGTCATAATCTACGGCGAATGGATAATACGTCTCCATGAAATAGGCCGCATATTCCTTCCCGAAATCTTTCAGGACGCTGTGGTAAACCTCAAACAAGTTCAGCTTTGTTATGAAGAATATCGTGTTAATGTACTTGCTGTAATTCTCATTGCCTTTTATCATCTCTACAATTGCATAGCTGTCAAAAAAATAGAAGGCATCAGTCATCGTACAGTTCCTTTTTCATCTCGCTCTTTATCTCGTCAGTGCTTTTCTTCCATCTGCCCTTCAGCATCCCAAACGTCTTCTTAAGTGCCTGGTTGGGCTTGATGATTATAATTTTAATTTTCTCATCCTCTTTGATGTGCTCTTTATCTAAGACATCTTTAGGAATAGTTATGCCTATGGAGTTCCCCCATTTTCTGGTCATTGCCTCGCATTCTATCATCTTATGTATAATTATGTCTAATTAAATATATAAGCCTTTCGTATGCCCACCGTTAAGTTTATATTCTCATCTTAAAATATTCCGGGTTATCAAAATGGCACAGAAAATCGCACAGGGCGCTGAAGCTATAATCTACCTTAAAGACGGGAAGATTGTCAAGGAAAGGATCAGCAAGAAGTACAGGCACGAGGAGATAGACAAGAAAATAAGGAAGAGGAACACCAGGTTCGAGGCCAGGCTATTGGAAAAGGCCGCGGAGATAATACCCGTCCCCAAAGTCCTCAAGTCGTGCGACAAGGCAATGATAATCGAGATGGAGTTCATCGAGGGCGAAAAGCTGAGGGATGTCGTGGACAAGATGACATCTGAAGAGAGGAAGGGCGCCTTCAGGCGCGTCGGGAAGAAGGTGGCCAGGCTGCACAACAAGGGCATCATCCACGGCGATCTGACCACGTCCAACATGCTCATAAGGGAGAAGATATACTTCATAGATTTCGGGCTTGGCTTCATCTCAACCAAAGTGGAGGACAAGGCCGTAGACCTGCACCTCCTGAAGCAGGCGCTGCAAAGCAAGCACCACAGGCATTTCCATGAATGCTTCGACGCAGTCATGGACGGATACAAAGAGGAGATAAAGGATTTCGACAAGTTCGAGAAGAGGTTCTGGACTGTCGAGAGCAGGGGCAGGTACAAGCAGAGAAAATAAATTTTCAATCACACAAAAGTTTATAAATAAATTCTTTCTTAAACTCCCTTAGTGCCTGAAAAGAGGTTGGTACTTTTGCAAACTAAATTGACAGAGCCCGGAGAGCAAGACATCGCGGAGAAGCTTGCCGAGAAGCAGAGGGACATCTCCATATCGGAATTCTTCACGAAGAACAGGCACCTTCTGGGCTTCGACAACCCGAGGAAAGCCCTTCTTACAGCAGTCAAGGAAGCTGTCGACAATAGTTTAGACGCATGCGAGGAGATGAAAGTCCTTCCTGAAATAAAAGTCGAGATTAAAAAAGACGAGGAGAAAAGGTACACCTTAGTCGTAGAGGACAACGGGCCAGGAATCGTCAAGGAGCAGATACCTAAGATTTTCGGAAAACTTCTTTACGGCTCGAAGTTCCACAAGCTTGCGCAGTCACTGACAGGCGACGAGCCAATCATTATAAGACAAAACGGAAAGATAAATGTCGTCGCCATCGGAGACCTCATTGACAGGCATGTTGAGAAAGAGGGGGAGGCATTATGCACCAACATCGAAGTCCCTTGCTTTGGCTGGAACGACTACAAATACTCATTCAAAAAAGTAAGCCATCTCATAAAGCACAAGAGGAGAAACGAGATATACGACATACATACTGCATACGGCAAGCACATAAAAGTTACCGGGTGCCACAGCCTATTCACCGTCAACAAGGACACATTGAAAGTCGAAGAGGCCGAGGCGAGGAACATCAAAGAGGGCGACATAGTACTGGCGCCTAAGAAATTAAGCATTGGTTCTGGAACTAATGAGATAAATATTCTAGATTCCATTGAAGAGGACTACGCAAGGAAGTTCAGCAGCGCCACGACCAAAGAGACATTGCGCTACTTGGACAAGCTGAAGTCGCTGGATTCCGGGATGGAGTACGATGCTTCCGCATTCAGGGAACTGTTCAATGCCGAAAAGATTGGGTACAAGATAAGATTCATGCTTGACAATGATTATATCTCACAGAATGCAAACGGGACTTACGGCGTCGCGCAGAAGACTATATTATTATTGCAAGAGGTTGAGCAGCTTAAGGCCCTACTAGCATCCGATTTCATGTTCCTTGAAGTGAGGAATGTTGAGATGATAACAAAAGGCTATGAGTATGTCTATGACATCTCCGTCCCAGGAAGCGAGAACTTCGTCGGAGGCTTCGGCGCCATAGCGTGCCATAACTCCAGGGGGCAGCAGGGCATAGGCATATCTGCCACGGCATTGTACAGCCAGCTTACTACCGGAAAAGGAATAAAGATAATATCAAAGACTGGCAAGGGAAAACCTGCGCATTTCTATGAGCTTCACCTGAACCTGAAATCCAACGACGCGGAAATCGTCGCTGAGGAACAGAAAGAGTGGGAAGTCGATCACGGCACCAAGCTCCAGGTCACCATGGAAGCTGAATACCTCAAAGGCAAGCAGAGCGTTGACGATTACCTGAAATCTTCCGCAATGGCTAACCCGCACGCCACATTCCATTACAAGTCGCCACAGGACGAGTGGATAACTTATGCTAGGGCAACTAACGATTTGCCTAAAGAGCCCAAGGTCATGAAGCCGCACCCGTACGGCGTAGAGCTCGGCGTCTTGATGAGGCTGCTCAAGGATACCGATGCCTCAACGTTGCAATCCTTTTTAATGAACGAGTTCTCGAGGGTCAGCCCGAAAGTGGCTAAGGAGATTTGCGAAAAAGCTAACCTCTATGAGAGGGCAAGGCCGTCAAGGATTGCCAGGCAGGAAGTGGATAACCTGTTCAAGGCCATTCAGCAGGTCAAGATAATGGCACCTCCGACAGATTGCCTGTCGCCTATAGGAAAAGAGCTTCTCGTCAAAGGGCTCAAGAAAGAGGTAGATGCGGAGTTCTATACTGCCACCACAAGGCCGCCATCGGTCTATAGGGGGAATCCTTTTCAGGTAGAATCCGCAATAGCATTCGGGGGGACACTTCCGGGCGACGAGCTCATCAAGGTCTACAGGTTCGCAAACAGGGTGCCATTGCAGTACAAGCAGAGCGACTGCGCAATGACCAAGAGCATAATCTCAACAATGTGGAGAAACTACGGGCTGAGCCAGAGCAAGGGCGCTTTGCCTGTCGGGCCCGTTGTCGTCATGATGCACATAGCTTCGGCCTGGGTGCCGTTCACTTCAGAAAGCAAGGAGGCTGTCGCTTCGTATCCTGAGATTGTCAAGGAAATCAAATTGGCGCTGCAGGAGTGCGGTAGGGATTTAGCTTCTTATGTAAGGAAGATCAAGAAGGTCGAGCACGAGAAGAAGAGGCAGAAGATATTCGAGCTCTACATAGAAGAGGTGGCTGAGTCGCTGCAGAAGCTTACCGGTCACAACAAGGCTGAGCTCAAGGCTGACCTGCACAAGATTGCCAGCAAGAGGACGACAGGCGATGAGGAAGAAGAGTTCCCGGATGACAAGCCCAAGCACAAGCCTAAATCAGGAGACAATGAAGATGGCAGCGAATAAAGAGAGAGAAACAAAAGATGTGCCGTTAAGGATAAAGCATCTTGCGAACAGGGTAGTAAAGGAAATCAAGGACTTTGAAAATCCTTCGATGGACATACCTATCAGGGCATTGTCCAACGTCCATTTCGACGAGAAGAAATCAATTATCGAATTAGGCAAGGCCATGCAGAAGAGGTATTTCTTCAACGTCGGCCAGGCGAAGAAGTTCATGCAGACACTGCTGATAGCCTCTGCGTGCAAGGATCTGCTGGACGTAAACAAGACGACATCCATCAGAGACCTGTATTACATGACCAAGCATACTCTCGGAGATTCGAAGCAGAATAGTTTTGACGATCAAATAGAATCTGATCCAATAATTGAAGACCTTGAAGTGACCATAGACGCTTTGAGAGAAGAGCTTAACCTGTTCGCCAGCAACCGTGGCGCCGTCGTAGGCAAGATGACTGTCATTGATTCCGGAGACACAATCGACTGCAGCAGGATGGGCTCGGGAGGATGGAGCGTCCCCTCAATCGTCGAGGAGAACATCGTGAAGTTCAAGGATGTCGATGCTGATTTCATACTAATGGTGGAAAAGGATGCAGTGTGGAGAAGATTGAACGAGGACAAGTTCTGGAAGAAGCACAAGTGCATCTTGGTGCACGGACAGGGCATGGCGCCAAGAGGCGTGAGAAGATTATTGTACAGATTGGTGAACGAGCACAAGCTTCCGTTGTACGTCTTCGTCGATAACGATCCATGGGGATTTTACATTTACTCGGTAATCAAGCAGGGCAGCATCAATCTGGCGTACGAAAGCCAGAGGATGGCTGTGCCTTCGGCGAGGTTCCTCGGTCTGAGCTCGTTCGACAGGGCAGAGTATAAATTGCCAGACAATGTAACAATCAAGCTGAACGAGCAGGACAAGGGCAGGGCCAAGCAGATTTTGGATTATCCTTGGTTCCAGAAGAAAGAATGGCAAAAGGAGATAAAGGAGATGCTGAAGAACAATGTCAAGCTGGAATTAGAAGCTCTCAGCGCGAAAGGTATAAGCTTCGTAACTGAGAAATACCTGCCTGACAAGATAAAGAACGAGAAGTGGCTAGACTGATCATACTTTTGGGCATTAAAACGTAACGTGCCATCCACAAAAAGTTACAAAAGGGGTGATGTGGATGGTCACAAAACATAGAAATCTTTTTAAACAAAAGCGTAATCCTAATCTGCATCGTGCCCCAATAGCTCAGTCGGTAGAGCGTGCGACTGTTAATCGCAAGGTCACAGGTTCGAGTCCTGTTTGGGGCGCTATATCTTATAGATAACCTAAACCAAAATACTTAAATACTTAATTACCTGACTTTTTCTTAATTTTTAGTCACTACATATAATTTTATTTTTCTCGT
>CAYHOW010000048.1:0-8124 GCA_964358335.1 Candidatus Woesearchaeota archaeon
CGTCCAATGGAATAGTAAGATGAAAAAGAGCGTGATAGTTAGTCTAGTCATTTTTCTGGTATCCGTATCGGCAGTATCCGCCGGCTTGCTGGTGAGCAAGGGCATCGAGGACATTGCTGGGATAAGGATAGAGAACCTCTGCATAGACACTGACGCCAAAAAGCCGAGCCCGGAATTCAAGAGGGGCTACGTGCAGGACACCAACGGCATATACTGGGACGAGTGCAATCCGAACATTGATGGCGCGGACCTCATGGAGAGGACATGCGATAACGGCTTTGTCAAGGACAAGCTCGTTGTCTGCGAGAAGGGGTGCTACCTGGGCGTGTGCGTGAAGTATTCCCTTTTTGCTATACCCAAGAAGGGCCAGCTTCCGGCATCGCAGACTTTCCTTTCGTTGAGCAGGCTCACGGAATCCAGGTATGATGACAAGAAGGACACGAAGTACCACCTAAACCTGTTCAACCTCATGACGCTTAACACCATATTGCAGGACATCGACAAGAGGCTTAGGATACTTGAGGTCAATCAGGGGATAGGCGAGGCTTACCCTCTGGTGGTGAGGCTGACTAATGTCAAGTCTATGAAGGACATGGAGGTTATGGCGATGAGGTATTACAATGTTACTTATGACGGCAGCTTTGAGGTCAGCGAGATTCCTGCAACTGACATGGACTTGGAGATATTCGTTGAGAATGGCGGGTTCCAGTCAATTTTAACATCCTTGGACGACCAGTACAAGCTTAAGGATTCGCTGTCTGAATCTTACAGGCTAGGCAGGCTAAAGGCTGTATCCCTGACAGACAAGGGCAAGATTGCCAAAGTCCAGGCCTTGGAACAGCTGTGAACGCCGGAATCTAAACGAAACTTTTATAAATTTAAAGGCTCTAATCATACCTTATGAAAAGGGGTATTAAACTTTTAATAGTTTCAGCTTTAATTTTAGTCCTTGCAACTTCTTTCGTTTCAGCAGGACTGCTCTTAGATTTGGCCGACAGGTTTTCCTTCGGCGGCTTCAGCCTGGTGACTGGCTTTGGCGTCTTAGATACATTGCGTTTGACTGGTGTTACTGGCAACGCTGTTACTCAGACAACCCTTGCAAAGATGGTGGCTACCCCAGCTATTTCTGCACGAACTCCTGCTGCATTGGCTGCCGGAAAGACTGATATTGTTGCGAATACCCCCTCAACTGCCCCTACAAATAAGGTATGCACTAGCATCGCTGACTGTTCAAAGAACGAGATTTGCGAGCTAGGCAAATGCGCGATTGTCGCTGGCAATCAGCTTAAGGCTAAATTATTGTACACTAATTTGTCTAATAAGATTACATTCTTGAACTCAAGGATAAGCAGGCTCGAGAAAGCAACTTCGACAGATACTGTCGCTGCTGGAAGCATGTTAGGTAGGCAGGCAGCTACGACAAATAAGCTAAATTTATTGCCGACTGGTGGAGTTGTTGTTACACCTAGGGTGGATATTTTTAAGACGACAACTTTACAGAAGGTAGTCATTCCTCAGCAAACTGCTCCTGCAGAAAATCAGCATCCGGTAGCTTACGTGCCTTACACTTTATTATGGTACAAGAAAGAGGCCATACCTACTGTCGACGTGAAGATAGCTGCGATGGAATCTAAGCTTTGCGCATTGGCAAAGAAGTTCACAAATGTTCATTACAATGGCCTGATAATCTACAATGGCAACCAGGTGTGCTTTGCAGGCCAGAAGAACCAGGCTGCATCTGCGACTAGTACCAAGCAGCAGTTTCTTGCTCCTGTGGCTGCCTCCGCAAGGACGGGCTTGTTGCAAGGGCTAAGAATAAGAAACGTTTTCACGGGTGGCGTCACAGGCGTCCCGTTGCCGTGGCTTGACGTTGAGTTCACTTACGGTTCTTTGAATCTAGGGAATGGCGTCACTGCCGACGGGTTTTCGTTGTTGCCTCAAGAGACGGGCAAGATGGACCTTGCAGGCATATCGACAGAGAGGATTTATTTTGTTGTGTCAGGCGCGAACAGTGGCGTATATTATCAGGACGGGACTGTTGTCAGGCCTTTTGATATGGGCACAGCCTCTGCAGTTGACATTGACATTAATGAGAGGACATTCACCTTGGAACCGCTGGTCGACTTGACGGAGGCATCCATAACTGCCAACAGCGTCGCATCATTGAATGTCGATGTGACCAAGCCGGCATACGCATTATTGTTCCAGGGAGATAAGGATGACGTCATTGACGTTGACGGCGCGAAGGGCAAGAGCGTGTTCCTGCTTGAGGATGGCAAGGCATTGTTCTTCAGCTCTGCGAGCCAGCAGTACAGTGTCTACACATTGCCGAAGGTGATGAGCTTCAGGAAGCCTTTGACAAGCGAGGACATACTTTCTATATCGCAGAGTCAGACTGAAGAAGCCCAGCAGATGGCGGCAGAGGCTTCAGCTGAAGATGTGGAGATAACTTCATCGTTGCAGACTACAGAGCCTTGCAGGGACATGGACGCCAGCAGTGCTGATCCGTTCAGCGCCGCCTCATACGCATACACATCAGATGGACTTGTCTTGTCGGACAGGTGCCAGTACAATATGGCTACGGGCGGCGAGGTGCTGAGCGAGGCTACCTGCGTTGGCGGGCAGTTGTCGAGCGTAGAGCACGTATGCGGCACTGCCGGATGCGCAAAGGGCAAGTGCGGCAGCCAGGCAGAGGCAGCTTTCTGTGTCGACACAGACCAGGATGTTTCATTGAAGGATCTCGAACTCGTCGAATTGCCGGACGTTTTCAGGTCGAAGGGCGCTACAGCTGGATTCTATGCTTCAGTCCAGGGCGGCATGGAGTTCGGTGTTTGGTCAGACTATTGCGCTAGCCAGAATACCATGATAGAATATTATTGCAGTGGCGGAAATGACAACAGGGCAAGGTTCGCCAATGTATTGTGCAAGGGCGGATGCATTGACGGCGTATGCACGAAGCCATCATGCTTTGACTCTGACGGCGGCAACAACGAGAGAGCTGCAGGTTCAGTCAAGGGCGTCTTAAGCAATGATAGCACTTACTTGTTCGCTGACTATTGCAACGGCAACGCATTGGTAGAGTACTATTGCGATGCTTCTGCTAGCGAAGGTTACAATTCAGCCAGCACTCCATGTGCAAACGGTTGCGGTGGAACTCCGGCAAGCTGCTTGCCTTCCGACGATTTGCTTGGCGAGTCATGCACTTCCACTTCAGAATGTGGCGGTTATGTTTGTGAGACTGGCATATGCAAGTCCTGTGTAGGTGAGAGCAAATGTTTGGATGCGCCGTACGGCGTTGGCTATGAATGCAATACTAACACTGGCAAGTGCGAGCAGAGCGCAGGATACTGCGACGCTGACGCAGACTGTACAACAGGCAGCATGTGCAACGTTCAGTTGCACGTATGCGAGCAGGGCGCTGGCACAATGGGATGCGAGACTAATGCTGACTGTGGCACTGGATACGTGTGCAACGCGCAGAAGACTTGCGTGCAGGCAGCAACCTGTACTAGCGACACGACATGCTTGATTGGCCAGATATGTGCGGCTAACACATGCACAAGCGGCTGCAGGACAGATTTGAACTGCGGCTTAGGCAAGCAGTGCAAGTCTAACGTCTGTGCTTCAGAGGACAATGTGGACGAGACTAACGTCAACGCCGCATGGGCAGAGATTGTAAAGCAGCTGCAGAGAAGGCTTGACAGATTGGCCGCTTTCGATTTGGTCTTGGGCCAGATGGAATCGCAGAAAGGCCTTGATCCTTTGACTGAGCCACAGACGGGCGTTACAGGCATGACATCTAAGAACATAGAAATATACCAGAATAACCAATACGCATTGGAGACGTTAGAGCTTAGGCTTGAAGACGTTACAGCTACTCATTACAAGTTCAAGGTTGGTGGCAAATCGGTAGAGGTTCCTAAGCAGGTTGGCGTCTTTGTAGAGAGTGATGGTTTGAGGATAACTGTAGACAAGGTTCTTGGTTCGAATGGCAAGTTTGATGTAACATACAAGATTGCAGAGAACCAGTATGTCGCTGTGACTTATGTAGTTGAGTCTGGTAAGCCTATGGGCAGCTTGATACATTGGGGTCCAGGCGAGCTTACTGACATAAGCTATAAGCCATACCAAAGCAAGTATACATGGTATGGTGATTTCATAGGTGCGGCAGCTGACGAATATAGCATAAGGCTAAATGAGAAATACAAATACCTTGATACTTATGACATATTTGCTACAGGATTGTACAAGAGCTTGATGGCTGGCGATACTAATAAGGCATTTATTGTTTCTTATAAGAATCAGGCAATAACTATGTCTAAAGGCACAAGCTACACTGTGCTGAAGAATGGCTTGTCTACAATTACAGACACAGCGATGACAGGCGTGAAATATAAAGTTTATGACAAGGGCAAAGTTACAGAGTCGTCGCTGTTCACGACGATGCCTTCAGAGTATGTGTCTGGCGACTATAAGTTCTCCATATTGAGCTCAAGCGTGAAGACTTTACCGACTGGCTGCTCTTCAAGTGCTTATAAAATATGGGTTGGCTCTAAGGATGGTACGCCTAGCGCTGGAACTGGAACAGGAACAGGAACAGGTACGGGAACAGGAACAGGTACGGGAACAGGTACGGGAACAGGCACTGGAACCGGAACAGGTACGGGTACGGGTCCTACTGGTGCAGCTACATCTTATGTGATGCCGACATACACTTCTCTTTACGAAGACAACTTCCAAGGCATATCAATTATTTTGGTATCAGTTTCAGCAATGGAATACAATGGCGACAATACTAAGATGCTGATTAACGTAGGTGGCATTGACTATCCGGTAAATAAAGCTGTAGGATCAAAGCTAGAGACTCAAGGCTTGATTATTTTGGTTAAGAATCTTCCGTCCGCATCTTCGCCTGCTTCAATTTCAGGTGTCGACTTAGAAATTAAGTATTTAGGTTCTATGACGGATGTAACATATGAGATCTTACCTAATGCGCAATACGTTTTTGACTCCAGTCCATTTGTATTTAGGGGCGCCACTTTGGATAAAAATACTGATAATTGGAAATCTTGTATGAAGATGGGCAGCGACATATCCAATCAGAACTGCGCTGATGACTTCGCTTATCTTAATAGCAATTACAAAAATAGGTTTGAAATTAAGGAATTAAGGAGGGTTGGCTCATTAGAGTCAGGTTCTACGTCTGCAGAAGAAATATCTAGGAACAGGCTGTACATCAAGCCTTTGCCAAACAAGTACATGAGATTCAGGCCGGGATTTGACAGAATAGGCGTAGTGAATAAAGGTTTCAGGCTTGAGTTTGACTCGTGCGCTGATTTCCAGGAAACTGATTTGAGGTATGGCCAACAATGCAGATACAAGATTAAATCCTTTGACAAGGGCATATATTACGATTCCAATAATAAAGATAATTATGGTTTCGTGATTGACGACACTAGCTATACGCCTTACGCCACACAAGATAGCCGTTATGGTAGACGCTTATACAATTTGGAGATAGCGCAGAAGCCAGTCAACAAGAAAGAGGTGCCTTTGTACGACGAGAACACCTTGATTTTAGGGACTAAGGAAATCAAGGTTACTGGAGTTAGTGCAATTAAGATAGACTTGTTGGTAAATGGCAAGCCATACACAATGGCAAAGACGGGCACGACATTCTACGGCCAGTCATTGAATGCTGAAGGCTTGCTGATAATTATTAACGAGGTGCCTACGTCAGGCAGTGTGGGGTTGGAAATATCATATGACCCACAGAATACAGCGAGTATCGAGGCAATTCCTGTGACTTACGTGGCAAGTTACAAGGAAAACTTTATAGTGGGAGCAAACAAGTTCTTCTTTGAACAGCTTAGGCATGGCTATGACTACAACTACGACTGGAAAGTGGAGTTGCGTTCTACGCCTTCAAACATTCCTAACTCGTATGTAAGCCACATCTTGGATGCGCCGACAGCTTCGCATGCGCCTATTGTCAGATATGATCAATTAAATATTGTCTTGCGTGGCGTATATATCAAGCCATTCTTGGCAGGACGTATGACTGTGGGTTCAGATAATGTTGAGTTGCTTAATGAGGAGAAGGCATTGATTTCTGTGAAAAAAGGCACGCCATTGAAGTTCAAGGCTGGCGATTCGCACAAAGTCTTGACCAAATCGTTAAAGTTAAACTTGGGCGATTCGAAGATGTATTACGCCTACTTGTTCAAGGACGGCAATTCTGTTATGGGTGCTGACAACAAGGAAGTTGCCAACCCTTACGGAAAGCAGTTCAAGTTCGACGACAAGGTCTACTGGCCGCATATGATGCTAGGCCAGAAGTTCCATGCTTTCCAGAACAAGATGGTAAAGCTTGTGTACATGGACAGTTCAGACGCTCCTGGTTATCCGGCCATGCAGCTAGCGCCTTTAGCAAACATTCAGATGAAGAAACTATCTACAATATAGCAGGCGACTTTAATCTGGGTAAATAACTAAGAACTTTGTTTTTTTTAATTTATTTTTTCTTCTTCTATTGACTTTTCAAGAGCGTGTATTGCTACTTCTAATTGTGAGTCATCAGGCTCAGAAGTAGTTAATCTTTGTAACAAAAGCCCTGGGCTTATGAGAATATTAAAGAGGAAATTAGTCTCGTACCTCGAGCTTAGCTTAAGTAATTCGTAGGAGAACGCCGCAATCACTGGCAGCAGGCTTATCCTCAGCAGGAACTTGGACAGGAAGGATATGTCGATGGGCAGGAATATGTAGGCGATGAAGCTGATGAATATTACGAACAGCAGGAAGCTCGTCCCGCACCTCCTGTGCACCGTCGAATGCTTTTTTGCGCACTCCAAATTGAAGGTCTTCTCTTTCTCGTAGCAGTTCACTACCTTGTGCTCTGCGCCGTGGTACTGGAACACCCTCTTGATGTCCTTGAACCTTGAGATTATGCAGATGTACCCCACAAACATCAATAGCTTCACTATGCCCTCGGCAAGATTGAACAGGTACTTGTTCTGGAACATCTCGAACCTGCTGTTTAGCAGCTGCGCGAATCCCAATGGCACAAGCTTGAATATGGCCAGTGCGAATATAAGGGAGAACGCGAGTGTGCCGATAACATACAATGTGCTGAGCTTCTCTTCCTTGCTTTCATCCTCTGCAGACTCGTTCGCGGAATAGTTAAGGGCCTTGATGCCTATGACCATTGTCTCCGCCATCATTACGATGCCGCGGATGAACGGCCACTTGAAGAAGAATCTGGATGTCAGTGTCCTGACCTTGTCTTTCCTGTGCACGATGGTTCCGTTCGGCTTCCTTACGGCAGTCACTATGTACCTAGGGCTTCTCATCATGACGCCTTCGATGACTGCCTGTCCGCCGACTGTTTCCATAGCCTATTTACTTTAGATGTTTATTTATAAATGTTTCTGAGATGAGATTTCGGGCGCAAGGAAAAACTTTAAATAACAATAAGCCCACTTGATTTACATAAAAATGGAGGTGATTGATATCGAAGATAAAAGTAATTTACTGTCATTGCTCACGGACAGCATGCTTATCCTGGCAGGCATATTCGGCTCGGTATACTATACGGGCCTTATAGGCATAATAGTTCTGGCCGGCTGGTTCTTGCTTGAGCTTAGGAGATCGATGATAAGGAGGAGGATGAGGCCCTTGGTCGTCTATCCGGCGATGAGGTTCTCTTCGGTCGTAGCATTGTGCGTCCTTGGCGTCGCAGGATTTATCCTTGGCGAGACGTCTGGCTACATGTTCTTTGACGTGTTGGGCTACATGGCGCTGTTCATATGGTGGTTCGTTGCTTTCAGGGTGTACAGATTCCAGAAGAGGCGCAAGGCGTTCGCTGCCGAGTCGAAGAAGCCAGCCAAGAGGAAATCTGCAAAGAAGGCTCCTGCCAAGAGGAAGCCCGTAACGAAAAGGAGAAGGTGATTTTTTTTTTGATGATGTGCGTGGATAGGGATGGATGCCCTGTTCACCACAACGATTCATCCTTTCATCGCTGTTTTCTACAAGGCAACCTGTATTGTGCCTAACCCATATTTAAATCTTTTCATTACTGCCGGATGATTATTTTTAGTTCAAAATTTCAACAACCCTTATAAATGG
>CAYHOW010000049.1:0-6017 GCA_964358335.1 Candidatus Woesearchaeota archaeon
GCCTGATTTTCCGAAAAAATCATATAACCACTAGACAAAAAGATATGTCCAGTGGCCATAGCGCTTTGTGATTCCGCAGCAAGATGCGGTGTATTAAACCCAAACGGGAATAACCGCAAGATGTTAGATGCCAAAAAGAAAAAAAGAATCAGAATGCCCTGAAGTTCCTCAGTATAACGTCATTCCTGTCAGGGCCGGTCGAGATTAGAGTGATGGGAATGCCTACATAATCCTCTATAGTCTTTATGTATTCCCTCGCCCCTTCAGGCAACTCCTCGAACGTCTTTGCTTTCCTGACGTCCTGCTCCGAGAATCCTTTAACCTCTGAATAGACAGGCTTGACGTTCCACAGGTAATCAAAGTCCCAGTCCTTGTAGTATGTCGTTATCTTGCTGCCTTTCCTTGACGTGACGGTGCAGCCGTTGACAGTGTCGACCTGCATCTCTAAACTGCCATCGTAATGCGACTGCGACGGATCATAGTAAGCTACGCAAATGTCCAAGTCGCCTATGTCTGCTAAAGTATCCAGCTTAGTCAATGCCAACTGAGTGAAACCTGAGATGTCGCACGAGTGCTTCAACGCTACCAAGTCCAGCCAGCCGACTCTCCTCTGCCTTCCAGTAGTCGCTCCAACCTCGTACCCTCTCTTCCTAATTAATTTGCCCAACTCCGAAGACATCGATTCGTTCACAGGCCACTGGCCAGCGTCCAAGCAAGTAGGAACCGGTCCCGAGCCCACCTTGGACAAGTAAGCCTTGACAATGCCAAAAGAATTGAATACCTGAGGCGGCAAACCCAACGAAGTGAACACTCCGCCAGGAAACGGCCTTGAGCTCGTAACCATAGGATAGTTGCCAAACGTCCTATCCAACAGAACTCCCTGAGATGTCTGAAACAAAATGTTCTTCGTTGGCAACGATTCCCTTACCTCTCTAGAAACGTCTGTAACATACTGCTTCAGAAACTGACCTAGCCTCTTGGTGTTGTCTACGAATTCCTGCTCGTCCAACTTAACCAATTCAGCGCCGAACTTCCTTCCCTTCGGCACCATCATGTCGAAGCCGTAGACCTTCTCCAAGATGCCTTTCTTCAATTGATAGTTCTCCCTCAGCCTCTTCTCAAGAGAATCTGGATTCCCTGTAAGCTCGCACATCCTGACGCCTATCCTGCTGTGAGCGTCCTCGTAGCAAGGACCTATGCCCTGAGCCGTAGTGCCTATCTTCACGCCAGTGAACTTCTGCCTCTTCATCTCCATGGCCAAATCCTGGGATATGTGGTAAGGAAGGACAACGTGAGCCCTCGGGTCGATGCCCAAATTGAGATTGCCGCCCACCTGGTTGATCTCATCTTCCAAGCCTTCAGCGTTGATGACCATGTCTGAAGCCAACAGGCATCTTTGCCCTCTCATAACGCCTGCAGGAAGAAGATGCAAAATTGTCTGCTTGCCATCAATGACATAAGTAGTCCCTGCGTTGGCTCCGCCGTTCCATTTGACGACTATGTCAGATTCTGCAGTGAGAACGTCAGTGACCTTGCCCTTGCCCTCGTCACCATACAATGCGCCCGTAACTATTGTGCCTGGAATGTGAACCACCTCCAATGATAATTATTCCTCCAATGCTATTCTTGAAATGTTTATAAAGCTTGTGCCGAAAAAAACATATTTCCGACAACGCCTGCATAATTATCCGGGCTCTGGAAAAATAACTGCAGAAAAATTCAGGCAAGTTTATCTAGCCTTAATTTTTTTAATCCTCTATGAAAAATGTCATTATAGACTGCTTCGCAAACGCAAAGAAAGACGAAAAGAAAGGCAAAAAGCACAAGGGGCTCCTGATAATTAAGCCAGACCAGAAAAAAGCAGAAGAATATATTGTAAAGGCAAAACTAAACCTTGAGCTATGCAACCTGTACAAGGAAAGAGGTTTTGATTATAAGATCCCCGAAGAATGGTTCTATACCCTTTATTATTGCGCATTGGCGATACTAGCCAAGTTCGGCATCGAAAGCAGGAGCCAGAAGTGCACTGCCGCATTCCTCAGATATGCAAAAGATAACGAGCTGATAGACTATGACGATGAGTTCATCGACAGGATTATGGTATATAGCGATAAGGAAGAAAAGTCAGATGTTGATGAAAGAGAGTCTTCAAGGTATGGGCCTTCTACAAAAAATAAGGAAGTGCTAGACAATTATGAATATATGACTTATACATGTAAAAAAGCAATATCGCAATGCGAATACATAGTCTTTTCAATAAACGAATTAAAGGTGCCGAAGGAATTCATCTGCTAACCATATCTTTAACGAACCTAATGAACTTCTCATGCCCGAAAAGGACTACGCCTTTCCTTATGGCGTCTATGAACGCTGGATTCTTATTTTTTAGTTCCTGCCTCAGCTCAGCATTGGTAAAATTGATAGAATGGATCTTCTTTGCCTGCACCTTCTGCAATTTCACAACTGACTTGCCTATCTCTACAAAATTGTCGTTCTTTGAGACAACACCCAAAATATCAATGTCGTTAGCATCTTTAGGGGAATGCAATACGCTTCCGTAAATGATAAGGAAGTCCACCTTGCCATCAAGCTCAGAAAAGCTGCTTACCCATCTCCGGTTCCTTGCTACATCCTCAGCCAATGCCAACTCAAGCATCTTCTCAACAACAGGGTTGTCCCAATTGATAGCTACTATCCCAGTGCTAGTCTTCCCATTCCCTACTGGCGAGATTAAGACTAAGCTGTCAGCCTGCATCTTTCTGAGCACCTTCCAGATACCTACCCTGGTAAGACCCACTTCCTTAGACAGAGACGTCACCGTATGCATAATTGCAAAATCCTTCAGCAGGACATCCAAGACTTTCTTTACTGTTTCCATTTTGTTAATAGTTGTTAACTAATAGTTAATAGGTATATTTAAGGGTTGTGATTTAGTTCAAAACCAAAACTACAGCAACGCTTATTAACCTCCACGATATTTTTCCTTTCGCTATGGACAGGAAAAACGTGGTGATAATAGGCGCAGGCCCGGCAGGCTTGTTCGCCGCTTACGAACTTTCTAAGAATGGCGGATACAATGTAAAGGTCATAGAGAAGGGCGAAGACATCGAGACGCGCGACAGGTGCAACGTCCTGTGTGGGATGGGCGGCGCAGGGCTGTATTCTGACGGCAAGATAATATACCATAACAGGGTGGGGACTTTCCTTCCTCTGGTTGTCGGCATCGATAAGGTCGACGAGCTCAACAATTATGTAGAAAGCATATTCAGCAGCTATGATGTCAGGGTGAAAGGCCAGAACAAGAAAGAGAAGGCCAAGCTCGACGAGCTCAAGACAAAATCATTGCAGGCCGGGCTGAACTTCGTCGTCACGAGGACAGCGCACGTCGGCACCGACAAACTTGTCGGCCTCATAAAGAAGTTGAGGGATGAGATAGTCGAGAAGGGCGTGGAGTTCTGCACCAGCGAAGACGCTCTGAAGATTGGGGATGGTTACATCGAGACGTCCAAGACTACGCACAAGTACGATTTCTTAGTCTTGGCTCCCGGAAGGGACGGCTCCGAATGGCTAGAGAAAATCGTCGCGGATGATTTCAAGATGAAGTTCGGCGAGGATTACATCTACAATCCCGTAGACATTGGCGTCAGGGTAGAAGTCAGGAGAGAGATAACAGATTTCGTCACTAACCTATCAAGAGACATGAAGTTCTATATCAATGCAGGCAAGGGCAATAGGCAGGTCAGGACTTTCTGCACGTGCCCCGGCGGAAAGGTTGCCATTGAAGACCATCATGGAGTATATTGCACTGTCAACGGGCATTCTGAAAACGGCGACCCATATGAGAACACCAATTTCGCTTTCCTGGTGACTGTGCCGTTCACAGAGCCGCAGGCCAACGGCAACATCTATGCAAGGAACCTAGCCATGCTCGGGCACAGCCTGAGCGACGGCAAAGTGCTTCTCCAGAATTTCGGGGACGCTCTCAGATGGAGACGAAGCAAGAAGGAGCACGTCAACTCGTGGGTAACGCAGCCATCGCTCAAAGAGGCCGTGCCAGGGGACATGAGGCTGCTTTTCACATCTGCCTATATGGACGCCATCGAGGACGGACTGATCAAATTAGGAAAGGTAATACCTGGAATAGATTCGGAACACACGTTATTGTACGGGCCTGAGATAAAACTGCACAGCCTGAGACTATTGACTGATGACCATCTGCAGACGCACAGGCCTAATGTCTACGTCGCAGGCGACGGCCCTGGGCTGACGAGAGGGATAGTTGCTGCTGCCGCGACAGGCGTGCTGGCCGCACGAGGAATTTTGAGAAAGTGAAAAAGCTTATAAATAACCTGCTTTTATTCTAACCCTTAGGCGAGGATGCCGGAGTGGTCAAACGGGGTAGACTCAAGATCTACTGGCTTAGTGCCTACGCAGGTTCAAACCCTGTTCCTCGCATTTTAAATTCTCTAAGAATTAAATTATAAAAAATAAAGAAACTTAAGGAGTCAATCTCTCAGGATCCCTCGGCAACAATATAGCTTCCCGGACGTTCTCCAGATTGAGAATCCTTGACGTTATCCTATCCAAGCCAAAGCCTACGCCTCCGTGCGGAGGGCAGCCGTACCTGAAGATGTCCCTGTAGAACGGCATCTTCGAGATGTCAACGCCCTTCTCCATCGACTGCTTCTCCAAAACGTCCAGCCTGTGCTCCCTCTGGGCGCCAGTCGCTATCTCCACGCCCTTGAACAAGACGTCAAAGCTTCTTGTAGTACTCTTATCATTGTCAGGCCTCATGTGGTAGAACGCCCTCTTCTTCCAGGGATAGTCAAGCATGAACACGAAGTCGCAGCCGAACTTCTCCTTGATATAGTCGCCGACCATCTTCTCAGCCTCTGCGTCCAGGTCGTCATCCTCAGGAACCTTCTTTCCCTTCTTGGCAAGCATCTTCCTCGCATCGTGTATGGAGTACCTAGGGATCTTGTCAGGGACGCTGACTTCCACATTCAATCTCGCCAGCTCCTCAGAGCAACTCCCCTTTATCTCTTTCATAAGGAAAATAAGATACTTCTCTATCATCTCCATGACATCGTTCTCGTCCTTGATGAAGCCCATCTCGAAATCAACGCCGGTGAATTCCGTCAGATGCCTTGTGGTGTGCGATGACTCGGCCCTGAATATCGTGCCTATCTCGTACACCCTTTCCAAGCCAGAGACGACGAACATCTGCTTGTACACCTGCGGCGACTGCGCCAGCGCGGCCTTCTTGCCGAAATACTCTATCCTGAACTCCTCGGCGCCTGACTCGACGCCCGAAGCCGTCAGCTTGGGAGTCTGTATCGCGACGAACTTCTCACTCTCGAAGAACTTCGAAGTCGCCTGGTATATCTTGGAACGCACCATGAAGATGTCCTTTATCTTCTCCCTTCTGACATCTAAAAATCTGAAATCAAGCCTCTTGTCCAGGCCGGTGGAAGCGTCATCGCCCATCTCTATCGGCAGCGGAGTCTCGGCCATGTTCACAATTTCTATAGACTTGGCGGCCAGCTCTATCTCTCCGGTCTTCATCTCCTTCTTCACCTGGTTGTCGGGCCTCTTGTTGACCAATCCGTGCACCTGCACTATCGATTCCCTCTTGGTATCCTTGAATTTTTCAGCCAGGTCCTTGTTCAAGAACACCTGCACTATGCCTGTCCTGTCCCTAAGAAGCATAAACGCTATCTTGCCTGTAGTCCTTAATGTGTCAAGCCAGCCACAGACAGTGACTTCCTCGCCAGCGTGCTGAACGTTGAGCTCTCCGCAATTGTGGGTCTTTATCATAAGCACTTATAGATATACTGCTTATTTATAAACGTTACTTCAAAAAACTTTATATACATACTATATCTATAATTCTATTGAAATGGCGTTCATTGACGGTGTCTTATCTGGTTTCTCGGCCATAGGCAGCTCCATCGCTAAGGACTGGAGCATCCTGTGGATAATGATCACAATATTCGGCACGTGGATAATAGTCATGA
>CAYHOW010000049.1:6027-7994 GCA_964358335.1 Candidatus Woesearchaeota archaeon
TCATGATATACCTCGGCAGGTTCAAGTTCGAGGAAGAGAACTGGCTTGTCCTGCTCAGCCACATCGTGGCGCTGATATGGATAACGTTCGATTCCATAAGGTTCATATTCTTCGAGGAGAACGCAGGGCAGCTGTGGACGAGGTTCGTCATCCTGCTGGCGATGTTCGCATACGTGATAGTCATGATAATGATGATATTCGCGCACAGGAACTACAAGCTGGTCAGGCACCTCAGCAACCCCACAACAGTCACCGTGCTCGCCATGTCCGCCGTACTGCTAAGCAACGGGAACCTGCAGCTAAGCAGGTGGACAGGGATAGACCTCCTACTCATATTAGGGCTCACGCTTCTTGCGTCATACCTGATAAGGAAGTTCATCCCCGAATCGGAGGTCGAGATAGACGAGATTGAGGAAAGCATGAAAGAGGAAGAACTTGAAGATGAAGAGCCTGAAGAGGCCAAGCCTAAAAAGAGAAGATGAATCCTTTATGCCGATGCTACCTTGTCAACTACCCTCGACTTCGTAGAACAGGGTATGTAATAATTCCTTGCCACCCTTATCTTGGGTATTATCTCTACCTGGGAAATGGAAGGTATGCCGCTGAAGCTGGCGTCCTCAATGCCGACAGTCTTCTCCTGGATGCCCTCGACCTTCTCGCCGCTCTCTATCACCGCAGCGCCCTCGTTTATCCTGAACACGAAGCTGTCAATAGTAGTCATCCCCTTGTTCTTGATGCCTAAAGACAAAGTCAGCGCGCCGCTGCTGTAGTCCGCAGACGTAACAGTGAAGTCCAGGTTGTTGCAGTTCAGCTGCGCCTCAGAAATCGCCTGCTCCTTGTCGGCCCTCTCGGCGGTGAACGTCCTGCCCCAGATGATTATAAGCGAAGTTATTGTCACCGTGAAGCCTATCAGCAACACAGATGCTATAAGCGGAGAAACTCCCTTTCGCCTCTTTTTCTGGTGACCTTTCACAATATATTCCTAAGCCGGATTATTATTTAAAGTTATCGCTACAAGTCCTGAACCCAGTCCTTGCTCTTAGCGAACTTCTTCTGCAATGTGTTCTTGCTGCAGTTGGGGCATACGCCGTACAGCGGAAATTCCTTGCGCCTTGAAAACTGGTACTTGCAGTTAGTGCAAAGGTACCATTCCTTGTCATCACCAATTATTTGTGCCATAGCAAAATCAAATAGAGAAGCAGTTTAAAAACTTTATTATGATGCAATATCCAAATTCAACGGCAATCAATCTCCAGAATCTTGTCCTTGCATCCCACCAATTCCTCGCCCGCATCCACCAAGGGCAACAGCTCGGCCTTGTACCCGAAAAGGTTCTCCGCCATCAATATGCCCTCATTTCCCGTCTCCTGCCTCATTATCTCAGATATCCTCAAATCATCCACCTCGGCCTGGCTATCCCCGTACCTCACAAGGACCCTCCTGACGTTCAAGGCGCCCCTGTTAACTATGGTCACCATGCAAGTATCAGCGACGCTCCTGTCCAAAACAGCGTCAATCCTTATCTGCTGGCAGTCCATCCTGCCCGAAGCCATGGTTATCGCTGCGTCGGTCTTCTCCTCAGTAAAGCTTTTGCCCCAAGTTATCATGATCACGGCCAAGGCTACAAACAAGCCGGTGGCAAGCGTGTACTCTATCCATGTGGCCCCTTTCTTAGAACTCATGAGCATGCCACCTTCGACTCGAACATCCTGTTCTTCTGGCACTTGAAATCCTCAAGCCCCATGGAGATTACAGGGAACACCTCGGCCTTCATGCCGCTAGTTATCCTCTCGACGTCTATCTCGGCCCAGACCTTGGGCATCATCTCAGCATTGTACTTGATGGGGTTGCCTGATGCTAGCGCAGGATTCGTGTATATCTCCACCCTCGTTATCTTCAGCGAGCCTGAATTGTAGAGCATGAGCCTCTTGGTCGTGCAGTTGAATATCAGATTGATGTTTACGCTC
>CAYHOW010000050.1:0-7937 GCA_964358335.1 Candidatus Woesearchaeota archaeon
GGACAGCGGCGGTGCAAAGACACAGGCGAGGATAAACATCAGGGTGTGGTAAAATGATGAATAAGAGAGGGTACATAAAGACGCTTGAGGCTGTCATTTCGATAGTTGGCATTTTGATATTCACTTTCGGTATTACTCCTAGGGAATTGTCTAACCCTAACGAGGTGCCTTTCGTCGTCGAGAACGCGCTGAAGTATGTGACTTCCACGACAAGTTCGGACGAGGCCATAAGGCAGCAGGTGCTTAACGGCGATCCGGCAGGCAACGAATCAATAATGGCCCTTATAGTGGCGAATGTCCCTTCGGGCTACGCTTACGAGGTCCAGGTCTGCAGCGAGACGACCTGCCTTGCCCAGACTCCGCCACCGAACGTCTCGGTTTACAGCGACGACATCATAATAGCCGGCACGGACGGTGCTGGCGTTGCGAAAGCCTATATAATAAGGATATGGATGTGGCAGTCAATGCCTGCATAATTGCGCTGAAATACCACAATATTTTTAAATACAGCGAGATTAGCTATCTATAGCATAAAAAAGGGGATGTAAATGGCACTTTTCAATTTCAAAGAGTTTATGGATTGGTTTTTTTCTTCGTTGTTCACTAAGAAGAAGAACGTTAAGTTAGGATTGTACGGCCCGCCCAACGGCGGCAAGACGACTTTGGCTAACAGGATATGCATGGACTGGATAGGCGAGGAGATGGGCACGGTTTCCCCGATGGCCCACGAGACAAGGGAAGTCATGATGAAGGAGAAGATTCAGATAAAGTCCAAGGGCAAGTCATTGACATTCAACCTGGTTGACACTCCTGGCATAGCCACGAAGATAGATTATGAGGAATTCTTGAAGTTCAAGCTGTCGAAGGACGAGGCGAAGAAGAGGGCAAAGGAAGCTACCAAGGGCGTCATCGACGCTATAAAGTGGCTCGACGACATGGACGCCGTAATAGTTGTCCTGGACGCCACGTTGAACCCATACTCGCAGGTGAATGTAACAATAATTGGCAATCTGGCCGCAAGGAACATTCCCGTGTTATTGGTCGCGAACAAGGTGGACTTGAAGAAGGCCGACCAAAAGAGGATTTCTGAGGCGTTCCCCCAGTACAAGGTTGTAGGGGTGTCTGCGCAGAAAGGCGACAACATAGAGCAGCTTTACGATGAGCTGTTCAAGCTGGTGAAATAAGATGCTTACATTCCAATTCGTCCCGTATCTGGAAATGAACAACTTGAATCCTGAGCAGAGGATAGGCAAGCTGCTGGACATAGTCAAGAGGAACAAGATAGTCCTCATGCAGGGAAGATTGTCTCCGTCTGAGGAGGCAGCTTTGATCCAGAAGACTATGGAATACATCAGCAAGGAATTCAAGGGCATTGAGCTCTGCACGATATATCCCGAGGCAAAGAACGAGAAGCTGTTCATGCAGCTAAGGCAGGTCTTGGTAAGGTTCCTTGTCGGAAGCAGGGACGGCCTTACGATAATAGGCCCTGCGACTATAATCAAAGAGATCAAGCGAAATCCAAACAAGGTAGAGCTGTTGACTCACAACGCGAAAAGAAACGGGAGGTTATAATGCCACACCGCTGCGTTAAGTGCGGCTCTATTTTCCCGAACGGGGCCAGCGATTTATTGAAAGGCTGCAGCAAGTGCGGCGGCAGATTCTTCTTATTCGTCAAGGACTCGGACCTGCAGAAGGCGAACGAGGTAATGGACAACCTTTCTGACGACGACAAGAAGCAGATAGAGGACGATGTATTAGATATCATTGGCGACACTCTCGACAAGGAGAAGCCGGTTATCTTGGATTTCGAGAGCATAAGGGTCATCAAGCCTGGCAAGTATGAATTGGACTTGGTGGACCTGTTCAACGGCAGGCCTCTTGTATATAAGTTAGAGGAAGGCAAGTACGTCATTGACATCGTCACGACTTTCGGGGCCAAGGACAAGGACCGGAAGATGGATTCTCCCCTGGTTTGATTGGATACATTTAAATATTTCTTCCTTCAAGGGTATTCAGCATGGACGACATTCTGTTCCCGTTCGACGAGCCAAGGAAGATTCAGAACGCTTTCATGGTTCAGCTGTACGAGGTGTTCAAGAACAAGGGCAATTTTCTCGTGCATGCTCCAACAGGGACAGGTAAAACCGCTTCGGCCATATCGCCAGCGTTGACTTACGCCTTAAAAAATAACCTCACTGTCTTCTATCTAACTTCCAGGCACACCCAGCATCTTATAGCTGTCGAGACATTGAAGAAGATAAGCGAGAGGCACAAGGTCCCGTTCAACGCTGTGGACCTTGTAGGCAAGCAGGGCATGTGCAACCAGGACGGCGTCCAGAACCTGACGTCGTCGGAATTCTCCGAGTACTGCAAGGACTTGAGGAAGAATGACCACTGCGTGCATTTCAGGAACCTGAAGCAGAAGGGGCAGGTTTCCATGCTTGCCCACGCCGCGCTGCAGGACCTCAAGAAGATAGGCCCCTGCCACGTCGAGAAGATTAATGCTGTATGCTCGGCGAAGAGCGTATGCCCGTTCGAGACAGCCTGCCTGTTGGGTAAGGAATCCGCAGTCATCATAGCAGACTACAACCACATAATGAGCCCGCATATAAGGGACAGCATCTTCAAGAGAATAGAGAAGGACCTTAGCAGGTGCATAATCATTTTCGACGAGGGCCATAACCTGCCGCAGAGGGCGAGGGACCTTCTGACGATTAAATTATCATCTTACGTCATCGACCAGGCGGTCAAGGAGGCGAGGCAGTTCGGGACGGGCGAGCTTGCTGACACCATAGTCTCGATAGGCGACTTCCTTATGGAGCTTGTGAAGGAGAACATCCAGATAGACAAGGAGGAGTCGCTGGTAACGAGAGGGGATTTCGAGATGAAAGTCAAGAACCTCTGCGACCTTGACCAGCTTGTAGGCGACTTGCAGGATGTCGCTGACGAGGTGTTGGAGACGAAGAAGCGCAGTTTCATAAGGTCGGTTGCAGAGTTCCTCATGTCATGGCCTGGCCCCGACGAAGGTTTCGTGAGAATATTGTCGAGGGAGTTCGACTCAAAGGGCAAGGTGCAGGTCACATTGTCCTACAAGTGCTTGGACCCGTCTTTCGTGATGAGGCCTCTGTTCAACGAATGCCATTCGGTTATAGTTATGAGCGGCACATTGACTCCAACGAACATGTACAACGACCTGTTGGGCTTTGACGAGGATGACACGATTGTCCAGGAGTACGACAACCCGTTCCCCAAGGAGAACCGCCTTAACCTCATAATCCCCGAGACGTCGACCAAGTTCACGTCCAGGAGCAAGGAGATGTACATGCAGATAGCGAACAGGTGCAATGAGATAGTCACTTCGGTCCCTGGCAACTGCGCAGTGTTCTTCCCAAGCTATAATATTATGGAAGAGATATATTTCATATTGAAGGACAAGTGCGACAAGACAATCTTCCTGGAGCAGCCGGGGATGAGCAAGGAAGAGAGGGGCGACATGCTAGAGAGGTTCAAGGAGTACAAGGACACCGGCGCAGTACTTTGCGGAGTCAGCAGCGGCAGTTTCGGCGAGGGCATTGACCTGTTGGGCGATTATCTGAAATCCGTCATGGTCGTCGGCCTTCCGTTATCGAAGCCTAACCTGGAGACGCAGGAGCTGATAAAGTATTACGACAAGAAGTACGGGCGCGGCTGGGACTACGGCTACATCTTCCCTGCGATAATCAAGTCGATGCAGAATGCTGGCCGGTGCATCAGGAGCAAGACTGACCGCGGCGTGATAGTCTTCCTTGACGAGCGGTATTTATGGAACAAGTATTACAGGTGCTTCCCTTCTGACTGGGGGATGAAGGTGGCCGTTAAGCCTGCCGATGAGATAAGGAAGTTCTTCGGCACGCAATAGAAACCTTTATTAATTTTCTAGGCGTTGGATTACATTATAAAGAGGTGCTTTGATTTTGGACTCTGACCTGAAGCAGAATATTATTGACATTCTCCTGCACGCATACGAGGCGTTCAAGAGCATGGATTCCAATTCTTTGGTCAATCTCAGTGACAGGACCATCCATTCGGCGAGCATCGAGCAGGACCCTAACTCTATCACCATAGCCGTGATGGTGTACTCCCTTGCCAAGGTTGTCGAGAGGAGGAAGTACCAGCAGTCCGGCGAGTGGGCCAAGTTCAGCAAGTTCGTGTTGGAGAGGCTGGCCAAGGCAAGGGAATCCCTGTCCAGCGACTTTGATGAGCTCTACCTTGACAACGTCAAGCAGATACTGAAATACTGCGGTAAGCTGGACCACATGTTCTCTAAGCATATAATTGAAGTTATAGAGTTTGCCAAGATAAAGAAAGGCTCGGACGTGTACAGGCAGGGCATCTCGCTTGGCCAGGCTGCGGAGATAATGGGCATCACGCCGTGGGAATTGAGGGAATATGTCGGCCACACTAGGATTTCCGACGTTGACCCCCTGCTCACCAAGAACGCGAAGAAGAGGATAAAGGAGGCAAGGAGGATATTCAACTTACAATGAGGTCGATAATATTCGATACTGGCGCGATAATAAGCTTGTCCATGAACAATCTATTATGGCTGGTTCAGCCTCTGAAAGAGAAGTTCAAGGGCGAGTTCTTCATACCGAAGGAAGTCAAATTGGAACTGGTTGACAACCCGTTGCAGTCGCTGAAGTTCAAGCTTGAGGCGTTGCAGGTGCTGGCTGAGGTGGCCAAGGGCAACCTTAAGTTCTACGAGCATAGCCTGCAGAAAGAGGTCGAGTCTTTGGGCAGGCTGGTCAATTCGGTGTTTGAGGCAAGGGGAAGGCCTATCAAGATAGCGCACGAGGGCGAGCTGGCGGTGATAGCTTTGGCTAAGCGCATAAACGCTGACGCGCTGGTGATAGACGAGAGGACCATACGGGCGCTGATAGAGGACCCCAAGAGCCTTGGCAAGCTGCTGGAGAGCAGGCTTCACACTGAGGTCAGGATAAATAAGGACAAGATCAATAAGATAAGGGATTACACTAAGAAGCTTAAGGTGATAAGGTCTGCCGAGCTGGGCGTCATAGCCTACGAGATGGGCCTGATGGACAGGTACGTGCTGTCGGGGATGGAGGATTATGCGGGCGGAGACTTGAGGAAGAAGGTGCTTGAGGGCATGCTGTGGGGCCTGAAGTTCAGGGGCTGCGCGATTTCGCAGGACGAGATAGTCGACCTGCTGAAATTAGAGGGCTTCACCCCATTATGAATGCATAAGGCTTATATTCTATATATATATGGTGAGTTCCTTGGGCCGCATTTATGGCCATAAGCCTCGAATTTGAGGTTTTTAAGCCATACTGCCCGAATTCGGGCGATATAAGCCCCAATAAGGCATAATACCACTACTGCCCAGAGGTTACTACCAAAAGCTTTATATACGATTTGTAACTTCTGCGTAGCAACATGAGTTTAATGCTCATAGAAAACTAAACATGGAGGGTACCTAAAATGAAAGGTAAGTTAAAGATGCTAGGCGTACTGGCTTTGTTGTTGGTATCCCTTGTCGTTGTTCCTGCTGTTTCAGCATTGGACTTCAAGTTCGACAAGGTAGAGGTCAACGGCGATGCAGTAGACTTGGCAAATCCAGAGACAGTTGCGGTTGAGAGGGGAGATACTCTGAACCTGCACGTTGTGTTGCACGTTGAGAACACAACTACAGACGTAGATAATTTAAGGCTGAGGGCATGGATCGGCGGCTACGAATACGACCTTATCGAGGATAAGACGGAAGTATTCAAGCTGAGCTCATCCGAGTCAAGGAAGTCATTCGACTTGGCCTTGGAGCTGCCTGAAGACATGGAAATTGAAGATGACGCATACACTCTGCACGTAGAAGTGCTGAACCACAACGTCGAGTTGGCAATTCCATTGTCAGCAGAAGTGACTGCGGCAAGGCACAAGGTTAGCATCCAGGACGTATACGTTAGTCCTAACGACGTTAACGCTGGCGAGACCGCTTTCGTTACAGTAAGGCTAGAGAACATGGGCGACAGGAAGGAAGAGGACCTGAAGGTCGAGGCTTCATTGCTTGGCGCTACAGCGACCACTTACGTGGACGAGCTTGTGCCTGTTGAGGATACTGAAGACTACAACGATGACGACGAGACTTCATCTTCAAGCAAGCCTTTGGTATTGAGATTGCCTGCAAACGCAGCTACCGGTGACTACGACCTAACCGTCAAGGTTACCTACAACAGGGGACACTCAGTTGTTGAGGCTGTCAAGGCTGTTCACGTACTAGGCGAGGAAGCTCCCGTGGCTACCGATAAGCCGGCAGTCAAGGCAGTTGTCTCAGTCGACGCTACAGCACAGTCCGTTGAGGCTGGCAAGGAAACCGTATACAAGTTGACCTTCGCAAACCTAGGCTCAGAGACTCAGTTGTTCTCAGCCAACGTTGCGGGCGCACAGCTATGGGCTGACGCAAGGGTTGACCCTGCATTCGTTTCAGTCGCACCTGGTGCAACTGGCGAGATGTACGTCTACTTGAGCGTCCACGACGATGCTGAGCTAGGCAACCACTTGTTCACTTTGCAGCTATTGTCAGGCGAGAACCTGGTAAAGGAATTGCCTTTGGGTGCAAAGGTAACAGAGAAGACCGATGCTGATAAGATCACCGGCTCATCTGTTGCAAGCGGCTTGTTGAGTTCCTCAACATTGAAGATAGGCTTCGTAGGCTTGATCGTCCTATTGGTTATCATTGGGCTTATCGTCGCGCTTAGGAAACTAAAGGACGACGACGAGTATCCGTTGGAACCTAAGGAAGGCCAGACTTATTACTAAGCCTTTTTTTCTTTACTTTTTTTTATTTTTTTATCTAAACTTTTATAAGCTTGATTCTAATCTTTACTTTTGATGACAAGAAAGAAAGCTGATGGTGCTAAGCCTAAGGCTGCACCCAACAAGAAAACGTCTAAGGCTGCGCCTAAGGTTGTGGAGCCTAAGGCTGCTGAATACGTACAGCCCGAGCAGGATGCTTATGCTGGGATTAATTTGGACAAGATATATGGCAATTGGAAACAGAACTTGTCAGGCGAGCATGGCGGAGCTTTCCCTATAGAGGATGAATATCGCGAGAGGATGGGCATTGCATCTAGGCTTATGGGAACAGAGCCGGGCTATGCTGCGTTGAACTACATCTGGGCTGCGAAGTATGCCGCCACATATCACAAGGACTTTGAGAAGTTCAGGGAAGCTCTGTCGCTGGGCGCTGAGGCGAGAGGCAGATGCGAATATTATGCTTCGCAAAGAAAAGAGCTTGAATTCTTGGTGCACAATGCGCCTGAAGTTTATAGAAGGATTATCAGCGGAACTGCTGCAACAGGGAGTGGTGGTTCTGCTCCTGTCACATATAGTAAGGAATCAGCTTCTGAGGAAGCAGAATAATATTTTAGTCTTCGTCGATCCACGGCATTTATTCTTTTTTCGGAATAAACAGCAGTTTTTTCTCAAACAATTTATTAACTGTTTCTTCCCGTTATCAAAAGATTTATTAAGAAGTATGTCTATACATAGTATGGACTAAAGTGAGGTGAATAACATAACAACGAAAATAACTTTGTATATAGGTGCAGACAACCGTACAGGGAAAATTAGTCCTGAATACGAGAAGAAGATTGAGACCATTTTAGCCAAGTATTGGGAGGGATTTACCTTGACGAAGCATAAAGGTCGTTACGAGGGAAAGATTGAGGAATCCATCTCGGCTGTGATATATGTGTTGCAGTTAGTCTTTAAGGATTTGGATGACTGCATAAGCGAGCTGAAGGTAAAGCTGGTCCAGGATACTATCGGGTGTGAAATTGAAGCAAATATCGATTTCAAGTTCAGATAAAGATAACAAGGAGGCAGCAATGGAAAAAAAAGAAAAAGGGTATAACGTGAACGTCTTCATGAGCAGCAAGATAAGG
>CAYHOW010000051.1:0-7822 GCA_964358335.1 Candidatus Woesearchaeota archaeon
AATTCCAAGAGAACTCATAAAGCATCTGGAGTGGGCTCCAGGTCAGGATTCTCCTGAACAGCAAGTGATTTCTCCTATCGTGCATCCTGCGCTTAGCCCTGCTTTCAGCATAGACGATATTCTTAATGGAACCGTATTTTATGATGCTAGCATGCCTACTGCTCTCAGGCAGGCGCTTGATTATGCAGGCACTAATGGCATAGTTGCGACCATGCCTGAATTCATCGCTGCAAAGGCCAAGGCTGACAAGGGCCATGCGTTCTGGCAGAGTTGGCATACAGCCCATACAGAAGAGGATATCGGCGTAGACAAGAAAGGCTCATTTTATAGAAGTGGAGAGCCGGTCCTTGTTGTTGTCCACGGCGGAGGCATCCTTACGCCTGAAAGGATTCAGCAGGCATACGATGAAGGCCTTCTTAACAACAGCGCAAAATATCGTGATGAAGAGTTTGATTATTTATTGGAAGGGAAGCTTGGTGACGGGACAAATATTCCCCTCTACAGGCTTGATGAGATTGAAGCCGGAAAATCCGGATTGCCGCATAGGTTTGGAGTTGTCATGCCTTATGGCATGGCTCAGGCTACCAAATCAGGATATCACCAGAAGGGACCATTTTTAGAGAATCCTCTGGTCATCGCTAGGGCGGCTGGAAGCCTTGAACATCTTGAGGCATTTTATGAAAAGGCAAAATCTTCAAATGGGGATTTGGGCAACTATCACTCATTTAATGGCCGTGACGCTGCAGCCCCACAGGGCCGCGTGCTTTTCGTCGACAGTAATTACATTGGCCTCTACGGCTACTACAATCTCTATAACAATGGCCGTTTTGTCGGGGTAGCGCCGGAGGCGCGGGGCGCGCGGAAATAAGCATCTTAACAGCCAAAGCTTTTTATACCTCTTCTCCTTAATTTATGCTGTCCCGGCTGCTTCATCATGAGGCGATTAATTAGCTTGGAACTACACGTCATTTCACTACGGTGGCATAGCTGCTATAAAATACAACCACGACAGCTAAAGTCTGAAGTGGTGGTGGCATTCAGTAAAGTGGAATGGCTACTCTTGAGGGCCGCGTGCTTTTCGTCAACAATAATTACAATGGCCTCAACGGCAACAACAATCTCAATAACAATGGCCGTTTTGTCGGAATAGTCAGGCTAATGGCTGGGACACCTCTTCTTCTGATGCGAGCCTGCATCTTAAGCTATTTGCAGCTTCAAAAAATCACAGTAAACTATTTAAACCTTCTAGGGATTCTTTTTAGCTTATGCAGCATCTTTCAATACAGGGCGCGATGGGCCAGGGCAGCGGCAAGGTCAATCTGCGCGGCTGGGTATACAGAGAGAGGAAGTCGAAGGACATAGTCTTCATAGTTGTCAGGGACTCCACCAATATAATCCAGTGCGTCGTGAAGCAGGACTCGGTTGACAAGGGGTCATGGGACGTTGCTGAGAAGATATTGGTTGAATGTTCAGTTCAGTTGACTGGGGAAATAAAGGAAGACAAGAGGGCGCCTACCGGCTACGAGGTCAAGGTCGATAAGCTTGAGCTGGTCGGCGGCTCTGAGGTGTTCCCTATAACCAAGGCCCAGAGCGTTGACTTCTTGGCAGAGGTCAGGCACTTATGGCTGAGGTCGAGGAAGATGACGGCGATGCTCAAGATAAGGAGCACGGTGTTCGGCGCGATACATGGGTATTTCAGGGGCAAGGGGTTCTACGAGTTCCAGTCCCCGATATTCCAGGCGACGCAGTGCGAGGGCGGCTCGACATTATTCTCAGTGAACTATTTCGGCAAGCCGGTTTTCCTGGCGCAGACATGGCAGCTCTATGCCGAGGCGGGAATCTTCTCATTGGAGAACATCTACTGCATAGCGCCTTCGTTCAGGGCGGAGAAGTCCAAGACGTCAAGGCACCTGACTGAGTACTGGCACGCCGAGATGGAGATGGCTTGGGCTACGTTCGAGGACATCCAGGACCACGGCGAGGGCTTGATCAAGCACGTCTTGAATAAAGTGTTGGAAAACAACATGGAAGAATTGAAGATCCTTGAGAGGGACGTCGAGAAATTGAAGCCGACCGCAGAGAAGCCGTTCCCCAGGATAACTTACGACGATGCGTTGAGGATATTGAGGGAGAAGAACAGCATGAAGGTCGAGTGGGGCAAGGACTTGAGGACGATAGAGGAAGATGAATTGGTGAAGAACTTCGACACCTTTGTCATAGTAACAAACTATCCTAAGATAGTCAAGGCGTTCTACATGAAGGAGAACCCCAGCAATCCCGAGGTAGTGTACGGATGCGACTTCCTGGCGCCTGAAGGCTACGGCGAGATAATAGGAGGCTCTGAGAGGGAAGCTGACATCGAGAAGATCAAGCAGAGGCTTAAGGACCAGGGCGAGGACCCGAAGAACTACGAGTTCTATCTGGACACCAGAAGGTACGGCTCTGTCCCGCACGGCGGTTTCGGCATGGGCGTAGAGAGATTGGTGTCATGGATATGCGGGTGCGAGACGATAAAGGACGCTATACCGTTCCCGAGGACGATGCTTAGGGTTACGCCTTAGATTTTAATCCTAATTTTTTCTTGTTATGGAGACGAAAGCTACAGATATTGGCTTCATTTTAGAATCAGTTTCTGTGATTTAACCCTCTTTATCGTTTCAGGGTCGTACGTCCAGAACACAATGCCATCATCATCTATCATTATCTTGCTTGAATTCTCGAGGTAGTCAAGTATCTTCAGAAAAGTCTGGTACATCATCTTTCGTGGCAGCCTTTTCCACAGCTGGTATTTTCCGTATTCCTGGCTGTGCTTCTTTATTATTTTCTCGACCATCATCACAGAATCCAGTGTGGGGCTGTGCTCAAGTGATTTTTTCATATTATATAAGTATATATAAGAGCACTTATTTAAGTCTTGTGGGGCAAGCTTTAAGAATTATAATTTATCATAGACATTTTTCCTGTGACCTATGCCAATTACTAATATTATTAGTTTATCTCTGTACAAATCTATTATGACTCTATAATCTCCAACTTTCAGCCTATACGCGTCGTTTCCTACAAGTTTAGTCAAGAAAGGTTCCGGCCTGATTCTGATCCTTTCAAGTGCGGATATAATCCTCTCTTTGTGTATCCTTTCTAGCTTAATGAACTGCTTCTCTGCCTTCTTTGAGAACTCTACTTCGTACATCTACAATCCTGACTCTTTTTTAATCTGCGCAAGAGTTTTGCATCTTCCTGCCTTGAAGTCTTTCCTGGCATCTTCGATATCCTTCTTAGTCTCGTCAGAAACTTCCATCGTGTCCTCTAGCAAGTCCCATATGATCTCTTCATAGCTTTCCTTGTCGTAAAGCTTTCTTTTTTTGAGCTCTTCAAGGAGATTGGTACTTACTTGTATTGTTGTCGCCATAGCATCTATATAATAGTCTATAGTATATAAATTTTCTGTTTTGATAATACTTTCTTCTGTTTCCATCTTGCTGTATCCCTAAATTTTACCCTTAATAAATCCATCCAAAAATTTCTGTGGTTTTTTCTTCAGCTCCCGAAAATCTGAACTAATTCTTCGCAACATTAATAAACGTCATGGATTTCAGAAATTGGTAATGATAACCAAGATAGTTTCAGTGAAAGAAATAAATGGCGAGACATTCGTTGAACTTTCAGAGTCCCCGTTCAGGGAATCTTCCGGAGGCCAGCCTTGCGACTACGGCACGTTGGAAGGCGACGACTTCGAGGCAGAGGTGTACGACGTCATCAGCCCACAAGAGGTCAAGGTTAAATCCGTCAGCGGCAAGGTCGTCGTAGGAGAAGTCGATGCGGAGATAGACTCTTTCAGGCGTTCTATGCTGACGAGGATGCACACTGCCGAGCACATATTCTTCAGGTCGTTGCAGATGATGTTGCCTGCGCTGGAATTGGACAAGATAAGATTGGACGAGGATAGCTCAACGCTGACAGTTTTCGCAGAGGATGTCTCATGGGACGACATCTTCGGTGCGGAGGAGATGGTCAACGCAATCATAGCCGAGGACCGGCCTATCAAGGAGCACACAGTTCCAAAATCCGAAGTATGCTGCAGGTTCCCTGAGCTGAGGATAAAGATAGACAGGATCCATGAGGAGCATGTTAGAGTTATAGAGGTTTACGAGCACGACTTCTCCGCATGTTCAGGCACGCACTGCAAATCTACCAAGGAGGTAGGCGGCTTCATCGTTACGAAATTGAATTCAGCCGGCCCGGGCAGGTTCGAGATAGGGTTCAAGGTGGACATCATGGCCGAGCTGTTCGAGTATTCGGGCGTAGCCAGGAAAATTTCGTCAGTCCTGGGCACGGAGCTTGACAAGATTGAGCCGACCATCGTGAACATGAGGGAAAGTTTAGAGAGGTTCAAGAGGATGGCGAGGGAAGTCAAGGTCGAATCGAACTCTGAAGATATTAACGGCATAAACTTCGTCTACAGCGAGGCTGAGATGGAGCCTAAGCAGCTGATGAGGCAGGTGTCTGAGATGCTCAAGCCTAAGACTGTTGTTTGCTTCATCAACAGGACTGAAAAGAGTCCTCAGGTGATGATAGCCGTCTCGGAAGACCTCCCTTACGACGCGTCTTCTATGATCAATAAAGTCTGCGAAAGGTTCGGCGGCAAAGGCGGAGGCAGGAAGAATTTCGCTACAGGCTCAATCGAAACCATTATATTCAAAGAAGTATTGGGTTTAGTCAGGGAAATGCTTAATTAATCCCGTGAGGATGAATTCAAATGTTCAGGAAGATAAAAAGAGGGGATTATCAGGAGGCGACAAAGCTTCTCGGCAAGTCGTGGAAGAGCAGGCGCTACAAGAACCCGATGGACTACATATCCAAGGGCCACAACATAGAGATTGTCGAGGACCAGTTCTTCGTGTTTGAGGGGATTAAGGGCGAGATGGTCGGAATAATAAGCGTCGTCCTGTATGAGGGCGGCGTTGCCGAGCTGAGGGACCTGGTCATAGACGACAAGTACCGCGGGCTGGGATACTCGACTCAGATGCTTGAGCGCGCGATAGACTACTGCAATTCTAACAAGATGAGAAAGATCTATGGGTATGTCAGGTACCAGGATGAAGGGCTACTGAAGTCTTTGGGCTTCCATGTCGAGGGCGTCCTGAAGAACCATTTTGTCGACGGCGAAGATCTGCTGATACTGAGCAAGTTCCTGAAATGAGAAGATAAATTTATCCTAGATTTTGATTCCGCGTTTTGCATACCACTCGTTGAGTTCCTTGACAGTCTTCGCCCTTAGCGTCTCGAGGCTGAGCGGCTTGCCCTTGTATGTGAACCCGGAATATTTTAATGCCTTGTCGAACCCTTCCTCATCGTCCAATGGCTCCTTTAAGGCGGTTGCAGCCAAGGCTTCCAATGCCTTGATATGATTGCCCTTGGCTTTGTACTTCCCGTCGAAGGTCCCGATGAGAAGGTTGCGTATTACGCTTCTCCTTACGCTATTTTCGGGCATATTGCTTGAAATTTTCTTAGGGTGCGGCACGATGCCAATCATCCTTCCCCTGTACGTCTTCCTAAAACTGTCGATGCTTGAGAAATGTATGTATGCCAGTGCTTCAACCATAGCGGCTGCATGCTCCTTTCCGTTGCTCGTCTCATTGCCGTCGAGCGAATAGTTCTGGATATGCGTGAACTCATGCACTGCAATAACTTTAGCCATGAGCGACATGTCATTGCTCCAGTACTTGTGCCACCTTCTCACGTCAGCTAGCACGATGGACGTATTCCCGAGAGTCATTGTGGAGTTTTGCCTTCTTGTCCTGCCGAAGTCTGATAGGAACACGTGATACCTTTTCACGGGCGTAGGGAACGTCTTTGCGTAATATCCAACCCCATCCGTGAAAGCGTCCTGGACGAACTTCTTGAACTTGCCCTCATCGAACTTCTTTTTGTTTATGTCGAACTTTTCGCCGTTGATTATCGCTCTCGATGCGGAAGTCGTGTAGAAATGCGCGTCAGTCCCATCTTTCGTCACCATCTTCTCCAATGACGAGTCGTGGTACATCCTCATGTAGTCTAGCTTTTGCTGCGTCTTGCCGAACTCTTTTGTGTCCTTCTGTACATAATCGGCCATCGGGCCTAGGCGGACAGGCAGTGTATACAGGCTGCATGAGCTTGAGTATAAGAATGCGGCTGTTAGCGGTGCAAGCAGCAGTTTCTCTAAGCCTCTTTTCATGTCCGAAATTCAGACGATGTTGGGGTTTTTAAGAATTTCTATCATTTTTCAAACGATTTTATAGATGTTTTCTTGTAACTCTGCAGTTTTTCAACGAATTTACCTAGTTCCTCATTAAAATCGTCGTCTTTCCGTCGTCGAGATAGGTTAATAAACCCTTTAACTGTTTATAAATGTATGAAATTCGGGGCAACAAGCAACATTAGAAAGTTCTATCTTTTCGAGTTCTTGAGGTTTCTTAGCTTTACTGCTCCGGTGATAGTCCTTTTCTGGCAGGAGAACGGCCTGAACATGACTCAGATAATGCTCCTGAACGCTATATATTCGATTTCCCTGATGCTTTTCCAGGTGCCGTGCGGCGTCCTGGCCGACAAGATAGGCAGGAAATACAACCTTATCCTCAGCATGGTCTTCACCTCCTTGGGCGCATTCACTTACTTCCTGGGCCACGGGTTCTGGCAGTTTGCCATTGCCGAGTTCATCTGGGGCCTTGGCGCCTCCTTGGGTACGGGCTCAGATTCGGCCTTCCTTTACGATTCGTTGAAGTCAGAGAAGAGGGAAGGCGAGTTCAAGAAGAAGATAGGCAACTCAAACGCCATAACGTATTTCGGGTTGGCTTCAGCCGCGATAGTCGGCGGCTTCGTCGCTGCAAGGAACTCGAGGCTGAACTTCCTTTTATTGTCGATAGCCATGCTTTTCGCCCTGGTGGTCGCTTTGACGTTCAAGGAGCCGAAGCATTTCAGGAAAGTGGAGAGGAAGAGCTACTTCAGGCACATGACTGACGGGTTCAGGGAGGCTTTCAGCAACAAGAACCTGTTCTTCCTGCTGCTGTTCTCGTCACTGTTCGCGGCCTTGAACGAGATATCGTACTGGGCGTACCAGCCTTATATGGCCAAGTCTGGGGTCAATGTTGCTATGTTTGGCATAATCGGCGCCGCTTACTTCATTTTCGCGTTGGGAGGCAGCAAGTACGCCCACAAGATAGAGGAATACCTCACCCCCAAATGGAGCCTTTGGCTGGTCATACTTATGATGACGCTGAGCCTGCTGTTCATGAGCTACTGGTTTGCGATGTTCGGCATTATCTTCATCTTCCTGCAGAGGTTCTCGGCCGGGTTCTATTATCCAGTGATGCAGGACTACACCCACAAGGAATTGCCTTCCGAGAAGCGGGCCACCCTCATGTCTATTCAGGCCGTATCGGGCTCGTTGCTGGCGGCTGTCCTGGGCCCTATCTTCGGCTATATTACTGACATATTTTCACTGAGCACCGCAATGCTGATTTCGGCAGTTACGTTCTTCTTCGCGTTTTCCATGCTGATGGTGTTCAGGAGGAAGTGATATGGTGAGCAAGTACGGCAAGAACATATCTAGATTTTACATTTATGTCTTTTTCTGGAACTTATGCTTCTTTGTTCCGATAATGATTTTGTTCTATCAGAGTTTTGGCTTGAGCATGACCCAGATAATGTTCTTAGAATCGATTTTTGCGATTTCCATAGTAGTGTTCCAGATGCCCACGGGCATTTTTGCTGACAAGGTTGGCAGGAAGCTTAGAGCCTGTCCCAGTAGTATTTAAATATTAGTTTGATTTCTTAGATTATGGGG
>CAYHOW010000052.1:0-7644 GCA_964358335.1 Candidatus Woesearchaeota archaeon
ATTGTGTGCCATCTCCATAGTCTTCTTTTTCTCATACCTTAAGTAGAATGAAATGCCAAAATTCAGGCCGCTCGCAATCAAGTAGAATGGATTGATAATGGCGGCGCCAGCGCTTACAATCCCTGTGCCAATGAAGTACCATTGAAAGCCTCCTAACCATGTTGCAATCCTGTAGTTTGTCTTTGCAGGATCATAACCAGGAGGCAGCACCAATCCTCTGTATGCTTCTGGAACATCTGCCATTGTCTCAGCCGAAATAGTTGAGCTCTTTAGCGCCTTTGCTCTTTTCTGCAGCCTTGACGTCCATGACCTGCTGGGTCTTTGCCTTTATCTCTTCCTCTATCTCCTCTATCTCCTCGTCAAGCTTGTCGATGTTGAGGTCGAGCTTGAACTTCTTGTTGAGAATCTTCAGCATCTCCCTTGCCCCTTTTATGCCAAGGTATGCCGGATGGCCGAACGTCTGCGCCAACAATGAAGCCGCTGGTATCTTCCTAACCTTGGCCAATCCTAGAAGGACACCGCTGACACCGACTATCGGGCCTACGACGCCGTAGATGTTGTTAGATGCGCCTCTGAAAGTCTTGACATATTCCCAGTCGTTGCCAGTCACGAAAACTTTCGGCTTCTTAGGTATGGTCTGCAATCCTATGCCGCCTAAGGTGACTATCTCCTTGCCGCCGTAAGACTCGAATATGTCTAGAACCGTCTCGCAGAACCTGTAGCATGATTCCTCGTTGACCGGCTGGACGTCGCCGGCCAGGAACAGGAAGTCCTTGCTCTTTATCTTCTTGTGATATAATTCTATTATCGGAAGCTCAATGAGGTTCTTCTCGTTGATGAAAACAGAGTGCGGGAAATGGTAGGAATGTATCTCCAAGACCTTCTTTGCCTTCAGGCTGTCTATGATGAAGTCCGCAGCGACCTTGCCCACATTGCCTATGCCGGGCAATCCCTCTATCAAGACCGGCTTGCTTACTTTCAAGCTCTTCATTACCTTGTGTATCCTGAATCCTTCCATCGTGTAACAGAATAGTCCTGCACGGTATATAAAGGTTTTGTTAGTCTGCTAAATTCTCGAGGTGCTTCGTGCAGTTGTACAGCGCCATCATTTGTTTTTCCGAGTCATATATAGAAAGCGAGGTGTTGTTTAAATGTTTGTAGTTCACAACGTCGTCGATGCTGTGGTCGTTAAGGCGCATTATCATGCACAGCAGCGGGCCTCCATGGCTGACCAATAATACGCTGTCCTTATCATGCTTAAGCTTCAATTCATCGTAAAATTTTACTGTCCTGTCCCATAATTCCGCCCATGACTCTCCACCCTTGGGCTTGAACCTCCACCCTGGCACGTTCTGCCTCTTCTGCTCCTCGTGGTCGGCGCCGTAAGGCTGGTTCTCATAGATGCCTTTTGCGCCTTCCCTCAATTGCTCCATCTTCATCCAGGCCAAATCTGGATGGTGCCTCGCGATGGTGCCAGCCGTCATCACTGCCCTCTCCAGGTCGCTCGAGTATAGGATGTCGAAATTTTCATCTTTCAATCGTTCGCCTATGAGATCGGCTTGCCTAATCCCTTTCGGAGTCAGCACAGAATTGTAATGCCCCTGATGCAGCTTCAGCACGTTGTGGTAAGTCTCGCCGTGCCTGACCATGTAGAGCTTCATTTTAATTATTTCTTCGCCATGCGTCTGTACTTGCCCCACTTGTCCTCGGGACTGAACTTCGCCGGCTTTGTCGACAAGGCCTTGGCGCCGCACTTAGGGCATACTTCCTTCATAGTGAATTCCTTGCACGAACTGCAGTATAGAATGTGCTGGCTCATTTTTTCTTGAATTCGCCCTTGCCGCCTGCGGCCTTAAGGGTGTCGATTATCCTTGTGATAACCTTGTTGAGGTTTTCCTCTGCCTCCTTGTATTCAGGCGCCCCTATCTGGACCTTGAAGTTAGGCGCCCCAAGATATGTTATGGCCAGGTTGAAATTCTCCTTCTCTGCCATGGAAATCCCTTCGGCCAACGCCTTCTTTATGTCGCTGATCCCCTTTGGATTGAGCGACGTAAGCGTCAATGTGCCGTCAACGAAAACTTCCTGTGGCTTGATTCTTTCCGCTATGATCTCGAACAGCGGCTTGGCGTATCTCTCGGGAATCTCTATCTCCATCAAAGCGCCCTCGCCCCTCACTGAAACGTCCTGGAAACACTGGAATATCGTCTCGTAGCTCTCCATTATCTTCGAGCCAACCTTGCTTATTACTTCCTCTTTCTTCTCCTTCAGCTTGACCGCAAGAAGCTCCAGCATCTTCTCCGCCTTCTGCTCCTGCTTGAATTCCTCGTTCTTGTTCTTCCTTGCTGCCAATGAGACTCTTCTTAAAGAAAGGTCGACCTGCCTTCTCTCGTGGTTCACCTTGAGGACCTTGCAAACTAATTTCTTGCCCTCAACAACGTAGTCCCTGATGTTCCTGATCCTTCCAGGCGCAATCTCGGAGATGTGCACCATGGCCTCCTGGTTGTCATACTCGTCCAGGCTGACAAAAACTGAATGGTACAGAATTTTCCTAACAGTACAGAGGACTATGTCCCCCTCTTCCGGCAAGCCTTTTTTCTTGAACAGCATGATATAGTCTGGAATTCAGAACTGTTTATAAAGTTTTGGTTAGAATTTGTAGGCTAAGAAATAAAAAATAATCCTATTCAAGGATTTCCAAGACTCTCGCCTTAAGCTTGCCTTTGCCGCCTGCCGGCTTGGCCATCGTCTGGCCGCATACCAGGCAGTCTACAGTCGTAGCGCACTTGCCGAATATGACCTGCTCGTTCTTGCACTTGGCGCATCTTACCTTGATGAACTTGCCCTTGGGCTCTTTTAGCTTTACCATTTTAGTTCTGCGCTACCTCCACTTTCTTTGACCTGCTGCCCACAAGCATGATTGACTTGCTGCACTTCTTGCACTGCAATTTCAAGTTGACCTTCTTACTCTTCTTCTTGTTGTATCTCTTCCACTTGGTCATGGCACCCCTTGAGAAGCTGCCCTTGTTGCCGAAACCCCTGAAGCCGCCCCTTAGCCTTACCCTTGTCTTGGACCCCCTAGACATCGGGTGCACCTTGTTCTTACCCTGCTGCTTTGCTATTGATACAGACATCTCTTCGTAAGTCTTACATTTGGGACAAAACTTTCTGAGTTTCTTTGGAACTTTCATCTTATTACCAATCCTTGCTTGTTGTTGATCAGATGCTCCGCAACGTCTGCCGGAAATTCCTTGATGTCTTCCTTCTTGAACGGCCCGTAGGCGTTCAGGTCAGGCCCGACAAACTCTGGCATGTCTGAAATTATCTGAATTTTTAACGTGCTATTATCCTCTTTTTCACTACCTATTTTTAAATCTTTTGGTTTTTGAACGCCCGGCAGTGAGCATTGGAGCACATTGAACAAGATGTTACTCCTATATAAATTGAGCTGGTCGAGCAGGGACCTGAACATAACCTGCTCTTCGGGCAGCATTCCCGACGTGTCGTGGTTGCCACTGTTCCTCGAGCTTATCAGCGCCTGCTGCAGTATCTTTGATTCCCTCTTCTCGTAAAGGTCCTTGAGTATCTTCTGGATGTTCTTCATCTGCGTCCTGGTCTTCTCGACCTCTGCAGACGCGAAAATGTTGTCCTTCTTCTGCTGGGAATCCAGAATAGCCTTCTTGTTGTTGAGGTATTCCAGCACTTCGGTAAAGAAATTCTCGCTTAGCTTCTGAATCTCGGGCCTCATCTTCTCCCTTCTCAGGAGGTCATAGAGATTCTCATAAGTTATCAGAACTTCTTTTTCCGCCATAAGTCAGATATATAAACCTCTCATTTAAATTGGTTTCTGTTTTTATGCTAGATGTTTAGGAGTTTCAGGACTTCCTTGCCTTCCATGACGCCCAGCGAGCCTTTCCTGCAGCTCCTCTCTGAGAATTTCACGATATGGTCCGGCTTGTCGGTGCCGTCATAATACAATAATGGCACCGGGTCGTCCGAGTGCGATTTCCTGTTGCAGGGGGTCGCATGGTCGGATGTGACAATCAGCTTGTACCCCTTGAACTTCTTCAGGCTCCCGAAGAACTTCCTGTCTATCAATTCTATCATCCTTATCTTCTCCCTGACCAGCCCGTCGTGCCCGGGAATGTCGCATTCCTTGAGGTGGATGTAGAAGTTGTCGTACCTGTTCCAGTACTTCTTCATGTATTTCAGCGAATACCTTATCGTCTTGTTCAATCCCAAGTAGAGGAACTTGTAGACGTTGCTGCTCTTGTTCTCGGGATACTTGAACTTGAGGATGTCCATGCCCGCTAATTTAGCAATTCCTATCTCCAGCGGCATGGCGACGACCGCCGCCCACCTCTTCTTCTGCTCCAATTTAGGCAGCGAGCTGCCGGCGTCCCTCGGCAGGATTACATTCGCAGGCAACAGGCCCGAGCCTTTTCTGGCCTTGTTGACCTTTGACTTCGATAATATCGACATCGACTGCGAGACAAAGCAGTTCACTATCTCGGCTGTCCTCTCCGAGCCGCGCTTCAGCGCCTTCGCCTGCTGAACGTTCATCTTGCCCTTGTCTTTCGCTACGCCGAACTTTCCCAGCATCTCGTACGCAGGGTCGACGTTCGAGATGTCAGGCTTGAACTTGCCGTATAACACCAAGATGCCCCTGTGGCCTATCGTGCTCCTGTATATGAACTTGCACGGGAGATTTACCTTCCTGTTTATCTCCCTCTCCAGCGCCTTAGCTTCCTTGGTCGTAATCTTCCTCCCAACCCTCCTGTCGGCTATGCTTGTGCCGTACACCGTGGCGAAGTTCGTCCTGAACGCTACGAAATCCTTGCCAAGCTCTACGCCTGCGCCATAAGCTTCCAATGGGCCCCTGCCGCAGAAATGCCTGTAAGGGTCGTAGCCCAATAGGGCGAAAACCGCAACGTCTGATTCAGGAGCGACGTTCCTGTCAACCGTGTAGACTATCCCTGCCTTGCCGTTCTTCACGAAGAAATCCAAGTTCGGCGTCTTCGCCACCTCGTAGCATGACTGGCCGTCTATTTCCTTATCAGAACCAGCTGCTCCATCCAATATGACGAAAATCGTCTTCATGATACAATAACTTTATATTCCTAAATATTTAAGCCTTTTCTTATGAAAATAAAGCAGGTGCCCGAGGATTTCGTTGTAAAGGAGATACTAGACTTGAAACTAGATGACGGCCCTTACACGTATTTCATCCTCAGGAAGAAGAACTGGAACACCTTGGACGCGATATCCGAGATAGCCAAAAGGCTGAACGTCTCAGAGAAGATGATAAATTTTGCGGGCATCAAGGACAAGCATGCGGTGACCGAGCAGGTCGTCTCGGCTTTCAGGATAGGCGCGGACAGGCTCAAGAGCCTGCAGATAAAGGATATCGAGATAAAAATTCTCGGCACCGGCAAGGAGAAGGTCCACACTGATATGCTCGCCGGAAACGAGTTTGTTGTCACCTTAAGGGACTTGGATGAACCTAACGAAAAGAAGCTTCGGCACATCGCTAACTATTTCGATGAGCAGAGGTTCGGCAAGGGATTAGATAACCATCTCGCTGGCAAGGCCATGGTGATGAAAGATTTCAAGAAGGCATGCGAGATAATGAAAGTAGATGTAGAAGGCAATGATTACGTCGGAGCGCTGAGAAGGAATCCAAGGCTGCTAAAGCTGATATTCAACTCCTACCAGAGCTACCTGTTCAATCTCGCACTTGCGGAGTATGTCAGGATGAAATCAAAGAAATATTCCGAAGTCAGTTCGGATTTCGGCACTCTCGCGTTCTCTGACTACCATGACGGAACAGAATTGCCCCTGCTGCAGTTCGATACCGAGCTAGACGGCGACGTGAAGGGGATATACGAGAAGATAATGAAAGATGAAGGCATAGGCATGAGGGATTTCATCATAAGGCAGCTGCCTGACCTGCTTTCGTCGACGCTGTACAGGAAAGCGTTCGTTGAAGTCGGAGACTTCTCCTCCCAAATGTCAGATGATGAGCTCAACCCAGGCAAGAAGAAGCAGACATTGGATTTCAGGCTGCCTAAAGGGTCGTACGCAACAATAGTCGCCAAATACCTGTACCCTTAAGAAAGGACAAGATTTATATAAAAAATATGGCTTCTTTCTAACCAAAGAGGTAATGTCCTAATGAAATTAAAATCTGCATACTTGGCGATATCCCTGATAGCTGTTCTTTTATTTGTCGCATCATGCGGCAAGCAATCTCCCGAAACCGGGCTTGATGGTAACGAACAGCCTGGACTGTCGGTAGCCGACATCGAGGATGTAAAGGACACTGAGCTCAAGGCCCTGGCTAGCGCTCCGCCTGTGCAAGAACCAAAAGTCACCTCTTTCGATATCATCGACAAGGAGTTCGCAAACGGAAAACTTAGCGAGAAGGACGCAAACACGCTAAGGATAATAGCCAACTTCAATCCGGACGCGCTGCCTACCGGATACAAGTCCGAATCTTCGGGCAGGAACTCTTATCAGGCTGCGGACATCTGGCTCGCAAAGAACTGGGACACCTTGGACGAGAATACAAAGAAGACCCTTGAGCCTTACTACTACGAGCGCGACGACCCGAGAAACCACATGAACGCGCCAACTGATGCGCAGAAGATAGCTGACGCATTGAGCGTAATACCCGCAGTCAAGGCCGATGGAGAACTGGTCATGATTCTGACAACCACGCTCACAACCAGCCCCGAACGCAAGGCCAAAATAATTTACGGCATGAACGACCCTGCGCAGAGCCTGCAGGCCAACTGGACAAGCGACGCATTCGTCAAGTCATTCCCCATGTTCGAGCAGCTCCTGGGCGTGAAGCCAGACAAGGCCGTCTATGTGTACCTTGAAAACATGGGGTCTTACGGCTCGGCTGTAATGAAGAATCTTGACAACGAGGCCCGGTGCAGGATAAAGCTCAAGCTAGGCATGGACCAGAAGATGACAGAGTCGACATTGTCGCACGAGCTGTTCCACTGCTTCCAGTTCTACATACCTCTTGATTACGACCCTGCAGACGAGCAGTGGCTGATGGAAAGCACTGCGACATGGTCGGAGAACTTCGTATACCCCACCTACAATTCCGAGCACGAGTACCTGCCGAGCTTTTTCGAGTGGCTGAACAAGTACATGATGTATTATGGGCTTAACCACGAATATTCCACTTACGCATGGCACCTTTTCGTCACGCAATCGGCAAGCAGCCCCAACTATGTGAAGGAAGTGCTGATGAAGGCCAACACTGGGACGTCTAAAGATGCGGTCACTAAGGACCCTTTGTTCAATTCGAGGTTCGCAGAGTACGCTGTCTGGGACTGGAACTATGACCCATATAAGAGATACTTCGACTTCCCTAACCTTCCGGGAAACCCAGTAGGCGGCATGGCCTACCTTGAGTCCATCTATCCGAAAGGCAAGGAGAGCCCGGAGTTCGAGGCCGTCAATCCGCTTGGCGTCCAGTATCATCTTCACGCATTCACCGAAGACGTGGACAAGGCCGTGTTCAAGTTCAAGGACGAGGGCAACGAAAAGAAGCGAAGGACTGCGCTGATAAAGTTCGGCGACCAGTGGCTCCGAGAAGACTGGACTGACCTTATTGAAAGGACATTCTGC
>CAYHOW010000053.1:0-7402 GCA_964358335.1 Candidatus Woesearchaeota archaeon
CGTTTTCATCATCATACTAAAAGCGGAATAAGATTTTAAACCTTTCTACCTAATGGGCTGTCAAACCTATTGGATATAAAGCATAAAGATTAATGTTTAGCCAATTCTTTAAAAAGGACTTCATCTTCCTTGAATACTATTTCTTTAGCAACTTTTACAAGTTGTAATAATTTCCTATCGCCTTTCGAAATAATATCTGTTTTCTTAATCGTTAGTTTATGGTTGTTTCCCTTTTCCAAATTATTCATCTCCAAGCATTAAATTCAATGCGGTTTTGTTTAATATAGCTTTTGCTTTTAGACTTATCCAATCATTTCCAAAATGCTACTTTCCCTTTTTTGTCTTTCCGCCCATTTATCCTTATATCCATTAGATTTGATAGGGCGCTACTTAAGGTGGCTTTCTTTGTACCACTTCATGAACTCTTCGACGGCCTTCCGTCTATGGGAGTACTTCTCCTTCTCTTCCCTGCCCATCTCAGAGAAAGTCCTCGTGTCGCCGTCAGGTATGAAGATGGCGTCGTAGTCGAAGTCTATCACATCGCTGACAGACTCTGTTATCCTTCCCGGGCACTCGCCTATGAACGTTATGGGCATTTCGCCGGGCCTGCAGTAGGCGACGGACGTCCTGAAGAACGCCTTGCGCTCCTTGCCTTCCAATAATTTCAATAATCCCTCATATCCTATCCCCGAGAATACAACGTGCGCGTTCGGACCCGGGAAATTGTTGTATGCCTCGAAGTAGACGCCTGTGTCCTCAACGATGACTGGGGCGTTTATCACCTTGATTGCGGAAAGCGCCTTGGATATGCTGACTTCCCTCTCTGTCGGATATTTCTTCTCCACTATAGGAAGGTCAGACTGGATGACCTCTATGCCTGCCTTAGCGAGCATCCTCTTCACTTCGTTGAACTTGTTGACGTTGCCTGTGACGAAAAACAGCCTTTCCATGGAAAATAAAGTTATTCCACCTTATTTATAAGCTTTTTGTTATCCCACTAATGAGTGGTAAAAAACGTAAAATTTATATACTTGCTTGTGCTAGATAGGCGTATGCCACTCAGAGACTATGAATGCGGAATGTGCAGAAGGGTTTACCAAGACGTATTGGAGAAGCGCGAACAGCATATGGAACATTGCGAGGACTGCGGCGGCTTGGTGAGGCTATTGATATCCAAGGCAAGTTTCGAGCTTGTAGGAAGCGGATGGGCCAGAGACAATTACGGATTGGTTAACGACACAGGCAAAACAAAAAAAGATTAAAGATAGCCCAAGCCCAATGGCTCCTGCAACGCAGTCATCAATGTCACTTCTATCTCAAAATCGCTTAATTGGCCTTTAGCAGCATAGTCGCCTGACCTGATTCTCGCCTCTAGGACTATCTTCTGCAAGCCGACAAACTCGTCTTGCTCGCGCCTTGCCAATGGGGCCATTCCTGGCCTGATTGGCAATCTGCTGTAAAGCCCGACGAACCTGTCAAGGTCGCTTTGCCTCAAGTAATTCTCGCTGACAAGCTTTCCGTAGTTGTTTGGGATTTCCATGCATATCTGGTTGTTTCCAGAGGTTTAAATAAGTTCCCACATTTGTGGACCTAAAACCCATAATATATATAAACTCTCAAGGAATTCCAGAATAGGCGTAAAAATGGGGGTGCCATATGGAGATTGACGAGGATAACCTCACTCCTGGAATGAAGCAGTATGTAGCTGTCAAGCAGAAGTATCCAGACTGCCTAGTGCTGTTCCGTATGGGCGACTTCTATGAGACGTTCTACGACGACGCCGTGACTGCCGCACGTGATTTGGAGATAACGCTGACTTCCAGGGGCAAGGGAGAGAAGAAGGCGCCGCTGGCAGGCATACCCTACCACGCCTTGGAGACATATCTCGCAAGGCTGGTCAGGAAAGGGCACAAGGTCGTCATTGTCGAGCAGATAGAGGACCCTAAACTTGCTAAAGGATTGGTGAAGAGGGACGTCGTGAGGATTGTCACGCCCGGAACCGTGATGGAATCCTCGATACTTGATTCCAAATCCAATAATTACCTTATGTCTTTATACATCAACGGCGACAATTTCTCCGCCGCCGTGTGCGACATCTCCACCGGCGAATTCCTGGTTGTGGAGGACAAGAAAATCAGCACGCTCGCAAACGAGATAGTGAAATTCTCGCCCAAGGAGTGCATCATACCTCTCACCCTTATGGTCAACCACGAAGTCATGGGCGTGCTGAAGAAGTCCGGCGTGTTCGTCACTGATCTGGACGACAGGCATTTCGCATTCGACAACGCATCGCAGACAGTGCAGAAGCACTTCAATGTCGCTTCGCTTGAAGGGTTCGGCATAAGCAACTCGTCGCAGGCGATAAACGCCGCAGGAGCCATGCTGACCTACATCCAGAACACCCAGTTCTCCGACCTGAGCTACATAAGCAGGATGTCTTTAGTGAGGCACAGCAATTTCATGATACTTGATTCCAGCACTCTGCGAAACCTTGAGCTGATTAAAAACCTGCGCGACGGGACCCCGAGAGGCTCCTTGATTTCCGTCATGGACAAGACCCTCACCTCCATGGGCTCGAGGATGATAAAGAAGTGGGTGCTTGAGCCGCTAGTCGACGTCAGCGAGATAAACAAGCGGCTGGACGCCGTCGAACTGCTCAAGAAGAACACGATGCTCAGGGAAGAGCTTTCCGGAATCCTGAAAGGCATAATGGACCTTGAGCGGCTGATATCTAAAGTCAATTACGGGACTGCCAATCCCAGAGACCTGCTTTCGTTGAAGGCATCCTTGATGCACGTGCCGTTCATCTGCAAGGTGCTTAGGCCTGCATTATGCCAGGGCGAGAACAGGCTGCTGTCAGACGTCTGCGCGATGGACGATTTCACTTCCGTCGTCGCCTTGCTGGAGTCATCCATACGTGACGATGCCCCGATGACCATACGCGAAGGCAACATGATAAAGCACGATTTCAACGAGGAGCTGAAGCAGCTTTACGACATAAAGACCAACGGCAGGAAATACATACAGAAGATAGAGGACGACGAGAAGAAACGCACGGGCATAAAGAGCATGAAGGTCGGATTCAACAAGGTGTTCGGCTACTTCATCGAGGTCTCTAAGTCTAACCTGCATCTGGTCCCTGACACCTACGTCCGAAAACAGACGAGGGTGAATTCCGAGCGCTTCATAACCGAAGAGCTGAAGGAGCAGGAGTCTATGATACTCGGTGCGCAGGAAAAGATTGAGGCGCTTGAATATGAAATATACCATGACCTGATGAAGAAGGTCGCGCTGCACACCGGGCACGTGCAGGAGACCTCGAAAAAAATAGCGGTGCTTGACGTGCTGCTATCGTTCGCAAAGGTGTCTGCGGAAAATAATTACGCGAGGCCCGAAGTGACCGACTCGTCTAGAATCAGGCTGTTCGAGTGCAGGCATCCTGTCGTCGAGCAGCTCGAGAAGGATTTCGTGCCTAACGACATCATACTGAAAGACTATGAGATAATGCTCATCACGGGGCCTAACATGGCGGGAAAGAGCACCGTGCTCAGGCAGGTGGCTCTTAATGTCCTGATGGCGCAGATAGGATGCTTCTGCCCTGCCACTGAAGCTGAGGTTGGCGTGGTTGACAGGATATTCACAAGAGTGGGAGCATACGATGACCTTTCAATGGGCCAGTCGACTTTCATGGTCGAGATGATAGAGGCTGCCAACATCCTGAACAACGCCACTTCGAAAAGCCTGATAATCCTAGATGAGATTGGCAGGGGAACCTCGACATTCGACGGCGTCGCCCTCGCATGGAGCATAGTCGAGCACATCTACAACAGGGTCAAGGCTAAAACTCTTTTCGCTACGCACTATCACATCTTGAATAAATTAGAGACCCAGTTCGAGAAGATAAACAACTACAACATCGCCGTCAAGGAGCAGGACGACAACATCATCTTCCTGCACAAATTAGTCGAGGGCGGCACAGACAAGAGCTACGGCATACACGTAGGCAAACTCGCCGGATTGCCCAGAGAAGTGTTAGACAGGGCGAAGGACATACAGCAGAAGCTCGAGGACGAGGATGAGATGATGAAGAAGATAAACGCCAAGAAACTAGTGGAGCAGAAGACGCTTCTGAACATGTAGGATGACGCTGATAAACGTACTGGACGAGAGGCTCATCAACAAGATTGCCGCAGGAGAAGTCATAGAGAGGCCTGCATCCGTCGTGAAGGAACTGGTAGAGAACTCCATAGACGCAGGGGCGACGCAGATTGACGTCACGATAGAGGATTACGGCAAGAGGCTGATAAAAGTCACAGACAACGGCTCGGGGATGCCCGAAGAGGACGCCAAGATCTCTATACTGAGGCATACGACCAGCAAGATAAAGAATGACGATGACTTGTATAACATTAACACCCTGGGCTTCAGGGGGGAGGCCTTGGCTTCCATAGCCGCAGTGTCGCACCTTACGATTTCCACCAAGACTGATTCTACCATAGAAGGGTTCAAGATTGAGGTGGAGGGCGGAAAGGTTGTCGGCAATTCCGCTGCAGGCGTTCCTAAAGGAACAATAATAGAAGTCCGAGACTTGTTCTTCAACACTCCCGCAAGGCTGAAGTTCATGAAGACCGACACCAACGAGCTGAAGCATATAGTCGATATCGTCACCAGATATGCGCTGATAAACCCTAAAGTCTCTATCAGGCTCCAGCACAACGGCCACTCGCTTGTCAACAGCCCTACGTCTGAAGACATGCTCAACAACATATCTTCCATCTATGGGAATGATGTCGCAAAGCAGCTATTGGAAGTAAAGTACGAGGACATCAACGTCTATGTCACAGGCTACATATCAAAGCCGTCACTATTGAAGTCCGACAAGAGCATGCAGTCGTTATATGTGAACGGAAGGTACGTCAAGGACGACACTGTAGAGAAGGCATTGTACGACGCGTACCACACTTTGTTGTTCGTGGACAGGCATCCTGTCGTTATACTGAATATAAGAGTCGATCCTACAGTGATAGATGTCAACATACATCCTACCAAGGAGAAGGTAAAGTTCGAGCAGGCATCCAAAATATACGACTCGATATTCAATTCCGTAAGGCAGACGCTTCTTGAAAATAGCCTTATAACGGATTTCTCTTCTTTAGACAGTTCCGAGCAGGCCATTCTAGAGGAGAAGAAGCCCGAGAAGCCAAAGGCAGAGATACGGCGGGAGAAAGGCTACATCTACATAAGCAAGGAGAACCAGACCTTCGTCCTTCCTGACGTCCAGCCTTCAGAGGCAGAGATGTATTCCGCCGGATTGCTGTCGAAGTCCGAGTGGAAAGAGAAAAAATTGCAGAAGGGCAACGCCAAGCTGCCTGACATGAGATTGGTCGGGCAGGTGATGAAGACTTTCTTCCTTGCCGAGACCGCTGAAGGATTACTGATAATCGACCAGCATGTCGTCCAGGAACGAGTGCTGTACGAGAGGTACATGGGTCAGTACATGAACAAGAGCATCAGCCACCAGTCGCTGTTGTCACCTTTAGTTGTTGAAGTGCCGCCCGAGGATTCTGTATTTTTGCAGGCTAATATAGACCAGGTGAAAAGCTTCGGCTTTGATGCTGAGCATTTCGGGGACAACTCGTTCACCTTGAGGGCCGTGCCTTCCATATTCGAGAAGGTGGAGACCAAGCAGGCGTTCATGGACTTGGTGTCCGAGCTGTCAGCGAACAAATCGTTGTCGATGGAGATGAAGCAGGAAGACATCATAACGAGGATGGCCTGCCGCGCATCAATAAAAGCAGGCGATGACGTCACCATCCCTTACATGGAAGGGCTATTGAAAGAACTTGACGCCTGCACGCTGCCTTACACTTGTCCGCACGGAAGGCCCATATTTATAAGATTCACTTTAGATGATTTAGAGAAGATGTTCAGAAGGAAATGATTGATTGCTAATGCGCCACATCAAATCTCGCTACTTAACATCTTCGGTAGATATTCCGAGATTCTTTTCTCTCTTTCACTTCTTAAATATTCCCTATGGGCTAACTTTTCAGTAAAGCAGTTCCTGTTGAATTCGACTAATTCCTCGCCAGCTTCAGGGTCGAGGATGATTTCACGCTACAGAATAAAATGCCTTTATGCCTTTCCACTTGCCTTCAACTTTCTTTGCAAGATGGTATCCCTTGATTTCATCGCTCACGCCAAGCAGGACAGTCGAGCTCCTGTCAAATCTCGAGGATGATTCTGAGATAGTGAAATGCGGATGATAATTGTCCCCGAAATATTGCTCGGCAATCTTTTGGAAATCTGGAGCGGCATATTTCCCTACTGCCTCTACAATGCCTTTGTGCAATCTGGACAGCTCCTCTGATTTTGATAGTCTCAGCACCAGGGCGCCGCTGTCGAAATCGTCGAACCTTTGCGTCTCTATCTTGAATGGATGGAATTCAAGCGCTGAAAGGTCGGCGACCAGACTGCTTTCATGCTCTGGCTCCATCTGGAAGAAGCAAACGGTCGAATGCAGGCCCATACTCGGGAGGATTATCTTATCCTGCTTAAGAATCAAATCGTGCAGCCTCTCATTCGGCCTGAAATAAGCAAGGTATTTCATTCTGGTAAGAGTGCATTTGCCTCATTATAAATCTTCTGCATATATTAGCCATAAAATGCTATTTCCGACTCTTCAATTATATTATTTCCGATACCTTGAAAATAAACTTAAGTTTTTCTTCAGACATTTTATTAACCCTTGCCAAATAGATTAGCGAGGAAAGAATTATGAGAACTAAAATAGATATAGGCCGTGACGATGAATATTTCACAATTTTGTCTGAAATTAAGAATAAGATTCAGAATGCGCAGATTAGGGCAGCAATATCAGTCAATAAGGAGCTTTTGTCTTTATATTGGGATATTGGCAAGATAATCTGCCTAAAGCAAAAAGAGGGGAAATATGGGGACTCTATAGTAGAAATGCTAGCAGAAGACTTAAAGAAAGAATTTCCTACTTTGAAAGGTTTTTCAAGGACAAATCTATTTAATATACGCCAATGGTATATATTTTATTCCAGAACAGGACAAAAAGTCCAACAGCTTGTTGGACAATTGCCATGGGGGCATAACATATTAATCCTAAATAAGATAGAGAATGCTGAAGAAGCATATTTTTATCTTGTTGAGTCCATAAGGAATAATTGGTCAAGAACTGTTCTCTCAATGAATATTGAGAATAACTTATACCATCGAAAAGGCAATCTCACCAATAATTTTGATTCGGTGCTTCCAAAGCCGCAGTCTGACCTTGCGATTCAAACTTTAAAAGATCCGTACATCTTTGATTTTCTGTCTCTCGGCGAAGAAGCTCAAGAAAAAGAAATAGAAAAGGAATTGATTAATAATGTGA
>CAYHOW010000054.1:0-7390 GCA_964358335.1 Candidatus Woesearchaeota archaeon
AACATACAAATCAGTCCTTATTGCCTGTTTAAAAGGTTTATGAACTTATTTCCTGACAGCCTCTACTTCCGACGGAATCACGGTGCCGTAATATTCCGGAGGTATGACTAGGTTATCAGGATAGCTTATCTCCCAAATCTTCAGCGGCCCTATGAGCATGCCGTTGTACAGCGCCAATGGCATCTGGGCCTCGTCCGTGTAGACAAGCTTGAAGTGCTTGCTCTCCTCGTTCATCAGGAACAGCCTCGCCACATTTGTCTGCGCGACTTCCGGAGACAGGTACAATAATGCGCCTATCGGCGTCATCTGGCCCTGGCCCTCTATCGTAGGAATTATCCTCAGGCATGCGTTCACGGCATTGGGATTGTTGAACAGTATCTTCTGGTTGTTGATGTATATGCAGTTCACCGGCGCCCTCGTCTGTATGCCGTTGTAGAACAATGCCATCTCAGGGATGTCGAACTTCTGCAATGTCTGCTTTGTGCCGTTAGGCCCGTCGACTTCCATGTTCTGGACCTTGATGAAGAATCCTCCTATCCCTGCAGAGTTAGCCGGGAACAGCTGGCCGTTGTAGACTATGTCGTGGTCCACAGGCGTTCCGCCCGTGTACAGGTACACTGTCGAGTTCCTGGTCTCCATTATCTGGTTCTTGTCCAATGCGAACGTCGGTATCCAGGAGTACCTGTCGTAGTCCTTGTCGGCGCCAATGGAGGAGAATGCCGGATACTTGCCTACCTCGTCCTTGATTATGAGCAAGTGAGTCGCATTTCTCGCCTTCAGGTATTCCAATGCCTCAATGTCGCTGTGGCCTGTCAGCACGTGCCTGCCTATGAAATGGTTTATTCCGCCGACTGCGTTGCCGCCGTCGCTCAGCGTGGCCCTCAGGCCTCCGCCCTGGACCCAGTACCCGTAGTCCCACCAGTGGGCGAACACCGCATCTTTTGGCGTGTTGTCCTTGACCCAGTCCATGCCCTGCTGCCACTGCGAGTTGTATGCCGGGCCTGTGTATTTTGCCTGGTTGATTGTCTTTGTCATGAAGCTGTCTGCTCCTATGAAGAAGGTGCCAGCCACCAGGACTATCGCTATGTAGGCGCCAACCTTCAGCATGTCCTGCTTTACGTATTTCCTTGAATACTCAAACGACTTGTCCAAGGCGTAAGCCACGGCGATGCAGGCTATCGGTATGAACGGGAACAGCAGCCTTATTGCGCCCCTTGCAGCTATCTCCATGAAGAAGAACCATAAGACCACAAACAATAATGTGGTGTCTATCTCTTTCAGCCTCTCAAAAACGTTCTTGTCCTCCCTGTAAGACTTGATGTAGCTGTAGAAGAGGATGATGAGGAATGCAGCCATCGACCCAAGATAGAACAGCAAAGAAAGATTAGATACTCCATTGAAAACCGTCGATGCCGGGGAGTACCTGCTTATGCAGATGCCCAAAACGACAACCATGAACATCGCAGTGTAAGTAAGAGCCTTCCTCTTTACTGGCTTTACTAGCTCGTAGAACATTATCGCAATGCCTGCAAACATAAGTATCAAGAATGTCCAGTTCGTCTGCTGCATCCAATCTGTAAAGTATGGCTGGTGGGATTCTGCCACTGTCAGTGCCCACCTTGTGGTACCGAACGGCTCTACCAAGTGTACATATATATCCTTGATTTTATCTAGGAAGAATGCCGGGCCCCAGAACATCGAGAACAAAACCGAGGCTGCCACTATAGGGAATATCAATGAAAATAGGCCCAATGGCATCTTTCTCTGGACCTTCTCTTTTATATTGAACAGGTTCATCTGAACAAACAGGTAGTGCGTCAATGCCACAGCCATGGCTAACGCCAAAATCTGAGTTGTTGTTGAAGTGAGGAAGGATATGATGCCGAACCTTCCCGGATATCCTATGAACAATGTAGCTATAAGGAACGCAAACCAGACTGAATAAAGGTAAAAGTCTTTCTTATCAAATTTGTTTATCAGCACTTGGACTATTATCAATGTGCCAAAGATGAAGAACATGTAGGCTACGCCGCCCCAGACTATGCCCATTATGCCATTGGCGAGTCCGGCTAATGCTGCAAGGCCCAAGCATTTCGCTGTGCTCTTCTTGTTCTGCCATGTCAATACTATCAGGTACAATGTTATGAACATGGCGGTCATCGCGAAGGCTTCCTTGTCAGAGAACCCCGCTATTGTCCTGTAAAGGTAGCCTGGAACCACGGTAAGTAGCGCTGAGGCAAATATGGCGACCTTCCAGTTGAAAAGCTTCTTGATGAGCAGGAAGAAGAATATAATCCCTACAACAAATGAGATGGGCGGGTATAAGACAACTGCCTTCTCCAAAGTCATGCTTGGTATGAAAACGTGCAGGAACTTGTACAGGTACACCATCAGGTAAGACAGGAACTTGAACTCGTCCATTGAAGAGAATCCCCAAGGGTAGTATCTCATGTAATCAACAGCCATCAGCTTGCCGTGCTCCAGGATGTATTGCGCATATCTCAGGAACGCGAATGAGTCCAGCTCTACAGGAAGCCTGTACTGCAAAAGGGGCATGTTGAGTGTCCTTATCCAGTAGCCTACGTAAGCTATGACCGCCAGAAGAATGTAAACCAGATAATTCTTTTTCTTGCCCAGGCTGCTGAAAAGCTCATCCTTCCTGCGCTGCAACTCCTCTCTGTCAAAAGAGGCTTCTGGCCTATCTTCCTTATGATGCTCCCCTTCAGAATCTCCCATTAGCTATTATTGGACTTGGGATTCATTTATATATTTTTTGTAATTCCACAATACAATTAGAACAAGGCGGGCGTCACGTAGACTTCTATCACGCCTGCGAAAACCGTGACCAATGCGGCAATCAGCAGCAGTATCATCGCGTCCAACAGCACCTTGTTGAACTGCCTGTCCCCGATGTTGTGCCTGATTATTGCCACAGATATCAGGCTCCCCGCAAGGCCAGCTATGAAGTACGCAAGTATCTCGAACACCCCGTGGGTCATGTACCTCAGGATGCCTACAGACACAACCTGGAAATACCCGGCTACCTTGTAGAACCCCGCATGCTGCGCATACAGCGCTATGTTACTCCTTATGTAGGTGCCTATCGCAGCCGCTATGACCGACGCGTTCCATGTCAATATGAATATCGCGCCCGCACCGTAGAAGAACGAGAAGAACAGGCAGAAGAACATCACCTTGAAATTGTTGAACAGTATGTTCCAGAACACGCCATCTGATACCATATCTCCGGTAACCTTGTTGTTGATCACGTTTATGGTGAACAGCTGCGTCGAGAACAGCTCCTGGACCAGCGTGTGGGGCAGGAAGACGAACCATACGACGAAGCCTATGACGAAGCCAAAGAATAAGTACATGAAAAACTCCAATGCCCTGCCGTGCTCCTTGAGTATCGTTGACTCGTCCTTTATCTTGAGGTCCTTCTCCTCCTCGTATTTGATTGTCCTGTACATCAGCGGGACTGTCGCCAGCACAGTGAGGAAGACGACTATCATGCTCGCCTCTTCCTTGAATATCCACAGGCTTAGGAACACTGCGACTGATGCGTACAATGCGCCGAAGAAAAGCATATGCACCGGCTTCCGCTCTGCCTTGAAAGGGTTTATGAGTGACTCCAGTACCATGCATTTATCGTGTGGCTACGGATTTATAAATTTTTGGTTACGGAATCCTAGCTCAAAGAAATCAGCGCAACGCCCAGAGTGATGACGAATATGCTCAGCCATCTCAGTCTGCTTATCCTTTCCTTGAAAATCACCTTCGACAATATGGAGACGAACACGAAGTTTATGCTGGCTATCGGATAAACATAGCTAAGGTCTATGTGAGATATCACTACAAGGAACAGCGTCATCGACACAGCATATATCAGGCCGCCCAGTATGAAATAGAAGTTTAGGTATATCCTCGAGAGAGTCCTCAGTATATGGCCGTATCTCAGCTCCATGCCTTCCCTTACAGAATGCTTAAGGCTGAGCTGGCCCAACGTGCCCAACGCAATTGAAATGAATAGCAAAATCTTGTATACAATCATCTTTCAGCTCCTAGACATCAATATTACTCCTACACACACAACCGCAATGCCTGCCCACCTTAATACCGATATCGCATCGTCAAATATTATCCATGACAGCACCGGGACCAGGGCGTATGCCGATGCCAAGATAGGGTAGGCTTTGCTCAGGTCGCTCCTTGATATGGCAAGCATCCACGTCAATGAGCTCAGGATGTACATCATGAAGCCGACAAGCAAAGGCACGTTGGTAATGATAAGAAGCACCGAACCGCTGAAGTTCGACAAGGTTATGCCGCCTATCTGGCTAACGCCATACTTCAATAGCATAGAACCTGTGCATATCAGGATTATAGATATGAATATAAGCTTTAACGGCCTCATCTTCCTGTATGTCTTCTTGAATGTTTAAATACCTTTTCTTTGGGAAAGCAAACATTTTTAAGCTGCGGCGGTTTACGCTGACGCTATGATTGACAGGAAAGAGTTCGTGGAAATGAGGAAGGCCTTGGCTGAGTTCGATGCCAAGCGCGAGCACGTAATACACCTCTCAAGGAGCATAATCGCCCTATCCAAAAAGATAATCTATTCTGTCCACAGGAAAGACATGGATGCCGCTTCTGGATTCGTCGGCGAAATAGTCAAGAAAGTCTCCGAACTGCCAGGCCAGAGCTACGATACTGGCATGGACAATGTCGCCAAGCAGGAGTATGCCGAGGCGCTGGCACTCTATTATTATGTCAAGGAGAGGCGCCTTGTCACGAGGGAAGAGCTGAAGATAGGGATAGAAGACTACCTTATCGGGCTTTGCGACCTTACCGGAGAGCTGGTAAGGCTGGCTGTAAACGAAGGCATCAATGGAAACAGGCAGATGATTCTAGACGTCAAGGAGTTCATGACAGAGATATACGGCGAGTTCCTCAACTTCGACATGAGGAACGGAGACCTGAGAAAGAGGTTTGACGCAATCAAGTGGAATCTCCGCAAGCTGGAAGACGTGTCCTTAGAGATAAGCCTGAGAAAATGATATTCTCATAGATTAAAAGTGTCTATCAAGTCCAATTCCCTGGGTATGGGATACCTGCCCCATTTCCTGCCTGCCCTCATCAGCGCATCGACATTTTCTAAAGGCGTGTTGTTCGGCATGCCATCCCTGACATGAAGCATGTACATCGGATTGTTGTCGCTCAGGTAGTATTTCACTGCCCTCTCTATCTCCTTGGGCGTCCCGTACCTCATCATAGTTGTAGGATCCGGGCCGGTGGCGACGACTATCTTGCCTCCAGCATACCTCTTAGCCGAGATCGCGTCAGCGTAGTCCGACAATGCTATCGCATCATAGCCTGTCCTCAGGGCGAACTCCTTCAGGTGCTGCATGAAATATATCGAGTTCCTGCACGCATGAGTCGCAATGCCTATCGCCCCGTGCCTCTTGGCGAACATCTGGTGCCTTCTCAGGTAATAGCATGCGACCTCAAACTCGAACCTTACCAATTTATGATTATGGCATGACAATCCTGTAGGGGCTGCGCCGTAGGCCACGAACTTGGCGCCCGCGTCCAGTTGCGCCTTCATCAATTCGTTTCCAAACTCCAAGCATTTGTCTATCAATTTGATGTAGACTTTTGGGGCCTTGTACATCAGCGTGGGCTGCGCATGAGTTGCCGTTAGGAAATATGCTTCCGAAGGCGCGTCCAAGCCGTATGCGCCCACCACAACGTCTGACTTGCTCATCAGTTCGACCGCCTTAATCAATGCCTTAGTTGTCGGAGCCGTATAAGGGTCAGGGACTTCCATGTTGTCTACGAACTCTGCATACTTGTCCCCGTCAAAAGAGTCCAGATGTGGCTTGTTCTTCATCCATGACTCATCAGGATTCACCGAGAACGCAGCTATAGGATGGCCCTTGTCGGTGAACCTCAGCTTCAGGCCCCATGCTTCCAACGTCTGGTATAAGGTGACTTGCGGATAAGTGTAATCTATGTTGAACCTGTCGTGCTCCCATAACTTCAGCTTGGCTATCTTTGCAGCGTCGTGGCCCAGCTTAAGCCAGTCTTTGGGCTTCATCTGGGAAGAGGGGTTCCACACTTCCCATCCTATGGGGACCATATCGGGAGTTTCCTTCTTGAGGACAGCAGTGACCCTTTCCAAGTGCGTCATGTCGCCGACTTTAGTCATAGAGTATTGGCACCTCGTGCTCCGTATATTTCTTAACCCCTGTAAGATGGTCGATGACTTTCGGGCCCAAGGCCAGGCAGTTGATATAGCCGTCAGCCTTTATCCGCCTGACTATCTCCCATGGCATCGTGCCGGAAATTATCACTTTAGTTTTCGTCCCCTTCAATTCCTTGACTATACTTTCCATGTTGTCGTAGGGGTCGGAGAGGATTGACGTCAAAACAAGGATGTCTATCTTCTTTGACTTAACGTCGCCAAGGACCTTCTTTATCGGCAGGTTGTACCCCAAGTTGACTATCTCGTAGCCGGCCAGCTTCAAGATTATCTCGCCGTACAATGCGCCGTACTCGTGCATGTCGGGCTCAACTACCGCAACAGCCAGCTTCTTTTTCTTCCACGGCTTAAGCCTCTTCTCCAAGACCTCGTGGTAAAGGTACCTCATTATCTCGTAATCCTTTATGACATAGGAGAGCACCCAGGTCTTTATCCCGAACCTGAACACCGAAGGTCCGAACGCTGTCCTTTCCGTCTCCTCGATTAGAAGTATCATTATCCTGCAGACATCCTGAATTCTGTGCACTTCCAATGCCTTCTCTACCAGCATCCTGGCCTTTTTCTCGTCGCAGACATGGAACGCTTCCCTCATCTCTTCCTTAAGCACTTTCAATCTATCGTTCTTGAGAACGTCATCATAATCTTTAAGGTAGCTCTTGTCTTCCGGGCTCATGTCGTAAGTCTCATAGAGCAGGGCCGCCTTGAGAATGTCGTTTATCACATCTTTCATTTATGAATATTAAAGATGAAGTAATATAAAAACCTTAAGGTTCAAAAAAATAAAAAGTCAGAATCTTGCGCTCTGGACAAAGCTCAGCATGAATGCTGGCAGGTCGGACATCCTGAAGAATGACAGTGCCTGATTCTTGTATTCCTGATGCACGATGTCCCCTGTTATTTCGCCGTAAAGCGTGGTCATTGATTTGAGCGGATGCTTCAGGCTCAAGAACTTGTTGCCCCTGTAATGCATCAGGCCTCTTTCAGTCATGAATTTAAACCCGTAAGACAGCTTCATGTCCTTAAACAGGACCAGCGAGCCATCCATGACCTGAGCTTCCTCGCAGAGTCCTTCCATAGTGACAATGCCCTCAAGGTGCGTTTGCATGAATTTAGTTCCGGCAGGATTGA
>CAYHOW010000055.1:0-7352 GCA_964358335.1 Candidatus Woesearchaeota archaeon
GAACCTGAACTCGTAGCCGCCCTTCTGCATCTTCTTCTTTACGCCGTCGATGTTGGCCTCGACGTCCGAATGGAACACCTGTAGGTCCATCTTGATTGTGAACGTCACATAATCGTCAACCGTCCTAGGGCACACCCACTTGAGCTCGACCTGCTTCGATCCGTCAGGGTTCTCCACCACCCTGTATTTGGTCTCCTGCCACGTATAGCCGTTGTAGGTGAACCACCTCTGGAGCTCCTGATACATCTCTTCGAAATCGAACATCCCAGCAGTCTTTATCTTGTACCCGTCAGAGATTATGTCTATCTTCTGCTTGTTGTTGTCAGTCATGCTGCTATCATAGTTGGAAATAATGCTTATTAATCTTTTGGTGATTGCCAGGCAATTCAAAAACGCTTAAATACCAATCCTACTTTCATTCTGATTGATGAAATGGGCATATCTGATAATAGTTTTAGCATTAGTCTCCGGGTGCGTCAGTCTGCCAGACGTGAAAAAGCCTGGGCAACCCCAACCACAGCAGCCGCAGCCCATCAGCGATTCGTCAAGGATAAGGCATGATAGCGGCACGGTCTTTGTCGACATGATAGCAAGGCAGTGGGAGTTCGTGCCTGACTATATAGAAGTCAAGAAAGGCGACACGCTCAGGATTGAGGCGCAAAGCGTAGACACCCTGCACAGCATAGCCATACCTGATTTGGGCATCGAGAAGGCATTGGAGCCCGGGAAGCCCGCAGTCATAGAGTTCATAGCCGACAGGGAAGGCGAGTACGGATTCAAGAGCACGAAGTACAGCGGCATAGGGTTCCTAAAGATGAAAGGAAAGATAGTGGTGACACCATGAGGAGGGCGATGGTCGTGCTGGCATTGGCGCTGCCTGTCCTGATACTGCTGTTCAGCTTCAAGATGTACGTGTTCAACGTCGACTTCTACAAGTCCGAGTTCGCCAAGCACGACACTTATGAGCAGTTCCCTGAAGCCGATTCGGCACTGGCGAACCTCATAGGCTATATGCAGGCCGGCGTGGATCTGGACAGCGATACGTACACCGAACGCGAGATACTGCACATGCGGGACGTCAAGAGAATCGTCTGGGGCTGCATCTATGCGCTGGACATGATTTTCATTGCGGCATTGATACTGCTGATTATCATGCTGGCCCGGCATGACTACTCGGCCATAAGCGCTTCGCTTCTCGCTTCCGGCGCAGTATCCTTCGTAATAGCACTGCTTGCCGTGACGTTCTCGATGCTCTCGTTCGCTGACCTTTTCGCGCTGTTTCATCAGATGGCGTTCACCAACGACCTGTGGCTGCTGCCTCCGGAGTCCGCTCTTATCAGGATGTTCCCCGAGCAGTTCTTCTATGACATAGTGAAGGCAATGCTGATAAACTCAATGTACCTGTCGATGTTCCTTGCAGCAGTAGGCTTGGGGGCAAGGTACGTGGCGAAGGAGTAGCAATGGTGTTCTATCATACGATCAATCCGGTAATAACAAGCATAGGGCCGTTCGAGATACGGTACTATGGGCTGATATACGCATTAGGCTTCATCATGGCATACCTGATGATGTCATATTTCGCCAAGAGGAAACTAATAGACCTCGGCAAGAACGAGATATCAGACATGCTCGTATATGTAATCATCGGCACGCTTGTCGGAGCCCGGCTGTTCTACATATTCATCTATAATTCCGGGTATTATTTCGCGCATCCTATCGAGATATTCTCCGTCTGGCTGGGCGGCCTGTCTTTCCATGGCGGCCTTGTCGGCGCCGTCATAGGAGGCTACCTGTTCTGGAGAAAGCGGAAGTTCGACTTCTGGAACGTCGCAGACCTGGCCATGGTGCCATTGGCCTTGGGATTGTGCTTCGGAAGGATTGGCAATTTCATCAACGGAGAGCTCTACGGCAGGGTCACTTCGCTCCCGTGGGGCGTCAAGTTCAGTGGCGCCGACGGATTCAGGCACCCGTCGCAGCTGTACGAGGCCATGAAGAACCTGATGATATTCACTGTGCTATGGTTCCTCAAGGACAGGAAGATGCCGAAAGGGTTCATGTTCTTCACTTTCATAACCATGTACGGGACCTTACGGTTCCTCATTGAGTTCACGAGGCAGCCCGACTCCCAGATAGGATTCGTCGTCCTGAACCTCTCCATGGGGCAGCTATTGTGCCTGCCTATGATAGTGATAGGTTCGTTCATGCTTGTCAGGATATGGAGGAAGAAACATATTTAAACTTCTGATTCATCCCATTCACTATGCCTACAGTCAAAGTTTATTCGACGCCTGTATGCCCTTACTGCGAGATGGCGAAGGATTTCCTCAAGGAGAACAATGTGCCGTTCGAGGAGATTGATGTCTCGAAAAATAAGGATGCGGCTGTCGAGATGATAGAGAAGTCCGGTCAGATGAGCGTCCCTGTGATAATCATAGGCGATGAGGTCATTGTCGGATTTGACAGGGAAAAGATGAGGAAGGCGCTGAAGATAGAGCCGGAAACCGAAAACCATTAGATTTTTTCTCCAGAAAGCTTAATAAATACAAAAACACACAGATAATTCTATAAAAAGAGGTGATACTTTATATGGCGAAAAAAATAGTAAAGATGAAAGGTCACGGCGAAGGCGACCATGAGGCCTACACTTTTAATTTCAAGAACGTGCTTCTGTTCCTTCTTATGACGTTTCTGGCGGCTTTCGGCCTAGCTTCGGTCGTCCAGGGGCTCATGCTGCAGTGGAGCTACGGGTTCAAGTACGGGCTTTTCAGCTACCTGCTCGCATTCGTCTTCATAGGCGTGGCCAAGCACCTGAAATGGAAGCTGTACGGGCATATGCACCAATGCTGCAAATAGCTTTATAAATATCTTCTTCTTTTTATTTTGTATATGGATTTCATAACCATACTTCTTATTTTCGGAGGCATGCTCGTCGGGTTCTCAATCGGAGCTAACGATGCGGGCAACTGCATGGGAACCTCTGTCGGCGCGGGAGTGATAGACTACAAGAAGGCATTATACATCGTCGCAATACTGGCCTTCATAGGCGCATTCCTGCAGGGAGGAAATACCATATCGACGATGGGAAAGGGGCTCGTCGACCCAAACTCGCTGAGCGATATAGCCGTCGCATCGGTGCTCCTAGGCGCGGGGCTGCTCGTGATACTGTTCAGCCTCTTTGGCATGCCTGTGTCGGCGACAATGGCCGTGCTCGGCGCAGTGGCCGGCGTCAGCGTGCTGCTGCATGCGCACGTGTTCTGGGGCAACGTGTCAAAGATATTCTTCCTCGGCTTCATGACCCCCATCATAGCTGCAATAATCAGCTTCATCATTTATAAGTTTTATCTCGCCCTCAAGATTAACGAGCGGTTCCTGTGGATGGAAAAAGTCCTTGGGCTCCTCGTAATAGTCAGCGGCGGGTTCCTCGCCTACAGCCTCGGCGCGAACAACGTGGGCAACTCAATGGGCCTGATAATGCAGAAGGGAATATTCGGGCCTGCGGTCGTAGGCATCATCGGCGGGCTCACCATATCAATTGGGGCAGTGGTACTCGGCAAGAATGTCATGACCACGATAGGCAGGGACATAATACAGCTCTCGGTCATCACGTCGTTCACGTCGCAGCTAGGCGCCGCGATAACGATGTACGGGCTGACACTGCTGGCCATACCCACATCCTCGACTTTCGCAATCATCGGCGCGATATTCGGCAGCGGACTTGTCAAGGGAATGTACACCATAGAGCTGAAAGTGATAAAGGAGATACTCGTCGGCTGGATAACTTCGCCGCTGCTAGGCGCGATATTCGCCGTCGTGCTCTTCAAAATACTTACTTTCATATTAACATAAAGGTTAAATACTATTAAAGCTTAAAAAAAATGGAGGAAAAGAAAGATGGCATTCAAGATTTTACCAATATTCGGAAGGAACCAGGAGGAGGACACGCTCAATTCCCTTAGGGACATGATGAAGGAGATTGTGGCCGCCAACGCCTTGTTCAGGGACTGCGTAAAGCTATGGCTTGACAATGAATACCCGAAGGTTAGCGAGATGTCGGAAGAGATAGGGAAGCACGAGAGGCTTGCCGACGACCAGAGGAGGAAGATAATGATGCAGCTCTACAGTGGCGCATTCCTGCCCGGCACAAGGAGCGACATACACCAGCTTACCGAGGAGATTGACGACATAGTGGACGGGATATTCCATGCTTCAAGCAAGTTCGGGTACATGAAGGGGAAGAAGTTCCCTGAAGAAATCAAGGCCACGTTCTGGAAGCTGACAAACGAGACAAGGGATTCGGTCGACAAGATGAACACCATCATAGCTGACCTGCTTGACAATAACAGCGAGTCGATAATGGACCATATCAAAGAGGCCAAAGAAATCGAGCACAACTGCGACCTGCTGGTGAAAGAGATAGAGGACGCCATATATTTCAGCAAGATGGACGCAATGAGCGCTTTCCTCATACTCAAGATTGCCGGCGAGATGGCAAGCATCTCTGACGCCGTTGAAACAGCCTGCAACAGGGTCACTATCCTTAAATTGCTCAGAAGGGCCTAATTTCTTTTCTTGCAATTAAGCTACATACCGGTTCAGCCATAAGGTCCCTTTCTGATTAAATTAACCACTACATTTATAGACGATAGATTGGCCAGATTATGGAATTTAACCACTACAAAAATTTATACTGGCCAATGTATTCCTCGTAACAGAGTTTGCAAATGGCATCCATTCTGCCGTTCTGTGCGCTGTTTAGGGCCGAGATGTATGCGTTTCTCCGGCTTACATTTATTGCAAAATACATCAGCCCCCTGTTCATAAGTATCCAGTTCATCAGCAGCCTGCCTACCCTGCCATTCCCATCAACAAAAGGGTGTATTATCTCAAACTGCGCATGGGACTGGAATGCTACTTCAAAATCGTCAATCTTATCAAAGGCTGCCTTTGTCCACTTGCCAAGCATGCTCATCCTTTCTTTTACAAACAAGTGCGAAGAAGTGTATGAATCTCCAACATAGTTCTGGACTTTTTTGTACCTCCCTAAGGTCTGTTCGGACTCGATGCCCCTGTTTACAAGCCCGTGCATTTCAAATAGGTCTTCATGCCTTGGAAACCTTTTGAAATTGTTTTCGATGTATTTCCATGCTTCAAACATATTTGAGGCCATGAATAGTTCTTTCTTTGAGTGGCCTTCAGGCGTTATGTCTTTGAAAAGGTAATTGAACGTTTCCTTCACTCCTAATGTCGAGCCTTCAATGGCATTGCTATTGGATATAAATATCCCTAAGAATTTCTCTTTTTCTTTCTCCTTTGATACGTTGTCAAGCGTGGACAGGTATTTCTTATAATTCTGTGAAGCCTGCCTCATTTGATGATGATTCTGGTAAGACAGCTCGTCTTTTGTCCGTTTCAGCACCCAGTCTTCGCCCCTGTAAGACATTTCCATGCACTTGAACTCATCTTCAGGGACTGGCCTTTTTGGCCCGATATACTTTATGCTCTTCTGGATGACTTTTTCGCCTTTTCTCATGGACTCTACGAGGTACAAGTATTCCCTGCCTGCTATGCGCTTTGTAACTATGCTGACCATTAGAATAATTAACCACTACATATATATAAATATTTCTCTCTATAATTAAGTTAATTCCATAATAAATAAATAATTTAACCACTACAAAAACTAAGTTTTATCTTGTGGGCTGCCTATTTCCCCCTGTGGCCTGTTAGGTGGCCTGAAGTTTGGCTTCCTGTCCATTCTCCTCTTGAAATACACTAACCAATATACGTTCATTATTATCAAAACAATCACAGCAACGGATATTATGGCATTCCTATTAGATCCGCCAGACGATATGACCTCGCCTGTCGCCGAGAGCATGCTTGTCCTGAAAGTGTCCATGCCCACGTAAGACTCGAACTGCTTCTCTATTATGAATTCCGCGGCGTGCAGCTTTAAACGTTTGAGCAAAATTTATAGATTAGTGCGTATTATTATTCTCAGGGGCGGTATCCATGATGCGCTCAATTATTTACTTCCTTGACTATAGTTCTCTTCTTGGCCAGCCTCTTTTTATAAGACATAATACCCCTTTTTGCGCAAAACTATAGAATTAGTGCAATGAGCCATCTAAAAGCCTGACTTCGTCTGATTCATGACTAAGTAAGTCAGATGCTCTTTGCTATGTATTTCAGCTTCACAATCAGGGCGACAAGCTCTTCCCTTGACACTTTCCTGTGCCTGACCCTTCTCATGTAGGACTTGTACACTGCGCCTAGCTCGTCTATGGCGAACCTGTCAGCGCCCATCCTCTCTAGCTTGAGCCTTACCTGCTTCCAGTCGTCAGCATCGACCTTGAGATACTCTGACAGGAACTTGGTGAACGTGCGCATCGAGCTCTCGTATAGCTCCAGAGTGCTATGCTTATGTATGACATTGAAATTATGCTCAAGTGCCGATATCACGGCATCCTTCATTTCTATCCTCTGCATTATCGACATGCCTTTCAGCATCCCTGAAATGAGGTTAACTGAAAATAAGGACAAAACAACCAGTAGAATATATGCCGGCACGATGAACACCGTATCAGGAAGCTCCGAGTATTGCGCTGGCGACAGCCCTTCCGTGCCTATGCCGAAATCTGTCCTTATCTCTGGCTTGTCTTCTTTTAGAGCTATGCTCAAGACGGCATCTTCGCCTATGGTTACCTCTATGCCTTCCTCGCTCTTATGGCCCTGCACTGCCAACTGCTCTGCAGGCAGAAGGCTCTGAAATATTGCATCTGCCACGCCTGCCATCTCGCCTAATTCCTGCCTAGTTTCCTCGATGACCTGCTGGGCTATTTCCTCTGGTGGCAGGACTGCTGCTTCAGGAGGCGCTTCAGTTGGCGTTTCTGGAACTGCTTCGGGAGGAGTGGCTGGGGGAGCTTCTGGCTGTGAAGGGGTGCCCTGCCCATTTCCTCCTCCTCCTCCGCTTGGCTGCGCTGGTGTTGCTGGAGTCGATTTTGAGAAGCTTCTTGTCACAGACGTGTTCATATGGTTCGTGATGTCTTTGCATGTCACGTTCCAGTAATGGGTGCCGTCGGATACGCTTGCCGAATAATTGGCCTCAGTCCCATTAAGCGACCCCACGCCAGACACTGCCACGCTGCCGTCCAATGTCACGTTGCACGTCATGTTGGCTGTGGCCGTGTCGGTGGCTGTCCATTTGAGTAGTACAGGGGAGGCAGTTGTCGAATACGCGTCAGTCGGCTCATTCAATTCTACAAGTGGCTGGATATTATCTATGATAAAAGCGAGCGCCGTGGCGTTTGACGTGCCGTTCATTACGCCATCGTTAGGCGTGATGTTGATGA
>CAYHOW010000056.1:0-7226 GCA_964358335.1 Candidatus Woesearchaeota archaeon
TCGTCAACGCAAGCGGAATTAAAAAAACAAAGGCGCAGACCGGACTGGACGCGTGGATAAAAAAGTAATTCTCAATTTACTTAAAGTTTACTTTAACTTACTTAAAATTACTTAAATTCCTTATAGTAATTAAAATCCAGATTGAAAAACGCAATATTTAAGATTTATTTTTTATGGTCAGCCATAGAAATGGACTGCACCCCTAAAGCCCGAACGAGTCGGTGAATTCCCTAATCTTCTTGTAATCCTGCAAAAATTTCAAGCCCTTGTCAGTGATTATGAAATACCTCAAGTTCTTCTTTGGGTCTTCCTCCTCGATTATCATCAGCTTGACCTTCAGCTCCTCGATGTACCTCTTCATGCCCTCGTGCGAGAGGTTTGACTTGTAAAGAAGATGCGTCGGCTTGATCCTGCCGCCCTTGTCCTGGATTGACTTCAGGATGTCGCTTACTATGTCCAGCTTGTCCCTTCGCTCACCCATTCTTAAGCACCCGGACGTACATCGTCAGTATAGCCAAGTAACCCGTAAGCTGCAACAGGAACGCCACGACAAACAGAACCGGCATCCATACCTGCAGCAGGAACATCGCCTCGGCCATAACCAAGAGGTAAAACGTCACAAACACTAACCCTGAATTGAATGATTTCTTCCTGAGATAATTCTCCCAGAACTGGTACGCTATGAAAACCAGCATCATCAATGCGACCAGATGGAACTTCAAGTAGTACTGGTAAGCGAACGCTATGAACAGCAGCATGTAGCCGAACATCAGCAGGGCCAGCTTCTTGCTCCTGACCTTCATCGACACCAGCAACAGCACAGAATAGCCTACCAGCATGAAAAATATGTACGCCAAGTAAAACCAGTTGGCAAAGTTTATGCCCTTGACAACGCCGTCATAAAATTCCGTGTACAATGCCAAATTAGACAATCCCAATATAAGGTACGCCAATGATATGAAAAAGAACGCAAGGCTAAAATTCTTGTATTTCCTGTCCCTAGTTATCCCATACGCCTTGACGCCAACCTTATAGATTATCAGATTTATGATTACAAATAATGCTAAGAAGACTATGTCAAATCCATAAAACCACGATGGCCCATTTATCGAGGCCGTCCAATGCTCTAGCATCACCATGTCACTACTGGAAAAAAGGGCTATTTATAAGCTTTGTGGAATTTGGCTATAGAAATGCCGTTCTCGAAGCTTATATACCTCATGCGGCTTAATAATCATATGAAAAAAGAGATGGTACGAAAACACGAATCCCTGGTCCTCGCAGATGAGGACTCATTCCTAATCAACCAACCTCTTTTAGATGCGGGGGACAGAAGCGCCTCTTTTTTGCCGAAAAGCAAAATAATATTCTAAAACAACCCCAAGAGCTTCGCCCCGCACCTAAATCTTTATCATGCTTAAACCTATCAAAATGAAAGCCAGGCCGGAGATTATAGACAACGATCTCCTGTTGACCTTCTCAGAAATGAACTCGCCAACGTAAACAGCAATCAAAGACAATAACAGCAATGCAAGCATCACGCCAACGAAAACAAGCCAGGGATTGTACACCATGGCGAACAGCCCAGAAGTTATCTGGGTCTTGTCGCCCAACTCTGCCAAAAAAACAAAGCCGAACGTCGACACCAAAGGATTCCTCAAAACCAATCTCTTATGCTTCCTCACTTTCCTCACCACCATGAAGATCCCGAAAGCTATGAAGATTATACCGGCTATCGTGCTCAAGATGTAGCCAGGCACCAAATGGGACATGTACCTGCCGAAAAGTATCGCCGCGCCGTCAATGACCAAGAACGCCATCATCGCGCCAACAACAACCATGAACCACTTCTTGGTCTTGGAAGCCAGGAACATTATTATCAGCTGGCTCTTGTCGCCGAGCTCGGCAAACTATATAGCTATGAAAGGTATAATGAAATCCCATATCATACCCTCGACAAAGGCAATTTTCCTTATAAATATATGGATTTCAAATCTATACTTGGTTTCCTTAATACCTGTTCACTTTGTTTATAAACTACCCCGTCACTATATACTATAAGAAAATAGAGGTGCCATAAATGAAACCAACATAATGCCTATCTTGCATCAACAAAAACACTAACCCTAAAAGAGGTGTTTCATATTCTACTACCTGAGGAGGGAAGGTGCCTGGGCAATCAACCCTTTTTGCCGAGACGAGACTAACCTCTTTTCCCCAGACGCCTTTGCCTCTACGGTACTAAGAAACAAAAAGGAGGCATTGAAGATGGAGCCCACATAACAAGCAGGAAATAAAGATACTAATTCTAAAACAAAAACTAATTAAACAAAACCTATTTCTTTCTGGACTATGAAAGCTGTCAAAGTCCTAAAAAAGGACACTGAAAAGGTGAGGAACAAACTGATACAGCTTGAAGCATTTGACAATTCGCACAAGATAACAAGGAAAGACTACTACGTCCTCATCCCCATAACCAAAATCCCCAAAGGCAAGTTCGAGATTGTAGATGCTGAATTAGAAAAGATTGTAGTTCCTGAAAAAACCCTAGAAGAGGCTATCAAGGGTAAGCTCACAGACGAAGAGTTCAAGCTGCTGCCCAAATCCTTCGACACGGTGGGCGACATAGCCATCGTCGAGATGCCCGACGAGCTAGAAAAAAAAGAAAAGCTCATCGCAGAGACTTTAATGAAGCTGCACAAGCACATAAAGGTCGTCGCAAAGAAGGCAAGCTTCTACGAGGGAGAGTTCAGGACCAGGAAGCTCAAGATAATCGCAGGCGAGAAGAGGAAAGAGACTGTCCACAAAGAGAACAACATACTGCTGAGACTCAATGCGGAGACGTGCTACTTCTCACCGAGGCTATCCACCGAGCGCAAGAGGATAATCGACATGGTCAGGCCAGGCGAAACAATCCTAGTCATGTTCTCAGGCGTAGGGCCTTACCCGATATCCATATCAAAAAATACAGAAGCCAAGGAGATAATCGGCATTGAAATAAATCCCGATGCCCACAGGTACGCAGAGCAGAACATAATCCTAAACAAGCTGAAGAACGTCAAGGCCTATCAGGGCGACGTCAGGAAAATCGTGCCGAAGCTGAACATGAAGTTCGACAGGATAATAATGCCGCTGCCCAAGACCGCCGAGGAGTTCCTGCCTACGGCGTTAGAAGCATCAAAGAAAGGGACTATCATACACCTGTACGATTTCAGCCACGAGGAAGATTTCCCCGACTCGACAATAAGCAAAGTAAAAATGTACGTGAAGAAATTCAAGATTATGGGGGTCGTCAGGTGCGGCCAGTACTCGCCCGGGAAGTTCAGGGTGTGCGCGGACTTTGCTGTCCAGTGAACCCGAAAGCTATGATGTAAACCTCTTTGCTCCTCTGCCTCGAGGCCTCGGGCTTCGTGGTCTTGGTGAACTTGAAATTCTTCTTGACCTTCGCGAAAAACTCCTGGAACCCTTCGCCCTGGAATATCTTCACAAGGAAATTCCCGTTCGGCTGGAGGTTGCTCTTGGCCGTCTTCAGCGCCATCAGTGCCAAGTCTACGCTGCGCGCGACGTCCAAATCGATTATCCCAGTGGTCTTCGGCGCCATGTCGCTAAGCACAACGTCGAACTTGCCGTCAATCTTAGAAGAGTTTATGTCGCCCTGTATGAACTCCGCGCCGGGCACAGGCTCTATCTTGGTCAGGTCGATGCCTACAACCCTCCCTTTCTTCGATATCCTCTGCGACGCGACAAGCCAGCCGCCGGGCCAGCAGCCCAAATCCAGCACATCATCCCCAAACTTGATGAAATGGTACTTCTCGTTCAGCTGAAGGAGCTTGTACGCCGACCTGGCACGCAGCCCTTCCTTTTTCGCCTGGATTGTGTAGTGGTCTTTCATATTAAAAAAGAATCAAATGTTAAGCTTGAGCTCCCTCTTGTAAGGCACAGCTGAAGGCGCCTCGCCGCCGTGCCACGTGAACCTTGGCCTCACCCTCAGAGGAAAAAACCTCTCAGAATTATCGTCCAATATCAGTGCAGCGCCCGGAACCCTCGGCAGCTCGTCTATCATCCTCGGCAGAGATTTGGTCAGGTAGCTCTGCGACATCGTCGCCAACGCGTCAACATCAGGCTTGGCTGTCAGCCTGTGGGAAATGACAATGTCAGACTGCGACATCACGTCAGAATGGATCTTGCCCGGCTGCTGGGTCGCCAGCATAAGGCATACTCCCGGCTGCCTGCCTTCCCTCATTATGGTGACCAGCGCATCAGAGGCGGCAGTCTTGTAATCCTTCGGCAGGAACTCGTGAGCCTCGTCGATGACTATCCAGACTATCGGCATCTGATCCTTCTTGCCCGCCTCGGACTCGCTCTGGAAATAGCTGTATCCGACCTTGATGGAATCCAATTCCTCCTCCTTCCTCACAAGCATCCTGTGATTGAATATCGTCTGCGACACCAAGCCTATCACAAGGTTCTTGACGCCCCAGCCGCCTTCGCCTGTCGCATAGCAGCTGACGTCCAAGATGCTGACCTGGCCCCCTTTCGCCAAGCTGACAAAGTCCATCCCTTCCTTGCTGAACAGGCCCCACCTATTGGCGCCCCTCAACCTGTTAATAGCCTCGTTCTTCTCGTCATCGCCGAACGAAGCGTCCTTCTTGATTGCATCAATCATGTCCTCAAGGCTGAAATCCTCCTTCCTCTCGTCAGCAAAGTCGCCTAGAATCTTCTCTATCACTATGCAGACCGGATGGCTCCTAGGCAACTCAAACGTCAACGCCCAGTCCTGCGCTGTCAGTGCGCTAGCCTTTATCGAGAACGGGAAGTCGGTAGGGATGCCCTCCTCCTTGTACTTATCATAGAAGCCGTAAGGGGTGTAAATCTTCACGTCCAGGCCCTTGCCCTTCAGGCCCCACTGGTCCAGCAGGTCGGCGTCCTTCTCGTTGGGATACTTCATCGTCCAGTAGATGCCCATTGTGTCCAGGAGAATTATCGAAAGGTTCCTCTTGATGTCCTCGGGAAGGTCTATCATCCCCTCTATGATGCCGCCCATCGTGTATGAGTTATGGACGATTATGTCATTAGCAACGAAGTTGTGCGTGCCTGGAACCGTGATGTCATATACTTCGCACGGACCGTCTATGGATTTCAATGAGACTATTTCGTCCCAGAAGATGTGGCCGCCTTTCTCTTTCGCCAGTTTCATAACTTCCTTCTTTGGCGTCGCAATCACGCTGCCCAACGTTAATTTCTCTACAGGCGCCCAACCTTTTTTCGTCAATAGCGGATGCTCGGGCGTAAGCTTAATCCACTTCCCGCTTTTCAGCCGAACCTCTACAATCCTATCAACTTTCCTCTTATAGAAGCCAGTCTTCCTTCCAATCCTAATCTTATTTTCGTCTAAGGTGAAAATATCCTTGCCTACATTTTCAAGATTTTTGATCTTAACCTTAGAGCCATCTCCTAAAGTTATTAAAGTATCCCCATGGAGGCACTTACCCGAACCTCTTTTTCCTACGATATAAACGACATGGCCCTTCGCAACGTCAAGGTAGATGTAATTAGACAAGGACATAATCCTGCCCATCTTGACGAAAGCCCTGCCTATGAGCACAGTGCCCCTGTCGCCGTACTTCTTCAGGTCAGACTCGTTCCTGCCGACGATTAGGTTGTATGGCATAAGCGTATACTAGCAAAGAAAGAATATAAACCTTTTCGTTCATTTGTCCCTGTGGAGCAGTATGCTGAAATCGTAGTTCGGCTCGAACGTGCCCCACGGCATCAGCTTAGAAGCCAAAACTTCCCACCATCTCGTGCCCTTCTTGAAATTTATCGCGTCGAAATTCCGCTTCTTCTCCCCAATCAATTCCTCAAGCCTCAAAACCTCCTTGGCCCTGTCGTCGCCGCCCATCTCCGGCAATAGGCCGATGGCTTTCCTCAGCCTGTAGTCCTGGTACTCGCCGTAAAGAGCCTCTGTCCTCTTCTTGACCGCAGCCCTCTCAGCCATGCCGTACCTTATCGGGAACGCAAAAGACAGCCATGCGAAAGCAACGAAAGGCAACGCCAGCAACGGAGGATAGATGAAATATCCCGCTGCGCCCAACCCCGTGAATGCGCCAAGGAAACCTACCTTCCTCAATCCCCACTCGTGCATCAAGTATCCGCCCATGCCCCTGTAGATATTATCGTAGAAGTCGGACCGCGTGCCGTTGAACTTCGTCCTCAATACAGACAATGCGTCAGCGTGCTTGATGCTTTTCGGCATGCGGCTGCAGCTGCCCACTGCCACCAAGCCCTTCCTCACCTCGTCCAGATACTCTCTCGCAGAACCAACAGGATATATAGTCTCAGTGAATGCGTTAGATTTCCTTAAGTTGTGCAGGTCGCTGCCTCCGACCAAAATCTTCCCCTTCTCCAACGCAACCTCCAAAGTGAAAAGGTTCTCCTTCTGCGAATCTCCGTTTATCTCCAAATAATCGAAAACGTCGCAGATGTGCGAGAACTCCTCGCCTGTCAGTGGCCTCGCGGGAGTGCTGAGCCAAGGAGGATGGTTAAGGACGGAAATCAGGCCCATGCTGTCGCAGCCACGCCTGAACTGGTCAATGCCCTGCTTCCTAAGCTTCATCAGGCTTTCATGGACCAGATCAACTTCCTTGATGCTGATCCTCCCAGAACCAGCAGGATAGTCCAAGCCCCATACTCCTACATGCACAGTCTTGCCTTCGCTTACCTTGACATCGTACTCGCAAGACAAGAACGTCTTGTCCATGCCGTGCTGCATACTGTATTTGTAAAGGTCAAGATAGCCGTCAATAGTGTTGTGGTCCTGCAACGCAAAGAAGTCCATGCCGTCCTTCTTAGACCTGTCAAGAACCTTCGATACCTTGGCATAAGATTCCCTCACGTTAAGAAGCCTTGTAGTCGTAGACCCTATCACCTCATTGGAATACCCCGAATGCCTGTGGGGGTCGCACCTCGAACCTCTAGGCTTGACTATCTTCTTGAAATTATAGTCGTTAGCCCCATCGTCGTAGACGACAGCATAGACCTCGCTGACGGAATTGAAGTCTTCTGTTATCAGACTGCCCCCGACGTCCCTGACTACGTCTGCCAACGACTTAGAGTTTACAACCATTGTGTTACAAAGTATGATAATGGAGTATATAAATGTTTTTAGTTCTCGATACTGTTACCTTAGCGAATGATGTTTCTTTTTTGCTTGTTGTTTGATTAGG
>CAYHOW010000057.1:0-7146 GCA_964358335.1 Candidatus Woesearchaeota archaeon
TGATGGCGCTGAAGATGCCTTCAGTGGCGGGCCAGCGAAGGCCGTACTTGTGCTTATACCCTATTGGCCATAAACAAGTTGCCAACATTCTTGCAAAAATTTCGACCATTGAAGACTATTGGAGAAATGTGTAGGTTTGCACAATTAGCCGCACAAAAAAGCAGATACTGGATGAAGAAAATATTCAATGATAAGGAGTCGGGTTCACAAGTACCAGCTTGTGCTGGTTAAAAACGCAAAAGTCTAGTTTATTCAAAATTCTAGATAGGAACTTATTCAAAAAAAGAAAGAGAAGATTGCTTAGCCTTCTCCCTGATATATTTCCCAAGCAAATGATGAAAGAGTTTGTATTTGCCCCTCTCTATACGCATTATAGCGCCGTCTTGTACAAGCTTGGCCAAGTGAGGAGATAACTCATAATATTTCTTTTCTAAAGAATCAGATAGCTCTGAAAGTGATGCTTCGCAATTTGCAGCCACCGCCATCTTCGACAATATTTGCTTGCTCATATTTCCTGCCTGATCATAGAACCTTGAAAAAAATGGCGCAAGAGTGCGCACAACAAATTCTACATCGGCAGCTTTAAAATGAGACTCTGCCAATTCATTTTCTCCTGCTTGAACACGGGAATATGCAGAATTCAAGTAAGAAGTCAGAACGAAAGGATGCCCTTCTGTGACAGTATAGACCATTCTAACAGTATTCTCATTAATCTTAAGCCCGACATTTTTTAATTTTCGATTAATAAATGAATGGGCTTCTTCTATACTAAAATTATCTAACATTACTGGCGGGAATGTCCTGACAAGAGGAGAAAAGCCAGTCCCTGACGGTCCAGTAATTGTCAGCTTGCCTGCAGGAACAATCATAACGGGAATATGCTCTATTTGAAGCTGCTCCAAAATTGCCCTCAAATATAAAATCAAGTCTGCCCTATTCTTTTCTAACATCCTTGCTTCATCTATGAGAAAGACAATTGCAGTCTTATGCTCCTTAAGAACGCGCCAAATAGCTGAAAGAGCAGAATGCAGATTAGGGAATTCGCTATCCTCTTCTTTAGAGAAGCTTAATTCAATGCCGCTTTCGGTCTTAAGTTTAATGTGCTTGAGAACATTAAGTATACTCTCTGAAATACGCTTCAATATGACTTCCTCGCTTACCTTTTCCTGTAATCTTTGGATAAGAACCTTGGCAAGAGTTTCGCGATTCAATTCTTCCACTTCATTTAAAGAGAAGTAAATAGTCAATGCATTTTGCTCATTGGCAATAGCCTTGCACTTATGCAAAAAAGAAGTCTTTCCAACGCCATATCCGCCTGCTACAGCCATACTAGCAAGAGAACCACTAGCAGTCTGCCTTAATTTCTGACGAAAGCTCTCTAATTCTTGTATCCTACCTACAAAATCATTAGGGTCTACAGGCGTCCCAGGATTAAATGGGTTTGGCGGTAATACCGCTATTTCTTGTTTTTCCATACTATTCTAATATCTATATAGTATATAAATATTTCTATACTATACTAGAATCATTCATTGCGGAAAACAAGTGATTATTAACATCTTTCTTCTCCCTCTTCCTTCGGAGCCAACCTGAAAAGTATTGTTCCCCTGAATATCTCCCTGCTGGTTATCCTGTTCTTCGAGAAAATAGTGCTTGTTATCTTCAGCTCGCCCTTGAACGATTTCTTCAGCTTCTCGCCCAAGTTCCTTGCAAAACGCTGAGAACTAATATATAAGTCAACGCCGGTCTTCTGCTTAATTACCTTGGATATGAAAATCTCGCCCTTCCTCTTCCTTATCTGGTTCTCGATGAACCTTATAACCTCAGGATCAGAAGGCCTAAGCTGTATTACTGCCTCGTAATACTGGTTCTTGAAATTATAGACGCCCTTCTTCTCAGAGCTTAAAGGTTTGAGCATGAGGTACACCCTGTATGTATATTACATGGCCTTCTGAGATTATATTGTTTTCTATTGCAAACTTTACGGATTCCTTGCCTACTATGTTGACAGTGTCCGCATCCTCAAGAAGATTCAGCATCATCTCAAGCTTCATCTCCTTGCCGCCGTAAAAGCGAGAGGTTATGTCAAGATGCATATCGCCTTCCTCGAGCTTCTTGCCTATAAGATCAGAATCGCACAATGTGACAATCTTGCCGTGCTCGTGTATTTTTACCAGCATCATCGTAAAATTCACCTAAATCTTCGCCTTCACGTTATGCTTCGCGCCGCAGGCCGTGCACTTTATGATAAGGATGTTGTTCTCTGTTATCAATTGAGTGTCCGGCTTCTTGCAGTCGTAGCATAAGACGAACTCGTTAGCGTACTTCTCAATCTTAGAATTAATGAATGCAGGGTTGAGCTTGCTTCCAAGAATCAATCTCGGCCCGTCCATCTGCGCAGGCGTGGCCAATTCCCTCTGAAGGTACTTTATCACGTGCTGCGGATCCCTCCTGAATATGCCGCATATATCCAAGAAGTTCGTCAGCACTGTCCTGTTGCCCTGGATGTGGCCGTGGACCTTCGGCATCTCGAACCTCTGGCCGGAGCTTATGCTCTCTGGCATGTCATGCCTTGCCCTCTTCAGTAATGCTTCATAGCCGTCTGCCATTTCGAACCTAAAGAAATTGCGTCGCTTTATAAGGGTTTTGGAATTGGATTTTTCAGACGGGAATCATCCAATCAGCTTAAGATACCCTTTCCTCGGCCTGAACACTTCGCCCTCGCTAAGAAGCTCCTGCACGACTTCCTCGGACTTGCCACCAACGCTCTTGACAAGCTCGCCCTCCTCAACGCCTGTGCCAGGGCCTTTCTCCAGATAAGAAATTACTTTCTGCCTTATGCTCAATGCTGACTCGCCGCCCACAACCATCTCCTCAACCACCGTCGAAGGACTGTCCTGGACCTCGTTGACCGCCATCCTCTTCTCGCCCTCGGGCTTTCCGTAGAGCTTGGTGAGCTCCAGCCTCCTAACCTGCTCCCACTCAATATCCATCTTCCTTATAGCTTCCGGCCTGATGAATATCTCGTTGTTGTTCAAGCCCACCTTGCCAAGTACCATCACAAGGTCGCCTATCTCGGCCTTGGAAAGAATCTGCGTGTCCTCGTTCCACGCCTTCAGCCTTGTCTGGCCTGAGCCGTCGTCTAATGTGACGAAAACGTAGTTGCCGTTCTCGGAGACGTACTTGTGGATGACAACCGCCAGGACATTCACTCTCAAGACGTCCTTGCCCCTTATCTTGAAATACATCGCGCCATCCTCGTTGACGCCAGCCTCGGCCTCGGCTATGTCCTTTATCCAGAACTTGTACGCTGTCTGACGTTTTTGCGGTTGCATAGTCTCACGTTATTGCTTACACTTAAATAATGATTATTGTGATGCAGTATATACTTCTATATCTTCTGGATGAAGTTAGGCTTAGGCTGGAATATGTCGCCGGACTTCTTAAGCTTCTCTATGGCTTCCTCGACCTTCTGCTCGGCTATGCCCTTCTGCCGGGCTATCTCCATTATGTCCTCTATAGGGATAGTCTTCTTGCCTTCATCGTCAAGCTTGAATATTATGTCCCTCACTGTGACTATCTTGCCCCTCTCGGACGCAGTGATGCCAGACCCTATCCTGTCGATGTCTATCTGGCCCGTCTCTGGGTCTATGCCGACTTCCAACAGGCACGCCCTCAACAGAGTGATCGCCTTCTTGACATCATCCCTGTCAATCTTATCGCTAAGCCTTATCCTCGCCGACCCTTCAGCCATCCTCACTATGGCCTCCAGCTGCCTCGCTGAAATCGGAATCGGCCTTATCGCCTCGTCGCCGGTGCTGCCGGAATTCCTCAGGCTCACATAGAACTGCTTGATGTCCTCTATCGCCTCGTCAGTCAGAACAGGAAACACGTTCTGCTTGACGTAAGTAAGGTATTTCCTTAACTGCACAGGCGGAATGACAGCAGCCTCGCCCTTCTGCGACTGGTGCTTCAATATATGGTGGGCTATCATCGCATCCTTGTCCCTGTTAGGTATGTCCCTCAACACGAAAATCAGGTCGAACCTGTTGATCAAAGCAGGAGGCAGGTCTATCTGCTGGGCTATCGGCGCGAACGGGTCGAACCTGCCTAATTTAGGATTGGCCGCCGCCAGGATTGTCGTCTGGCACCTCAGCGTGGCCTGGATGTTGGCTTTCGCGATTGTTATGGTATTGTGCAGGACCAATCCTTCGCTGATAAATGCGTGGTTAGGCTCTACTGTGACATCATATACCCATTTTGCGTCTGTATTAGGTATCTTTCTTATTGATTTTACTTGGACAAATTTTAAGTATGAATCTTTTAATAGTATAGTCTCTTTTGTAATAGGCCACTTTTTAGGTGCAGGTATTTGCATCCCATTAGTTAAAGATTCAGCCCCTAATTCTATATATTTTCCCTCTTTAAACACAAAGAAAGGATGCTCGGGGGTAACCCTAATTTTTCGGCCGTTGCTGAAACTTACCTCTATGAAAGAATCAGGAGCCTTATGCCTGCTTACCCTGTTTACTTTGATTGGATAAACTTTATTGAAATCCGTCGTCAATACTTCATACTTATCAACAGGCAAAATCTCGCAGTCTTTTCCCTTAACAATCTTATCTTTATCCTCCGACATCAAGCTGTCGACGAAATTCCCTATCTTTGCCAATGTCCCGTCACTGAACATTATCTCAAAGTCGGGATGATAGCTCTGCTGTTCCATTCCTTCATGCAATGCAGAGGTGTCTTCTTTTGTCATCTTGTCCATTTCATCTATGACCAGAACTCCCCTATCTGCCAATACTATCGCTCCTGCCTCCAATGCCCAGCCCCTCAGGAACTCATCTTTAACGACAGTTGCAGTATTATGCACCACAAAGCCATTGACCAAGAAATTATGGGAATCCTCCACAGTCAAATCATAGACATACTCGTAATTATGGTCCTTGTCAAAATTAATCTCCTTTATCTCGTCCCAGAAAATATCCGAATTGGCGAGATTAAATTTTTTCCTTAAAAGGCTTTTATCTTTTATCCCCTTACTATTAAACTTCACATCCTTTAATGCACTCGCAGTAGCAACAAAATCTGTCTCCTTAAACACGCCCGCCATCTTCCATTCAACATTGCCATCAGTTATAGTCAATAATTTTGTGTTGGGAGTAATTGATAGTTCTTTGCCTAGCCTTGTCTTTATCCTCACCATATTTTCAGGAGCCTTCAGTTTCCAGAATTGCGCCGGCTTCTTACCCTCTATCTTTAGCTTATCATTCAAAGTATAAATCTTTACATCAGAATCTGCCTTTTTCGCCTGCCAAACACCGTCGCAATATTCCCTCATATTGCCCTCAAGGTGCTTCTCTACGACATTCTTGATCTTGCTCATTCCGCCAGGATTAGTCAAAACAATGCTATCGGGAGCTACACATAAGCCGGCTCCCGAAGAGCTCCTTCCAGCAACGTACCTCGCCTTAGGCGCAGTGTTCTTGACGAAAGAGAGTATGGCAGACTTACCTGCACCCGGGTCTCCGACCAGAAGAATATGTATGTCGCCCCTGATTATCGTGCCGTCGGACTTGACTTTCCTCACTCCGCCCATCAGCTGCAAGACAATTGCCTCCTTGACCCTGTCATGGCCGAATATGCTCGGCGCCACGGAAGAAATAAGCTTATCGTAAATCTTCTTGTCCTTCGCCAAATCCCTGATTTCCTTCACATCCTCATCGCTAATGTGGACATCGGTATAATCCTCCTCAAGAGTATTGATGCTGTTCGCGTTCATTATCAGGTCGAACCTCGTAGAGATGCCGCCGTCCTTAGCAGGTATAGGGACTTCCTTGACCACGCCCGTGATTATAACGTTCTTTCCCGGAGTTGTCTTCTTCTCCATGTATGGCTCAACCAAGTCGTCCCTCAGGAAAATCGAAAGCCTCTTGGGCTCAGCGCCGCCTTCCAATGACTGGGCAGACTCCTCTATCACTATCCTCTGCGCGTCGACGAACTCCTTAGACAGCAGCCTGAACTGGCCTTTCCTGCCACACGTGCACCTTGACGGCTCCCTGAACTTGCTCTCTGTCTGCGGAAGCGTTATGACATTACCGCACGATGGGCACTCGAACCTCGCCGACACCGCCTCAGGCCTGACGTTGGACGTCTGCCTGATTATTCCATCAATGGCGATGAACTTGTTGAGATGGTTGCTCCTTATGTTCCTGACGAGAACCTTCTGCGAATCAGGGAAATTGAAGAACCTCACCTTCAGCGGCTTCTTAAGGTCGAACTGCTCGATAGCCATCTCGGCGGCCTTGATTACCTCTTCAGGCTCCTCCAGCAATATCTCGGTCAGGTCAGGGTCGAACTTCGAGAGCTCGAAGAAATCCACGCTTATCGACTTGTGGCCCTTGGAGACGGCAGCATTGATGCTATTTAAATAATGCGCCTCTAAAAACTCCTGGAATTTCTCAATCTGGTCGATTGCTTCCATAGCCAATTCTAATGACCCCCTTTAACTGATGTATAAAGTTGAGTAATCAAAAGTGGGTTATAAACCTTGCTAAAAAAAAGAGCTGTTATTTCCGGAGATTAAAAAAGAAAAAATAAAATATCACTTATAACCGACTTTCGCAAGGTTAGCCACAAGCATGTCGACTGCCTCGTGCAGCTTCTTCTCTGACCGCGTACCAGTGCATACAATCTTGCCGTTGCTGAACAGCAAAAATGTCGCCCTTGTACCAGGCAACTTGTAGACAAGGCCGGGGAACTGCTCGGGCTCGTACTCCGTGTTCTCCAAGTCTATCGTCAGCGAGTTCAAGTTCAAGTCGATGCCTATGCTGCCCGAAGCTACCATGTTCTGCACGGTCGCCTTTGGGTCAACAGGTATCTTTATCTTAATCTTCTCGATGTTCTTGACTATCTGCTCTATAGCCTCGTTGACTTTCTTCATCGATTTCGCACCCGTACAAACAATCCTGCCCGAACTGAAAATTAATGCGGAAGTCTTCGGCTCCTTGATCCTCATAACCAAGCCAGGGAACTGCTCGGGATTGTATTCCGTGTTAGGCAATGCCTCCGCTAGCTTGACCAAAGGTATGGCCACTTCCAAGTTTGTCGTTGCGACAATGTTCTGTATCTTTATTTCTGTTT
>CAYHOW010000058.1:0-7134 GCA_964358335.1 Candidatus Woesearchaeota archaeon
TCATAAATAGAAAAAGTATAGATTTATTATCAAAGGAATATGTACGATTTCTTATTCAAGGTTTTCTGGAATTCCAAGGCGGCCTTCATCTGGTTCTGTCCTTTTTTGGATGAGACTAATATTCCAATCTTGTCAGAAGCGAGGAACTTCATGTACGCTCCTTTGATTCGTTTCTTCCTCTTCTCAATCTCGTCCTTGGAAATCTCTTTGACTTCATTGGTGAACGGGTTCGCCCAGATGACTTCCTTACCTGTCTCTAAAGCAATTTCCAAAGGATGGAACTCTCCAGAGCCGATATAGAGGTACGCGTCGACCTCTTCTATTATCTCCAACGCCTTCGACACGTTGCATCCCAATACCTGTCCGCCTATCACCGAGTTGGGCAGTATCTTCTTCACGTCTTTCAGCTGGTTCACGAACTGGATGGTCGTCATCAGGCCCAATCTGCCACCGTGCTTGACCTTCTTCACGACATCCTTGACATCGGCGTTCGCCTTAGCCTCGACGTGGATTACTTTCATAGGGATGATAGTTCCCATCCTCATTTATAAACATTATGATTGGATATGATGTTTCCATCATAATCATATTTAAAAAGAATGAGGTAGTGGGTAAGGCGTGGGGAAAAAGAGGTTGAAATCACATGAGTCCGAAATTAGAGAATATTGTTTCTGAGGGGAAGAAGATAATCTACACAGGGCCTATGTGCGCGAGCAAGTCGTTGCAATTGGTCCACCACTACAAGCAGCTGCAGGCACTGAGCCAGACCATATACGCGTTCGTGCACGCGAAGAACGATTCCGACACTCCCTGCATCGTATCGAGATTGAACGGCGAGACGAGCAAGGTGTCTGTGCCGGCGATAAGCGTGAACAATTCTTCTGAATTGTTGTCCAAGGTCGAGTCCGAGCTGAAGAGGTATTCGGGCGTCACGTCGGAGAGCCATTTCAAGATGGGCGTGAGGCTCATAGATTCATTGAGGCACCAAAATAAGTTAGTCGAGGTGAGGGGCTCGCTGAGATGGAACCCGCAGTTCTATGTGATTATAGACGAGCTGAACTTCTTCGACAGCGGCATAAAGAAGGCGATAGAGAGGATGTCCTACTGGGGCGTCAACGTCTTTGCTGGAGGATTGGAGCACGACTACAGGAAGGAATTGTTCACGCTGGAAGGCGGCGTCACCGTGTCGGAGATAGCGGGCATAGCCGACTCGCACAGGAAGCTTACGGCATTGTGTCAGTACGAGGTCTTGCCAGGCATCTATTGCGGCGAAGAGGCCGAGTACACCATGAGGTTCAGGGACGAGGCCCACACGGAGCCGTCGCACTATGGCGATGAATTGATAATACCCAACAAGAAGCTGTACGTCCCTGTGTGCAGGATGCACCACGTGGTGCCGGGGAAGTTCGATTGAAAATGCTTATATATTAGTTCTTCTAGCCTGCATCCTTATGGAACAGGAATTGAAGGTTGAAATATCGGCCCCGAGGTTCTTTGCGGGCGAGGGATTGCTTAGGGCGAAGGATGACAGCCTAGAATTATTTCTGGTCCACGCCGACAGGCCGTACTCGCGCGTTCACACAGTGTTCAATTCTGACGGATCTTTGAGGAGCGTCCACGACTACAAGAGGGAGTTGCCTGACAGGATGACGATGTCTGTGATAAATAATAAATACATAGATATCATGGCTGACAGGTTCAGGAACAGTCCGGCTTACAGGGAAATTCGTAGCCTTGACATTCCTAACGAGGAGAAGGCAAGTCGGTTCATGGCGCTGACATCCAAGGACGAGGAATTGCAGTCGGTGCTGAAGCTTCTGGAGGGCGAGGTGAAGGTTGTCTGCAGCATTGAGCAGCCTGAGGTTGACACTGCTGGCTTGATTCCTGACGAGGTAGGCAAGCTCATACTTGTTTCATATTCTATCTGCCACAAAGTCAATGGACAGGTGCCGGAATATTTTTCTGATATGAAAAGAAAGATAGATGCTGTAACCAATTTCCATTCTATGGTTTATAGGAATCGTATGAGCGAAGCTTTCGAATGGTGAGTATCAGAGACGCGCCGATAAGGTTGGCGAGCATGTCCCATCCGCTGAAGTATCTTCCTAAGACGAACAATTGATGGAGCTCGTCCATAACCCCGTATAGCGTAGCCAATGCGATTGCGTACATGTACTTGTTCTTCACCTTGTAGTATATCATCAGTCTTAGGATGAGGAAAGATAGGAAGAAGTATTCTATGAGATGGTACGCCTTGTCCTGCATTGTGAAGTCTGGGGCTGCGTCGGGGTGCAGGAGGCTCGGCATCGACGAGAGATAGAATATCAGCGAAGCATAAATGAATGTGGGCAGCCAATATGAAATGAATATTTTTAGTTTCATCAAGAAATTAAAATGGCATTGAGGATTTAAGCCTTTTTCTTCTTGACAGTGAGCTTTTCTTTGACTGCCTTCTCGGATATTATCGCCGAGTTGCCTGACGGGTCTTCGATGACTATCTTCATCGGCACGTCGCCGCACTCTATCTTCCATATCTTCTTCAAAAGATTCTTGGCGGTTGTCTTTGTCGCATCGTCGTCCTCTGCGGCTGCAGCATCCCTCTGCTGCTCTATGATCTTCTTTATCCTCTGCAATAGCCCTTCGATGTTTGTGACGTACCCTTCCGCGTCTGGGCCTGGAGAGATGTCTAATTTAAGCGCCGGTATCCTCACTGTCGCCTCGGTGGACTTGACCAGCCTGACGTTCATGTCGTCCGCCTTCTCTGTGGTGAACTCTATCTTGACGGGATCCTTAGCCTCGTCTGCCTCTACGTCCGACATGTGGAATCCGCACGCCTTGCAGTCCATCCCGAACACGTATGTCTTGCCGAAGTAAGGGATGTCCAGCTCTTCCTGGGTCAAAGTGCACTTCTTCTCGCCGCATATCGGGCACGGCTGGTTTTCTTCCTGGTCCATGCTACGGAAGAAATTGGCTTCATTTAAATAGTTTTTGAATCGGTGATTTAGAGCAAGAAGAAATCAGAAAATATAGAAAATAAAAAATGCTTATTGCATTTAGTCGGGCATGTCGGGCGCCCTGTAGACTTCTGCGAACGACGGCGTCACGACAATCCAGTCCTCTCCGAACCCTGCGATGTCTCCGCCAGCAGCGTCTATGGTCTTCTTGAGCTTGCCGACAACCCTCTTGAGCTCCATCATGTCGTTGGCCTTCAGGCCCCTGATGTTAAGAAGCACGATTGTGTACCCTTCCCTCAAGACATCCAAAGGCTCCTTGATGTCGCCGAAGTCGTTTATAACGAACGGCCTGACGGTAACCTTTGCCTTCTTCTGCTGGGCCACAGCCTGCTCGTGGTCTATCTCCAGATAATCTTCGCCGAACTCATCCGGATAATCATAGTCTTTGCCAGAAGTGCCAATAATCTTCTCCTTAATCCTGGTTAAGGTTTCCCTCATTTTTTTTCCCTCCGTTTTTAAGCATGAAATTTGCTTTAATTTTGAATATTTTTGGTATAGCCTTAGGCTTTATAAATATTTCTCTAAAGTCCGGCCAAAAGGCTTACGATGTTCCATATCTGCGGCCTGACGTATGATGGTATGTTTGGGTCGTCGGCTATCTCGTCGAGCTCCTGGAGCGCCTTGTTGACCTTGACGTTATTGTCCATGCCTTCTTCCTCAAGCGCAGAAATAGCGTTCTTGACCTTGCCCCTCACGTTTTTCGGGATGCTAAGGTCCTGCTCAATCAAGCTTAGCGATTCTATTAAGCTTAGGATTTCTTCGGACATGTTTCGGCCCTCCTCACTTGCCTTGCAGTTCTGTCATGACTTCGTCTTGGATGCCCTTGAGCTTTTCCTTGATGGAATCTTCCTGCTTGGTAATGCTCTTCATCCTTAGGTTAAGGATGTCTTTCTTAGAGTTCAAGTCTTTCTCGAGATGACTCTTGTCTGAAGCTATCATGATGTTGCCTACAATCTTGAACATTGGCGCTTTCGCGTGCTCAAGCTCTTTCAGCGCGTTTTCTGTCTCCATGAGCTGCGTCTGGAAATTCTGCTTCTGCATCGAGAAGTTCTGCATGTTCTGCTCTAACAGCTGGAGCTGGCTGATTTTCTCTTCTGTTTTCTTGTCCATCGGAACTACCTCGCCTTCACTGTCGTGTGCGTGCTTCTTATCTTGTACAGTATCTTGCTGCCGCAGTACGGGCATCTTATCTTCTTCTTCAGGTAGTCGCTCTTTACCTCTTTGCCGCACGTGAAGCATTTGTATGAGACCATTTTTATTCTCCTATCCTGTACGCTTTCCCTGTGAACTTGGATTCGCACTTCTTGCACTGCCATATTCCGGCAGACACTCTCTTTACGGCGTCCCTGTTGCAGTACGGGCACTTCTTGCTCTTCTTTTGGGTCTTTTCGACCATGTTGACTTTCGCCCTGAGCCTCTGGCCGTACCTTACGCCGTATCTTCCTGTAGAACCTACTTTCTTTGTTGCCATTTTAACCTCTGGTTATTTTATCTGACTTAATTTTGGTGTATTTATAAATGTTTCGTTATTATGTGGTGGGGCTACCAGGATTCGAACCTGGGTCTTCGGGTCCCAAACCCGAAAGGATAGACCAAGCTACCCCACAGCCCCGATTGAGATATTAAGAATTTGGCGTTGTTTATAAAGGTATTGAAAACATTCGGTTGAAAAAAATATATAAGCAAATAAGCTTGTTATAGCTATGATGATTAAGATAAGATACTTGACAAAGAAAGATGAACTTGACGATTTGATTCATCTTTCAAAGGAATTCTTTAAGGAATACGACCAGCACCATCCTGATTTTTTTAAGATCTCAAAAATAGATGATAATGATGTCAAAAGCTATTTCAAGAAAACTTTGGGCCGTGTGGCAGAAAAGACTGTTGTAGCATTGGATGGCGATAAGATTGTCGCATATATTACATTCTCAATTAAAGAAAGGTTGCCCCTGTATCAGTTGAAGAGGGTGGGGCACATATCTGGATTGATGGTTGATAAGAAGTATAGGCGTTTAGGCATAGCGAAAAAGCTCTTGGACTTTTCTAAGGATTGGTTTAAGAGGAAAGGGATAAAGTATAGTTATCTAGAGACATCTTCTCAAAATCATGGCGCAATCAAGTTCTATTCTAAAAATAACTTCCAGAATCTTCGTGTATAATTGATTGGAAAAAATGAATATTAAAAAAATAAAAAAGAAGGAAGATTACTTCTTCCCAGCTTTCTTCTCTGCAGGTGCGGCTGCCTTGGCTCCGGCCGCGGGCTTAGCTCCTGCGGCGGCGGGAGCGGCTTCCTTGCCGGCTTCCCCTTCCTTGGGCTTCTCTTCCTTTGCTGCAGCGGCAACGGCCTTGCGCCTGTCCAATTCCTTGGCGAAGTCCTTCTGTACTGCCTCAAGCTGTGACTTTAATTCAGCAAGCTTCTCTTTCGGGGTCTCGGTCTCGCCCGATTTTATCTCATTCTCGAACTTGCCCTCTTCCACTGCGGTGCAGGCTTCCCTTCCGTTCATTCCCTCTACCAATACACCTAAAGAGTTTGCCGAGCCGATGACGGTCTTGACTGCGGACTTGAGCGAGACAGCCTGCATCGAGTCCTGCTTCATCTTGGCCACCTTGATGGCCTGCTGTATCGACATGTTGCCCATCTTCTGGACGTTAGGCATGCCTGATGCTGTCTGTAGATTGATCTCCTTCTTGATCAGCTGCGACGTCGGCGGAGTCCCTATCTCTATTGAGAATTCCTTTGTCTCCTTGTCTATAAGGACAGTCACGGGGACTTTCATTCCCTTGAACGCGTCAGTCTTCTTGTTTATCTCTGCGATGACCTGGCCGATGTTTACTCCCATAGGCCCCAATGCGGGCCCCAGCGGTGGAGCTGCGGACGCCTTTCCGCCGTCGACCAATGCCTCTACCTTTTCTTTCTTTGCCATTTTGAACGTACCTCGTCAGTTTTTATTCTCTTGAAGCAGCAATTTATACCAGACTGAAAAAGGGATTCATTTATAAAGGTTTCTGATTTCCTCTCATGCATGAAAGATTACATATTCATCTTCGGCAGGGACCCCGTGCTTTCCTATCTGGAGATGAAATCATATTTCGAGTCTAGGAAGATGGGTTATTCCATAGTCGACGAGTCCGAGCACGGCGTCGTCGTTAAGCTTGACGGGAGCCTGGATTTCGGCAAGATGATAAAGGGCCTTGGCGGCACATCCAAGATAGCCGAGGTCGTCGACGGATTGGACTCGGTAGAGCTGTACAATGGCAGGAGCAACAAGATCAAGTACGCTGTCAGCGCCTACGATGCGGACGATGGGGAGGTAATGGAATACCTCAAGAAGAGGCTCAAGGGAGAGAGGCTGAAAGCCACGATTAAGCACTCCAAGAAGAAGGAGGACTTCACTTCGCCTTCCGAGAGCGTCAACATTCTTAAGGAAGGGTTTGAGATAATACTGTTCAAGGATTACATCGGCAAGGTCGTCGCTCTTTTCAATCCGGTGGAGTACAAGAGGAGGGACACCGACAGGCCTGCCCAGCGCCCGCTGCACATGATATCCATCAGGCTGGCGAAGATTCTCATAAATCTTACTGGCGCGAAGGAGAAGGACACTGTGCTGGACCCGTTCTGCGGCATAGGCGTCCTGTTGCAGGAGGCCTTGATGATGGGCATGGACGTCATAGGCCTGGACTCGAGCGGGACGTGCGTAAACGACTCTAGGACCAATTTGGCATGGACTGCCGCGAGGTTCAGCACGCCGGGCACTCACAAGGTCCTCAAGGGCGACGCAAGGGAGCTGAGCAAATACGTTAAGTCTGCTGACTTCGCTGCGACCGAGCCTTACATGGGCCCGTTCATCAAGAAGCTGCCCACTCCTGAAGAGGCGAGGGACACTATGCGCAAGCTTAGGCCGATGTACGATGATGTCCTAGGGGAGCTGAAGAAGGTCGTCAAGGGCAGGATAGCTATCATAGTCCCAAGGTTCAGGCTTTACGACGGCAAGAGGATGAATATGGGCTTCGGCAGTATGCTCGAGGAGCACGGGTTCGTCTGCGACAAGGCATATCCTATAATCTACGTCGCCGTCAAGAGCAAGATAGAGCGGGAGATATGGGTTATCGAGAAGGC
>CAYHOW010000059.1:0-7109 GCA_964358335.1 Candidatus Woesearchaeota archaeon
GATTGATTATAAGCAAAAGTCTTGAAGAAGCCTTTGCCCTTGAACCTCAATCTTCCTACTTTTCTTCCCTTTTTCTTGCTCTCGCCAAGTGCCTTCAGATTAGAAAACAATCTGTAATTCTCATACTGCAAAACCTTTGAATAGACCTCCCTAAGTTCAGGATGACAAATCTCCAAATCGGCAATCCTTGTCTGTAGCTCATACCTTGATATATTATCCCAAGTGCCTAACTCATCAAGAAGACTATTATAAGTGAACCTACAAAGGTCAAGGATCCTAAGCATCTTCTGCTCAATTTCTTTGCTCGGATAAAGCCTGAATTTGTAGGTTTTCACGTTTCATCTATATATGGAAAAAGAAGTTTATAAGCGCTGCGCGTCTTTGTCGTGTCCACTGGTTCTGGAATATATATGTCCTACAACATATTCCATCATGAATCCTGAATATCTTTATAAAAATCTAATAATCCCTCAAAACAAAATGCGTCATCATGTTCTCAGCTCCATTGTTCTTTGCCTTTGTGACATACATATCTTATGCCAATTCATCCATACCTCAACTCTTGCGAGAATTCAGGATATAGGCTTATTGGCGAAAACATTAAAAAGCAGTTGTTATTCTAGGATTGGTATGGCATTGGTGTGCGGCGTGGATGAGGCTGGGAGATTCTGAGTTTGTTCAGAACCCAAAAGGTCCTCTTCTAGGCCCGTTGGTCATAGCAGGCGTCGTCGCTGACGAGAGTGTTTTAGATAAATTAAAGTCTCTCGGCGTCAAGGATTCCAAATTATTATCTCCTAAGAGGAGGGAGGAGCTGTTCGAGCAGATAAAATCCATCGTTCATTCTTACGAAATCATCATAGTCCCGCCGCAGGAGATAGATGACGCTTTGAACTCTGAGTCATTGAATCTCAACTGGCTGGAAGCCATTAAGACGGCGATGATAATCAACAAGCTGGATGCCAAGAAGGCATACATCGACAGCCCGAGCAACAACCTGAGGGCGTACGCCGACTACATGCGTGTCTATGTCAAGGACAAAAATGTAACCTTGATTTGCGAGCACAAGGCGGACGTCAAGTACGTCGTAGTTTCGGCAGCATCTATATTGGCCAAGGTGACGAGGGACAGGGAGATAGAAAAATTAAAAGAGAAATACGGCGACTTGGGCTCAGGCTACCCATCCGACCCAGTCACTAAGGAATTCTTAAAAAACAATTGGTCCAAGCATCCCGAGATATTCAGGAAGACGTGGGCGTCGTACAAGGTATATTCAGATAAGCTATCGCAGAAATCCTTATCTAATTTTTAAAGAACACAAATGTTTATAAATCCCTTAAAATTTAAATAGAGCAGGGAGAGGTGCCAGTAATTGACAGTGATTCTTAAGATGGAGGCGAAGGGTTTCAAGTCTTTCGCGAAGAAAGTCGAGATACCTTTCGGTACTAGGTTCAATGCAGTTATTGGAAGCAACGGAAGCGGTAAGTCTAATCTTATTGACGGCCTCCTTTTCGTCTTCGGCGAGATGTCAGCGAAGAGCATGAGGGCTGGCAAGTCCGCAAACTTAATCTACAATGGCGGGAAGAAGGGCTCTCCCGCAAAGGAGGCGGAAGTTTCAATCGTCTTTTCAAACGATGAGAAAGAATTTCCACTAGAGACGAAGGAAGTAAAGCTGACAAGGATAGTCAAGCAGACAGGCTCGAGCGTCTACAAGATAAACGACGAGGTGATGACTAGGCAGCAGGTCGTCGACATGCTTGCGGTTGCGAAGATAGACCCTGACGGCCACAACATCATCATGCAGGGCGACATAATAAGGTTCGTCGAGATGAAGAGCGCGGAGAGGAGGGAGCTGATAGAGGAGATAGCCGGGATATCCGTGTACGAGGACAAGAAGGCCAAGGCATTGTCCGAGCTGGACAAGGTGCAGTCCAAGCTGAACGAGGCTGACATAATACTCACGGAGAGGGAGAAGACCCTGTCGGACCTGAAGAAGGATAGGGACCAGGCATTGAAGTTCAGGGAATTGGAAAGCAACATCCAGAGGAACAAGGCCACGAGGCTCAGCATGCTCATCAGGGACAAGGAGGATAAGCGCGCCGAGGAGGAGAAGAGGCTCGCTGAGGTCAGGAGGCACGTCGAGACCCTGCAGAAGGAGATAGACGAGCTCAAGAAAGAGGTCGAGGATAAGAGGCTAGAGATAGCCAACATCGACAAGGACCTGGACGACAAGGGCGACAAGAAGCAGCGCGAGATAGGCAGGGAGATAGACGAGCTGAAGACAGAGGTCATAAAGAAGTCGTCGAGGAAGGATGTCGTCGAGAACGAGCTGAGGAGGATCAGGGAGAAGAAGTCCCAGTTGGAGAAGTCTGTCAAGGAGGCTGAGTCCAATATAGCCGGCGTGCTGAAGAAGAAGGAGGGCTGCAGGCTTGCCAACGAGAAGCTGTCAGGGCAGGTCAAGGAGATAGACGCCAAGATAGGCGAGTTCAAGCAGCAGCACGGGATAGAGGACATCGAGGACGTAACTAAGAGGATATCCGAGCTTGACGGCCTGATAGAGCAGAAGCAGCGCAGCATGGGCGAGGTAATGGAGGCCAGGCAGAGCCTGTTCAGGAAGAAGGACAAGCTTGACTTCGAGCTGAAGGCCTTGGACGAGAGGATAGCGAAGGTCCAGGACATGAAGAAGGAGGACCTCGAGAAGGCCAGCAAGGTCAAGGCGTCGAAGAGGGAGTTCGAGCAGGTGGCCAAGTCATTGTCATCATCATTGAACGAGAGCAGCGTCTTCGCGTCGCAGCTGCAGTCATCGAGATTGAAGCTTATGGACGCCAACGACGAGTATGCTAAATTAAGGGCGAGGAACATCGGCATCAAGGAGGCCACTGCGGGCGACGCGGCACTGTCGAAGATAGCCTCGATGAAGATTGACGGCGTCCACGGCACTGTCAGCGAGCTGGGCAAGGTCAGCTCGAAGTACTCTCTGGCCCTGGAGATAGCTGCCGGGGCTAGGATAAAGAGCATGGTTGTCAGCACTGACGCGGTCGCCGCGAAGTGCATAGGCATTCTCAAGGAGAGCAAGATAGGCACCGCGACGTTCCTCCCTCTGAACAAACTGAAGGATAGGGATATTGACGAGGAGTCGAAGCGTGTAGCTAAGCTTCCCGGCGCTGTTGGTATGGCTATAGACCTGGTATCTTACGATTCCAAGTTCAAGACGGTTTTCAACTTCGTCTTCGGGGCCACCGTCGTCGTAGATAATTTGGACAACGCAAGGAAGATTGGCGTTGGCAGGGCGAGGATGGTCACCCTTGGCGGCGATTTATTGGAGAGCAGCGGGGCGATGGTTGGCGGCTACAGGAGATCTACAGGCATGGGCTTCAAGGAGAAGGAGGTCGAGTTCGGGTTGGACAATATAGAGAAGGAGATCCAGAAGCTGACCGAGGCAGTCGGCCTGATAGAGAAGAGGAAGATGGACAACGATGAGGCCATAATGAGGCTGAGGGAGAGGAAGGCCATCTTGGAAGCTGAGATAACCACCATGGGCGAGAAGGGGATTGGCGTGGATGACATAACCAAGCTGAGGGAGGACAGGATGCACCTGTCGAACCAGGTGGCAGACATAGACAAGCAGCTCGCTGACGCCGACCAGGACAAGGAATCTTTTGGAGTCGAGATAGAGAGGCTGAGGAAGCAGAAGGAGGACGTCAAGGACAAGATGTCCAAGATGGCCAACTCGTCATCGTCGTCCGAGCTGGAGAGGCTTGAGCATGGCAGGGCGGCCAAGAGGGAAGAGCTGATAAAGAACGAGTCCCACATGTCCGGCATCGACATGCAGGTGGGGATGTATGCTGCAGAGAAGGATAAGGCCTTGGCCATAATGGCAAGCAACAACAAGGATTGGGACACTTTCTCCGCCGAGCTCAGCGAGCTGGACAGCCATCTGATAGGGAAGAGGGGCCAGCTGAAGGAGAAGGAGATGTCGCAGAGGAAGTTCTATTCAGAGTACCAGCACATGTTCGCTACCAAGGAGAAGCTCAGCAAGAGAGTGCAGCAGATAGAGCTGGTGGCTATCCAGAAGGAGGAGAGGATAAGGGGCGTTGAGGGCAGGGGCAACGATGTGTCCGTCAAGATAGCGCTGATGAACGGCGAGCTGGAAGGGCTGAACAAGGAGTTCTTGGAGTACAAGGACGTGCAGCTCAGGAGAGGCGTGTCGTTGGAAGACCTGAACGGCGAGATAAAGGCGTTCGAGCAGTCGATGAGGGGCATGGGCAACGTCAACCTCAGGGCCTTGGAGATATACGAGAAGGTCAGGACGGAATATGACGAGCTGACCAAGAAGTACGAGACGCTCAAGCTGGAGAAGGAGGACGTGCTGAAGATGATGTACGAGATAGAGACCAACAAGAAAGGCATCTTCATGAAGACTTTCGATGGCGTCAACGACAACTTCAAGGAGATATTCTCTTCATTGTCGACCAAGGGCGAGGCGTTGCTGGTCGTCGAGAACCCGGATGATCCGTTCGCTGCCGGAATCGACATCGAGGTGAGGATAGTGGGCAACAAGTTCCTGGACATCAAGAGCCTGTCAGGCGGAGAGAAGACCATGGCTGCCCTGGCTTTCATTTTCGCGATACAGGACTTCGAGCCTGCGCACTTCTATGTCATGGACGAGGTGGATGCGGCATTGGACAAGAAGAACTCTGAACTGCTGTCCAAGCTCATAGCCAAGTATGCTGCTAACTCTCAGTACATCGTGATATCGCACAACGAGTCCATAATAACAGAGGCTGATACTATATATGGCGTTTCCATGCAGGAAGGCGTCTCTAAAGTCGTAAGCCTCAGGATATGACTTTTTTGCCCCTTTTTCTTCGCTTGTTCTATTTTGATGCTATATTGCCTCTATAAGCCGTAACAAGCTCGAATTTGGCGGAATGAGCCCTTTTACCATAAGCTTTATATAGGCGTCGTAACTCACGGATAGCAACAAACTTAAGATGCATTTTAAGGAGGTTTGTAATAAAATGAAATTGAGAAATATGCTAACAATATTGGCGGTAATGCTGTTATCTGTCTTTGCTGCATCCGCAGCAGAAACTGATGGAAACCTGACAGCAGGGTTCCAGGACAGCTCAATGGCAGCCAATCCGGGCCAGACCGTTACATTCAACGTGGATGTGAGCAATCTGGACACCGTAAATGACTTCACTGCAAGTTTTAGTTCAACTGCATTGAGAGACGGCGCAGGGCATTCAGTGTCGGCACCTTCTGTCGGCAACATGAATGTGGTAAAGAGCACTACATCTACAAAGAGCATTGAGATGGTTGTACCTGCAGTAGTTGCGGGCACATACAAGGGCACTTTGACAGTTAGTGCTGGCTCATATAGTGTGGTTCTTCCTGAATACACATTGGTAGTCAGTCCAGCCACAAGCTACTCGCTTGACAGGTCCAGCGTGACCATGGTCGGCCAGAGCAACACTGACACTGAAGCTGACATTATCGTGACAAACACGGGAAGCGTCGAGTTGACTAATTTTTCAGCAGTTTATGCTGGCGACGTTGAGGACAACGATGCTGACAAGCTAACGTTCAGCTACGACTATCCTGCATTGGCTCCTGGCGCACAGGGCACTTTCACTGTCCACGTTGACATTGAGAATGGCATGGACGTAGACAGCTACTTGGGCACTGTTTCATTGACAGTGAACAGCATTGTCAAGCCGGTAAGCGTTGAGACGAAGGTAATGCCTCAGATATGCGACGAGGGCAGGATAGGCGACCTGTCGGCAACCATAAAGAATCCTGACAGCGGCGACGATTTCGCTCCTGGCGACGAGGTAGGCATCGACGTTGAGGTCGAGAACACTTATTCAAAGGACATGGACGTTGAGGTCGAGGCTATCCTTTACAACTTGGACGAGGACGACAAGGTTCTTACCATCAAGTCCGACGTAATGGAAGTCGGGGACGGCAATGACGAGACGTTCAATCTTGACATGATAATTCCGTCTACAGGCATCGACGATGAAGACACTTATGTCTTGTACGTCAAGGCGTTCGAGGACGGCAGCGAGGACGAGAACTGCGATTATGACAGCGTCGAGCTTAGCATAGAGAGGGATGACAATATGGTTGTCGTCAATGAGTTCACGTTAACGCCCGAGGTTGTAAGGGCGGGCGAGAAGGTCCATGCCGTAGTGGAATTTGAGAATGCCGGCACTGACGACCAGAAGAACGTCTATGCATCTCTCAAGGAGCCTGAATTGGGCCTGGACGCAAAGTCAGAGAAGGTAGACTTGGACGCTTACGATGAGTCGGACAACGACTACGTGTGGCAGTTCGAATTCACTGTTCCGAAGAATGCGGTGAACGGCGACTACTACCTGCAGGCGAAGGTCTACTTCAACGACGATGAGGAGTCAAGCTCAAAGCTTATCAAGCTGACGGTTTCAGACGGCGCAGCTTCCAAGGATGAGGCTGGCTCTATTGTGGCTGGCGGCGTCGTGGTGACTGCTGAGCAGGGCACCATGAGCCTTAAGAACGGCGAGAGCAAGTTCACATTGCCTTTGGTCGTCGAGAACAACGGCGACTTGGCTATGAAGGTCAAGCTTGACGTCTCGGAATACAGCGCATGGGCGGAACTTATATCAGTAGAGTCTCCCGAGAAGCTGAACCCTGGCGACAGGTACCACGTTTACGTGTACTTGAAGCCTAAGGACGACGTGCAGCCTGGCGTGCACAACCTGAGAGTGAACCTGAGGAACGATGCAGGCTTGATATCATCCAAGCTTATGGCTATAGATGTGCCTGCGGGACCTAAGGACGATACGACTTCGTTGCCGGTTGGCGCGGCAGTCGTTGAGCCCGCGAGCAAGTTCAGGCAGCTGTTGAACGACAAGGGCAAGCTGTTCTGGATAGGCGCAGACTTGGTCCTGATAGTCTTGGCTGCGTTCTTCATAAGGCTGCTGTTCAGGAAGTAAAACTTCTTTTTTCTTATTTTTTTATATTTCTTTGTAACTTTTGACTAATATTGGGGGTGTGGGACAGAATAAACCTCTTCTTACCTTTAGGTATATGTTTTCGCTAGAAAAATGGTTAATTCCATAAAAAAT
>CAYHOW010000060.1:0-6942 GCA_964358335.1 Candidatus Woesearchaeota archaeon
ACGTGCGAAAGTATCTTGGCTTTTTTTGTCATGGCGATACAGTCCCTTATCTGCTGGACCTTGAGGCTCTTCTTCACCTTGTCCAGGGTATCTTGCGATGCGGACTCTGCGCCGTAGCATATGAGCTTGCATCCTGATTTTTTGGCAAGGGTGAGCATCTCATCGTCGACATTGTCCATCCTCATGCTGCACGACCAGACAATATTGATATTCCTCTTTATGATTTCATTAGCCAATTCCTTTACGCGGTTGGTGGTGACGTTCAAAGTGTCGTCGTCAAGGAAGACCTCTTTCATGCCGTACTTCTTTACGAGCCATTCAAGTTCATCGCAGATGCTCTTGATAGACCTCAGCCTTAATTTATTCTTGAAGTAGACAGTCGGCCATAGGCAGTACGTGCACCTCTGCGGGCAGCCCCTCGAGCCCATGACGAACGTGAACGGGGATTCGGTGACGTAGCCCTCGAAATACCATTGGTGCGGTATCAGGTCGCGGTCAGGGAACGGCAATGCGTCCAAATCCTTGACAAGCTCGGCGTCATCGTTGTTGGTTATCTTCCCGTCTTGCTGGAAGCATATCCCCCTTATCTGCTTCAGAGGCGTGCCGGTCTTCAGCGCGTTGATTGCGTTGACAGTGGTCTGGTCCATCTCGCCCTTGATTATGATGTCTATCTTCGAATCTTTTATGGATTCCACAGGATAGGTGGTGACGTGGTAGCCGGCCATGATGAACTTCGTGTTGGGAAAATGCTGCTTTAATATTTCCACTGCCTTCTTGTCGTAGGTGAACGTCGGGGTTGCGGACTCTATGAATATGATGTCCGGGGAGAATTCCTTGATTTTTTCTATAGTGGTATCGAGGCCGTAGTCCTGGATGACGGAATCTATGTATTTCACATCGTTGCCCTGCTCCCTCACGTAGGTCGCGCAGCTGCAGAGGAGGATGGGATACCTGTTGGTCTTGTCCCCGCGCTTCCTGGGCCACCTGTTCTGGGACCTCAGCCCGTAGCCGTCTCCGGGCCATGGCGGGTGCAAAAATAGTATTTTCATCGTCTGGATTATGTTAAAAACTGGGTTTTATAAGGTTTATGGAGGTTTTTCGGGTAACCTCTCGAAGTGAGAGAAGTATGACGCAGAACGGACACATTATATTTAAATAGTAATTTTAATTTCTATCAATTATGTCATGGGATATTTTATTGTCAATATTTAGTATTGTTGGAATAGGTGGAATTATTGGAGCTTTCTTTACTTATTGGTGGAATAAAAGGCAAGAAATAGAACTAAAAAATTTTGAATTTAAAGAGAGGAGATACAAATGCATTATGATTTTAATGTATGTTTATATCAAGCCAGATGAATTGAAAAACTTAGTCCACAATAGACCAGACATAAGGAATATTGAAGATTTGAAAAAAAGAATTAATGGTGGAATGGGTAAATTCATGGTTGTTTGCTGGTGATAAAACTATCATCGCATTTAAGAGATTTATTGAAACTCCTAATGAGATTAATTTTTCTAAGACTGCTCAATTTATGCGAGTAGAGTTAGGCAATAAGAAATCAAAATTACCACTATCTATTTTTACGATTAAACCATTTCTGGAGAGATGAACTTCATTATCTACCTGTTCATTTTTAGGGATGCAGTCCAATTTTTTCCGTGACTGAAAAGAAACGCTTATATACGCATCATCCGTAGCATATGTTATGGATAGGAAAAATTGGGAACGCGAGCTCAAAGAGGCACAGAAAGACCCGGAATTCCATAAGGAGATCAAAAGGTTCATAACTGCCTCTATGAAAGTGAGGAAATTAAGCTAGCTTGCGGAATCTTCTTAAGAGGTCTTCGTAATTGAGAAAATCCGGCGTTCTCAGGCTTTCATTAAGGTTGATATGCCTATACGCTTTCAATGCTGTCTTGCATAGCAATGTCCTGCTGTCAGCCGAATATACAATGTCCAAGCCATTGAATGTTGCGCATGCCACTATAATGAAATCCACCCTTATGGATGTGTCCCAGCCATAGATTCCGCCCAAATGCCTGTAATGGTCATAATATTTCTTTGCCAATGACGTTATGGCTATTGAATTGCACAGAAACCTGCCTGAAGTTACCCTGTCGTAAAGACCTAAAAGCAGATGCCTGGACCTGATGCTAAGTCTCGTGACCTTTGGTATATTTCGTATCTCTTTCCTTATCGGCTGGAATCCGTATACTATGAACTGCTTGTCGTTGACGATGCGCCTTTCTATCTCTGATGCATCCGGCTCATCAATCAAGAATCCATAGACATTAGTGTCAAATATCACTCTTAGCATGAAAAAATAAAAATAAATTTTCAGTTAATAAACTGTTCGAGAAAAAACTGCGGTTTGTTCCGTCACTTCCAGAAATTCATTACAACGGTTCCGGAATAACTAAAACATCATCGCTCAGCATCCCTGCTGAACCTCTACAGATGGTACTTTCCTCCAGAACGTTAATAAACCCGTCTAAACCCTAATCGTAGAGTGAAAATAAGCTCCGTAATCAAGAACGTCATCGTAACCATCCTAGTCATAGGCATCTTCGGCTACATGTTCTACAGATTGTATCATGAGTGGGGCAACCTGGCAGAATACAATCTCCAGTTCAACTACCTCTACCTCATATTGTCCATCATCGTATTCATATTCTTCTATTTCCTTGAAGGATTGGGATACTACATATTCGTAAGACTAATCAACGCCGACGCCCCGTTCCTTAAAGTGCTTAAGTCCAGGTACATCTCTGACATGGGACGCTACGTGCCCGGAAAGATATGGACGGTGTTGTGGAGGCTGTATTTCCTGAAAGGGTACAGTATAACCAAACTCCAGATAATTGTCAGCTCGCTGATAGAGATGGCGATGATGTGCCTGGGCAGCCTGCTGATGTTCCTGCTGACCTTATTGTTCTGGGACGCCAGGCTGCAGCCGTGGATGTACGTAGTGTTCCTATTGATACCTGCGGTGTTCATAGCGATACACCCCAAGGTGCTGAACTGGTCGATAAACGTCATAGAGAGGATAAGGGGCAAGGAAGAGGTGAAGATACGCACGAGCTACGGCCGGATGCTCGGGACGACTCTGTTCTATTTATTCTATTGGATGGTGTACGGGTTGGGATCTTTCCTTCTGATTAGTTCGATAACTCCTATAGGATGGGAACTGTTCCCCATGATAACCGGCGTGTTCGCGATAACCTGGCTGTTGGGCTTCGTCTCGTTCCTGGCGCCTGGCGGGTTAGGGGTTAGGGACGGACTGCTGGTGTACTTCCTGATATTCATCTTCCCCGAGCCGATTGCTATAATAATTACTTTGGTTACAAGGCTGCAGATATCGGTTATAGAAGGGGTTTACGCATTGGTGTCGCTGAAGTTCTAGTCGATTATTATCAATGATGCCTTTGCGACAAATTTCTTTGCATTTCCAAATATCTCGTCTAATCTTCTTTCTGTATAGGTCTTGATTGCAGAATATCTTGCTATATGACTCTCTTTCTTCGCATCTTCAAAATACTTGACATATTCATCCTCGAATATCTTGTATGACTGGTCCAATATCTCAAGGTCTTCTCGCTCTATCTCATCAGGGACGCAGAGGTAGCCTAATGCGACTTGCGCAGCATCATGATCATGGACCTCGTATCCCTTGTTCAATATCAAGGATTTGGCGCAGTACAGCATTGAATAGTATGAGATAGTGATTGCCCAATAATTCCAGTACAGCTTCTTAGGTTCTCCCTGCTTAGGCTCAATGTCCATGTTGTGCTTGGCTATCTGCAGGCTGTACTTTCCTTTCTCTAGGAATAACTTTACCTTGAATGAATTAGATGATTTGGTAATCCTGCCATCTTTGATAAACTCCATGAACTGCTCCTTGTAGTCATCCATGTAAAATGCACTCCCAGAACGCGTCAGGGTTGTTGAGGATGATATGGCCTTTCAGCGCCTGCTTCCCTACATTCTCTTCCTTATCGTTGAGCATCCCTACGAACTCTTTTCTTGTGATGAAGATGGGATTGATCTTCTTATCAAATATAAGCTCATATTTCGAGAACGAGATGGACCTCTTGCCATCCTTGTTCACTATCATCAGGTCTATGTCAGAACTGTCCTTCTCGCTGCCCTTGGCGTAGCTGCCGAACAGGACCACTATGTCCTGAGTGTCCAGCTCAGAGGCGATGTTCCTTATTATCGGGTGCTTCTCCATGAATCCCTTCCTTTCCTCGTCCGAGCTTATTGTGAGATAGGCCCTGATTGCCGGATTGCCCTTATTTAGCGAGATGGTTTTGGCCTTGCCGACAGTCTCTGCATCAACAAGGTCTTTCATACCCTGGAGCGTCCTGTGGAATGTCGCGTACGGGACTTTGGTTATCTTGCTGAGCTCATTCATTGTGAACCTCTTGCCTATGTTCTTCCCCAGACAGTTTATGATTTTTAGTTTGTTATCCATATATGGATAATATTATCCATTTCTGATATATAAGCCTTTGGGGTTTTGATTATTGCCTGGACTTGGATGCGTATATAGAATTATTCCCTATAAGTTATGTACAGGTATATAGTTAATTGCACATTATTTTTTGCTATTCCTGAACTGCGCCACAGTCATCTCCCTGATCTGATCAGCGATTTTCTCGTCGGCGCTTATGACGACTTCTATGGAGGTCTTCTTCTCGAAAACTTCCTGCGCAAGCTTCTTGATGTCAGCATCCTCTACATGATTGTCCAGCAAGGAAAAAAGTTTCTCCCTAAGTTCAGAAGGCAGGTATATCTGTATGACGTTGTTGCCTACAACTAAAAGTTCGCAGACGTCAGCGCAACGAACTCCAGTCTTGACGTAATATCCTTGCTTCTTGTAGAACGATGCAGCCCACTTGTCTACGGGAGTGGATCCGTTGCATAGCCTGTATATCTTCAGCCCGTGTTGCTTGGAAAGCATAGTCTTGTTGTACTCGGCGCGGAGATAGAACAGCGACGCCCATTCGTGCGCATGGTGCATGCAGATTATCTTATTCTTGGAAGTGAACAATGAATGCTTCTGCAAATAATACAGGTATTTCTCGGTATCGAAATACGTCTCGAACGTCAGCACGCTAATCTCCCCTTCCTTGCGAGCCTCTTTCAAGCCGTCTATAGAAGTCGTCTTCTGCTTGGTGAAATAGTTCGAGCTGACAATCTAGGTGAAATCGTGCAGCTTCTTGACCCAAGCCTCTGAAATCTCATATCCGTCATCGTTCTGCCTTAGAACGCCTAAAGCCTTAAGCTCCTTCACGGCCTTGTACACGGCATAGTAAGTTACATTCTTCCCGAACTTCTTCCTTATGGAGGAATGCTGCTTCTTGGCAGTCAACGGCCAATCGGATGTCAGTATGGAAATGATGTAATCCTTCGCAGAGTATTTCTTGTCCAAAGCATGAAGCGTCAGGCTGAACGGCATGCGAGAATAAAACGAATATCTGTATTTAAGCATTTATAGCCCTAAACCATTATGTTACAACTGATAAACCAAATGGTTGATTGAAGACTAAACCTCATCTTAATAACATTTCCATGTAAACAAGTTAGCGAAAGGGGTGATATCAATGGAAAAAATAATTCTCAGGTACGACGAAAGCAAGTGGGAAGAGGTTCCCGCGAAGATAGTCAACACGTTGCAGCTGTTCATAACAAATAGGTGCAATTTAAGGTGCAAGGCGTGCTTCTACGCCCACAATTTAGGCAAGCAGGACATGACGTTAGAGCAGTACAAGAATAACGTCATGGAATACAAGGATAAAATCAAAAAGGTAATTCTCCTAGGGGGCGAGCCTACTCTCCATCCTGGCATGGAAGAGATGATAGAGTTCAACAGGAAATTAGGACTGAAAACGACCATCTACACCAACGGCGCCCAGATAAAGAGGTTGGAGTTCTTCGACCTGTCCAACGTCGAAATCAGGGTAGGCGTCTATGGCTCGCAGTCAAGCGAGAAGCCTCTGTCAAAAGTCCCATTGGTCCCGTTCCCAGTGACGATAGTCTACATGCTGAGGAAGGACAACGTGCACGAATTGGTGGAGACTGCCAAGATGTCTGAAAAATTCAAATGCAGGAAGTTCTTCATATCCACAATAAGGGACATAGCAGACACCGGAAGCTACTGGATAGACAACGAGGACACGGTGCCCTTGGAAGACTACGCAGACATAATCCATGACTTCGTCGACAATTACGCCGACAATATCCAAGAGATTCACATCTCCAAGAGAAGCGTGCTGAAAGGAAAGATAGACTCGAACTCCGAGACGTGCAGGTTCGGCAACGTCTTCCCTGACGGCAAGAAGATTATCTGCCCTTTCGACATATCGCTGAGGAAATACTCTGACGAGCTGAGCTTCAGCGAAAGGAAGTGCAACAAGGACAAGTGCTGCCTGCTGGCGAAGATAGTATTGAATAGGCGTTAAATTTATATCTTCTACAATTTCTTTTTATGGAAATGAAATTCGCGTTAGTAGCCTCAAGGAAAGACCTGGCAGGCATGAACATACGTGAGAACCTTCTAAATAATTATGAGTTCAAGGAAAATGGCAACTATCAAGAACTAGATAACATCAAGCTCTACACCATAGACGAAGACTCAATCAATGCAGATAACCTAGAAGTTGATGCAGACATCATCATCTTCACCACAAGGCACAGGTCAGCCGCAGGCACCCCATCATTATCAGTCCACGTCCCAGGCAACTGGGGAAAAGCTGAATTAGGCGGAAAGGAAAATTCATTGTGCATAGCTCCAGCATCCTTATTGAAAGAGATGTACATCGAATTGTCGAAGAACACGGAGTTCGAAGGGGAAATCACGTTGGAGGCGACGCACCACGGCCCTTACCTGCAGAAGCCGGCGATGTTCATCGAGATAGGCTCGTCAGAGGAGCAAT
>CAYHOW010000061.1:0-6813 GCA_964358335.1 Candidatus Woesearchaeota archaeon
AACAAAGAATCAGAGCATTCACTAAAAAGTGGTTAATGTGGCTCGGAGATACTGAACCAAAAAGTTAAAAAGCGGCTATAGAAACATATAGTGTATGCTCATAACCATCAATGAGGTATTCGGCATCGCTGCTGTGACTCTGGTAGTCGGGTTCATAATCTCAGGCTACATACAGAGGCCGAAGAATCCCGTCGAGATGCTTTACAGGAAGCCGAGCTTCATCGACTGGGAAGACATGAAGTTCGCGATGATTGTCTCCGGGCCAGCGATAATACTGCACGAGCTGGGCCACAAGTTCATGGGCATGCTGCTGGGCCTGCCTGCGGCTTTCCATGCCTTATGGAGCGGCTTGGCGATAGGCGTCGTGCTGAGGATGATAGGGTCGCCTTTCCTGGTCTTGGCTCCTGCATACGTCTCATTCCCTTCGGCAACCGCGTCTAACCTGCAGATGATGCTTATAGCGTTCGCGGGCCCGTTCGTTAATTTAGTCTTATGGCTGAGCAGCGCAGCATATATCAAGTATCACAAGGGCAGGATGTCAAGGACAAAAGTTATGGTCCTGCTGCTGACTAAAAGGCTGAACATGATACTGTTCATATTCAACATGATACCTATTCCGCCTATAGACGGATTCAGCATATTCTCTAACTTGTATTATATGCTAGTTTAGATTTTCCTGAAAACCTTTGGCTTCCAGTTGTAGAAAGATTTCTGCTGATAGTTTCTCGCGATTGTGGTTAAATACCTGTCCTCTTCCAGACGGGAAGGCCATTTGCCTGCAGACTTCAGCATATCCGAATCATCCCTATCAGAAATGTAGACTAATCCTTTATGAGGCAAGGCGCCTGAGAATTTTTTCATAGCATCGCCGTAAGCCTTATCGCTCATCGGAGCCATCCTGTGCGCTATAGCATTTGAGAGATATATCTTGTTGAACTGGCCTTCACGGACATCAAGCTCGAATATGTTTCCTAGCCGGATTTCGAGACAATCAATCTTGCTGGATATCTTTCGCATTCTGGAAGATGATTGGACAGACTCAATTATTTCGGAGCGAATCGCGCTGTCATAGATTCCTAATTCCATCTGCAGGAAATATTTCAGGAACCCCAAGCTATGCGGTGAGAGTTTGGAGCAATTGATTTTCCCCCCATTCCAATTTTTCAGCCCTAAGAATCCAAGATAGTCTTCCGACTTAAGAAGCTGCTTAAGATAGTTTGCATACTCGGCCTGGTTATGGTGGCAGTCTACAGCGACTATATAGTCTACTGATTCAAGCAGCGCGAACGCCTGCATTCCCGAGCCACAGATAGCAAGCACCCTGTCGCCATGCTTGGCATCCATGCCTTTGGCAATTGCGTCGAGGCTTTCATTAGTCAGTTTATGCTTAATTATAGAATCGTCACAGAAATTCAATCCTATGCTCTTGCAGTAGCCTGAGCATAGCGCCTTTTCAATCATGTCCGGCATAAGCCAAAGAATATAATAATAATTAATAAATATAACTAAAAAGAAAAAGGGCTATCTCCTTTTCACTAGCTTCTTGAAGACAAACTTCACGAAAGACTTCTTTGCCGGCTTAGGCGCAGGCTTAACAAACACTTTCTTAGGCGCAACCTTCTTAGGCAAAATGGCTTTCTTGGCTACTGCCTTCTTGACGGCCTTATTCAGAACAGCTTTCCTTACAGCTTTCCTAAGGACAGCCTTCTTTGGAAGCGCTTTCTTCATTGCAGTCTTCCTAGCAGCAACCTTAGTGGCAGCGGTCTTTGCAGAGACTTTAGGCGCCTTGCTTTCAAATACAGCGCTCACACCTGTGGCGAACCTCTTCTCTTCGAAAGCCTCGACGTTGGCTACTTCGACCTCAAGCTCCTTTATCCTTTCCTTGAGGTTGACTATTGTCCTTGCGTTATCCTGCTCCCTGACAAGCTCTCCGCACTCCTGGCACCTGAAATCGACCTCCATAGCCTGTTCCAGATGATACCTTCTGCACTTGTTAGGGCATACGTAGAATACGCCGTTCTCTTCCTTATCGAGCCTGCCCTTAAAGTCCTCAAGCTGGTCTCTCTTGAAGTTCTGCAATGCGCCCTTGGTGTTCTTTAGGTCAAGGGTCCAATAATATATGTACCAGCCTTTCTTCTTGTCCTTCTTCCTTATGAAGGAGACCAAGTTATGCTTGTGCAGCCTGTATAGCATGTTCCTTATCTGGTTGACTGTGATGTTAAGGTCCTCAGCCAGCTTGAACTCAGAAATGTTCTTCTTATTTTTTAGAATAGATATCAAAGGTGGAACATCGTCCCCTGCAAGATTTGAGATAAGCTCATCTACCTGTTTATTGGTCAGTTTCATGTCCAAACCCTATCACCTCTTATTTTTGAATTCTACGTATATTGTCCCGTCTTCCTATTTAAAGGTTTTGGTTTGCGTTTTTACTGGCCGGTGACGCTGAATTCAGGGCAATTGTGATATAAAAGCCTCTGCCGCAATTACCTTTCTCCTGAACTGCCTTTATTTTGGGCGCCTTACCATTTCTAAATGATTAGAAAACTTTAAATAATCTTGCCCCTATAACTTAACATAACTTTATGCTAACACTTGGAGGTGTAACGTACTATGGGACTTTTCAGTTCTAAGAAAAAAGACAAGCCGGAACGAATGGAGTTGCCACCTTTAAGATTCCCAGACTTGCCCCATGAAGAAAGTCTTGAGCCTTCGCAAACTGACATGAACCCTTCAGAGGCCAGCGCAATAAAGAGAGCGGTTTCTCCGCTATCGTTTGCTCCGCCAAAGAGGATTGAGATGCCTGAGATGGAGCAGGCGGAAGGGAGCGAGAAGCCGTTGTTTGTCAAGGTAGAGAAGTACAGGGAAGTCATGGCTACAATAAACGAGCTTAAGGATAAGCTGAAGGATGCCGGAGACATACTCAACGAGCTAAGCAGGATTAAGGAAGAGGAAGAGTCGGAGCTGACCACGTGGCAGAATGATTTGGAAGCCATAAAGGAGAAGCTGATGGCTATCGACAAGACTCTATTTGAATGACCAAGGGTGCAAATTAATGGCGGTAAAAAAGGCAAACACGACTGAAAGCGAAATGAGCATACATATCAAGATAGACTCGCCTAACCTGATAAGGAAAGAGGTTCTCTCTTTGACCATTGACACGATTGAGCTTTTGAAGAAGCTCAGGGCGTTCAGGGATGCAAAGGCAAAGAAGATCAACTTAATCAAGGACTTAAGGAAAGAGGTTGGCGACATCAGGAACCTTACAAAGGACTTGGTTGGGCAGAACCTCCGTATGTACATGGAGGCCGTTGATAACCTGCCTACCTTCAGGAGGCAGAGAGAGGCCCTGGAGGAGATTGAGAAGATGAGGAATATGTCCGAGCAGAGATGGGCATCGTTTGAGAGCCATCTGGCAAGTGACATTTCGAAAGAGCCTAAAGCGCCTCCGAGGGAACTGCCTGCCCAGAGGATAAGGGAAACGCCAAAAGACAAGCCCAAGCCGAGGGACAAGCTTGAGGCCGACCTTGAGGCGTTAAGGGAAAAGATGGCCCAGCTTTAGTTTTTTGTTTTTTTGCAAAATTATTTGAATTACCACAACCCTGAAGGGTGGTGGATTTCTAGCGAGAAAACTATTTAAATCATATCTAATTCTACTATTGCTATGCTATTGACAGACAAGGAGCAGAAGAAGCGCTTCAAGATTATAGCCCAGCAGGACCCAGATAGGTATTATCCTGTCCTGACATTGAAGGAGCTTGGATTCGTGAGGAAGCAGTGCTCGAAGTGCAAGACGTATTTCTGGACAGTTAACCAGGACCAGGATGTCTGCGGCGACTCTTCGTGCTCTGGCGGCTTCAGGTTCATAGGGAAATCCCCAGCAAAAAATAAGCTGGACTACATAGGCGTGTGGAAGGAGTTCTCTAAGCTGTTCAAGCGTATGGGCTACACGCCTATACCTAGGTACCCGGTAGTTTCGAGGTGGAACCCTACTATGGACTACACCATAGCGTCTATCGCTGCGTTCCAGCCCTACGTGGTTTCAGGCGAGGTCAGGCCTCCGGCAAACCCGTTGGTCATTCCGCAGTTCTGCCTGAGGTTCACTGACATAGACAATGTCGGCATAACAGGATCCCACTACACAGGTTTCGTCATGATAGGCCAGCACGCCTTCGTCACGCCGCAGGAATACAACATCAACAAGTATCTCAAGGAGATTTACACGTGGCTGGAGAAAGGGCTGGGATTGCCTAAGGAGGAGATAACTTTCCATGAGGACGCATGGGCTGGCGGAGGCAATTTCGGGCCGAGCATGGAATTCTTCTCGAGGGGATTGGAGCTGGGCAACCAGGTCTACATGCAGTACGAGCAGCTGCCTAACGGGAGCAAGGACCTGAACATAAAAGTCCTTGACATGGGCATGGGCCACGAGAGGAACGCATGGTTCACGACAGGAAACTCGACAAGCTACGAGTCCACATTCCCAACGGTAGTCAAGAAATTATACAAGCAGACCGGCATTGAGGTCGACAGGGAGATAATCAACAAGTTCCTGCCTTATTCAGCTTACCTTAACATCGACGAGACAGATGACATCAACAAGGTTTGGAAGATGGTGGGCAAGAATGTCGGCATGGACGTAGCGCAGCTGAAGGCGAACATCATGCAGCTGGCAGCATTGTACTCTATAGCCGACCATTCGAGGTCATTGCTATTCGCACTGTCAGACGGGGCGCTGCCATCGAACGTCGGCGGCGCATACAATCTGAGGATTATATTGAGAAGGGCCCTAAGTTTCATCGACAAGTACGGATGGAACCATGTAGACATATTCGATACATGCCAGGAGCACGCAAGGTACCTCAAGCCCCTGTTCCCTGAACTTGGCGAGAACCTAGGCGAGGTCAGTGAGATACTGGAGATAGAAAAGGAAAAGTATGAGAACACGAAGCAGAAGTCCAGGCTTGTCGTTGAGAGCATAATAAAGAAGGATATAGATGAAGGCAAGCTTATTGAGCTTTACGACAGCCAAGGCATAACCCCTGAGATAATAAAGGAAGAGGCGTCCAAGCTGGGCAAGATAGTCATCATACCGGACGACTTCTACGTGAAAGTCTCGGCAAGGCATGAAAGGCAGGAGCAGGTGCACGCCACGCATCGCGAATTGGGCATTGACCTTACTGACGTGCCGGAGACCGAGGCATTATACTTCGACGATTATGAGAAGGTCAAGTTCACAGCGAGGGCGATAAAAGTCTCAGGCAAACACGTCGTATTGAGCAGGACAGCCTTCTATCCAACTTCCGGCGGGCAGCTGCACGACATAGGCGCAATCCAGGGAAACAAAGTTGTTGATGTCGTGAAGCAGGGGAACGTGATTGTCCATATCATGGAGAATGACATGGACTCCTCGGTGCAGGGCATGGAAGTGGACTGCGAGATTGACTTTGGATGGAGAAAGCAGCTGTCACAGCATCACACGGCAACGCATATAATAAATGCCGCAGCAAGAAGAGTGTTAGGCAGGCACATCAACCAGGCAGGCGCAAAGAAGACGAAGGAGAAGGCGCAAATAGACCTGACGCACTTCAAGGCAATTAGCGACGATGAGCTGAAGAGGATAGAGGTTGAGGCCAATAGGATCATAAAGGAATCGCTGCCAATACGCAGCAGGTTCATGGCGAGGGACCAGGCAGAGAAAGAGTACGGGATGGGCATCTATCAGGGCGGCGCTGTACCAGGCCAGAAATTGAGGATAGTTGAGATACCTGAAGTCGATGTCGAATGCTGCGGCGGGACTCATCTTAAGCACACTGGCGAGGCAGGCGAGATAAAGATTCTTAAAACGACAAAGATTAGTGACGGCATAGTCAGGGTTACGTTCGTTGCTGGCGATGCGGCGAAGCACGAAGAGAAGTCTGAGCATGAAGTCCTGGAAGAGACAGCGAAGATATTGGGCGTGAAGAATTCTGAAGTCCCCGCAAGAGCGGAAGAGCTGTTCAGCAAATGGAAACTGGCAAAGAAGGCAGTGCAGAAAGGAAAGGCAATTCCTGAAAATGACCTGAAGCTGGTCCTGCGTGTTCAGGAAAAGCTTGGCGATGAAGAGCTGTTGAAGAGGGCTGCAGACATATTCAAGACGCAGCCGGAGCACGTGCCGAGGACCGCATTGAGGTTCATGCAGGAGCTTCAGGACATGAGGCGCAAGCTGAAGAAATGATTTTCTATTGACTTAACTCATAAGTTGTAACAATATTTTTATATATAGAAAAAGCTTGAGTTTAAAGTATGCCAGCAAAAAGAAAAGCAACAAAGAAGAGAGTTTCTAAACAGGACAAGCTGCCGGTCAAGAGGCCGACAAGGCTTGACAATGTCACTAGGGAAGAGATATTCATATCCTTGGTATGGGTATCTGTGCTGGTCGCAACGGGAATAATACTTGGCGGCACAAGGTACGCAACATACGTGCTTACGGTGATAGTGATAGGCATGATTGGGTGCCTTATAGTGTTCAACTACGACAAGTGAATTTTTTATTCAGATTTTCCTATTGAAGGCTCTACAGATTCTATCTTGTCAGGGCATCTGCTCATCACGCCCTCGAACACAGAGCTCTTCAGTATCTCGCCATCGACAGTACGGCCTATCTCGACAAGCCTGTTGATGTCGATCTTGTACTCCTGAAGGAGCTTATCGCTGGATTCACCGCAAGCTACCCTTATCTGGAACTGAGTGTACATCTCTTTATCGGCAGTGGTCACGGGCCCGTAACCTGCAACCTTAGGCTGCCCGTTGGCGACGGTGTCTTTAGGCTCGGCA
>CAYHOW010000062.1:0-6807 GCA_964358335.1 Candidatus Woesearchaeota archaeon
TCGCCAATGCGTCGACGAACGATGCCGGTGTGTACGCCGCCGCAGTCAACGCCGTTCTCGCCTTCATCGACTGCGCCATTGTCACAGCAGTTCTTGCCGTAAGTAGACTCGCATACGCCGCCACAGTCAACGCCCCTCTCATCCCCGTTCTGGAAATTGTCAGTGCACGTGGCTGTAGATGTCGCGCCATAGCCGAAGCTCCCGTATATCGCCGCAGAAGTGTCCACGACGTTGCCGTTAATGCTGCCGTCGTCCCTCTGCCTGCCCTCGATGTAAATCTTCGCCCTCTGTATCTGCGCATCGTAAGTCGTCGGGTCGTCGCTCCATGCCTTCACCGCCAAGGCTGTCTGCAGCACGTCCCTTCCCACGCTGCCGTCAGTGGACTGGAGCTTCTTGAGCTCGCCAAGATATTTCGGATCCTTGGATATGAAATAAAGTATCGCGTTGTGCAGGCCGCTGCCCTGCTCGTATGATTCCCTCAAATAAACAGAAGTGTCAAGGTCGCTGCCTATCTCGTTCAATACCCATGCCGCGAAATAGGTCGAGTCCTTGTTGCACGTGTCGCCAACGCCCCTGCCGAAGCAGCCGTTAGGGACTACGACATCGGATATGCTGTTCTCGCTGCTGCTAACCAGATAAAATGAGTTGCCCGACTTGTAGACCAATGTTATTATCGGGGCTGATTCCAAGGCGCTGCAGTCGACGTTGAATTTCATGTTAGGCTTGTTCTTTATCAGGTTGGGCTTAAGGCAGGTGTTCAAGTCCAAGAAATTGGTGTTGCCGCACGCGGGGAACTTCCCGGCGGCGACATCTATATCCTTTACCTCAGAAATATTGTTGACATCATAAGATATCTTGCACTTGCCTGTGGAAGGCGTAGTTATCTCAAGGACCCAGGCACCGCTTGCCGTGTGGCCTATGATCGACCTGCTGAAATAGTCCAGCATAGGAGCCGTATCCCGGTTCGCTATCTGGTTGGCAAGGGTGACCAATGCCGTCTCCTTTACCAGGCAGCTCTGCGCAGGCCAGCAGTTCTGTGCGTTCTTGTTATTGTCCAGCCATAAGAGAGAAGATTCAGCATCCGTGACAAGGTTAGCCTTGCCCAAGGCAGCCGCAGCCCATGCTGTCGCCAAGACATCGTTGCTGTAAGAGCCAGCCGAGGACTGGGTCTTGAGCCAGTCATACATCTTCTGCTCAGAAAATTCCGCGCCATAAACTGAAGTTATGGACAACATTAAACATAATACCAGACATACTGAAACAAGCCTTCTGTTTTTCATGATAAATCTCCTCTTTTGTAATTAATATTCCCTAATGAATGTTAATTTAAATAGCTTTCTATTAGGCTAGGCTAAAATCCAGAATCACTTCTTCACCAATGCGGACAAAGCCTCTACAGCTTTTTCCGGGTAAGGATACACGGGCACCCCATGGACTTCCAGATAGTGCTTTCCTTCCTTAGTGAAAGTGCCGCCCATGAAGACCGCCAGGATTGGCTTGCCGGGATACTTCTTTTGCGCACTGATTATCGCCTTTGCGTTCTCTATAGGCTGGGTCATGGTCTGCAGTGTCTGGATGACTATCGCAGCGCCGACGTCTTCCTGGGACAATACCGCTTCCAATGCGGCCTCGTACCTCTCGCTCAACGCGTCGCCGATTAAATCTAGAGGATTGCCCTTCGAGTATGCAGGATGCATCTTGCCGCTCCTGTCCAGCTTGTCCATAGTCTCCTTGGACAATTTGGAGAGGTTTATCCCTAATTCCTTGCACCTGTCAGCAGCCAAGACGCCGCAGCCGCCGCCGTTTGTAATTATAACTACAGAATTGTTTATATCCCTAGGCATCATCGACAATAATTGCGCCTGCTCGAACAGCTCCTCGACGTTCTTCGCTATCTTGACGCCGCACTGGCTGAACGCCGCCTCGTACACCTTATAGCTGCCTGCCAGGGATCCTGTGTGGGATGAGATTGCTGACTTGCCTGCCTCGGTCTTTCCGGCCTTCAAAACGACTATCGGCTTCTTGCACTTCTTGGCGGCAGCCATGAAGTTCCTGCCGTCCTTCAGAGCCTCGATGTACATCGCTATGGCCTTGGTCTCCTTGTCCTCTGAAAGGTACTCGATGAAATCGCTTACATCTAAATTAGCGCCGTTGCCGACGCTGATGATCTTGCTGAACCCGTAGTTCTTGGCTATGGCCCAGTCGATGACCGAGTCTGCCAATGCGCCTGACTGCGACACGAAAGCTATGCTGCCCGGGGGCGGCATCGCAGGAGCGAAACTTGCATTAATAGCAGAAGTGTTTATCACGCCCAAGCAGTTCGGGCCTATCAACGGAATGTTGGCTTTCTTCAATTCATTTGATATCTCATCCTGCAGCCTCTTGCCCTCACCGCCAATCTCAGAGAATCCTGCTGATATTATTATCACTCCCTTGACCTTCTTCTTGACGCAGTCCCTGACGACCGAAGCCACAAACTTCGCAGGCACTGCTATGATGGCCAAATCCACATCGTCCTTTACTTCCGCAAGAGTCTTGCTGCATTTTATGCCTAATATCTCATCGGCATTGGGATTAATAAGGAATATCTTTCCCTTGAACGACCTGTTGTACTGGGTCTGGAAAACTCCGCCCTTCAATAAGTTCTGCACTATGCCGTGGCCGACAGCCATGGGCTTCCTTGACGCGCCTATCACTGCCACGCTCTTTGGATAGAATACAGGGTTCATTCCAGAAACCTCGCGTCGACCGCCCTTGCGTGCTTTGAGTTTATTACTACAGGATTGAGGTCGAACTCGCTGAGCTTGGATTCAGACATCGCCAGCTTCGAGGCGTTGACCAGCAGAGACGCTAGCAAGTCCAAATTTATCTTCTCCCCGCCCCTCGCGCCTGCCAGGATTGGGAAACCCTTGATGCTCTTGATCATCGACATCGCCTCGTCCTTGGTTATTGGGGCTACCCTCAACTCTACATCCTCAAGTATTTCCACGAAAATCCCTCCCAGGCCGAAAGCCATGACGGGGCCGAACGTGGCGTCCCTTTTCATCCCGATAAGAACATAAATCCCTTCGACCATCTCCTGCACCAAGATGCCGTCGACCTTCTTGCCCTTGCATCCCTGCATTATCTCTTCGTAAGCTTTTTCCAATTCATCTTGATTCTTTAGATTTATCTTCACTCCGCCGACGTCAGACTTGTGGATGATTTCTTCGGAACTTACCTTAAGGACTACAGGATAGCCTATCTTCTTGGCAAATGCTGACGCGTCCTTCTTGGTCTTCGCCAGCTGCGATTTCGGGAACGGAATATCGTATTTAGCGAGAAGTTTCTCCGCCTCTTTCACGTTCAGTTGCTTGACCATCTTCCCTTGAAAAAGAAGCTAAGGGTATTTAATATTTTCGAATGAGCAGTCTGTGATAAATGTAGATGCCAAATTCCTTATTTCCGGACAGCATCGGAAGCATTTCGTAACCATTGGAATTATCGGCACTTTTTTCCAGACAGATTTATTAACCCATTTTTAAGATGGTAATGCCATGAAAAATGAGAGCAATCCTCTTGCGTTAGACACTAACAAATGGCTTAAGCTCGTTGAAGAAGTTGAGAACCCTAATAACGCAAGAAAATGGAAAAAGTACCTTGAGTACCATAACTTCTATGTGATATTGCCACAGCTGGTCCTGAAAGAAATTGTCTGGACATTAACCAATAAGAATTATTCGTCCAATATCTATTTGAAGAAAGAATATTATATACTAAGGCTAATGAAAGTTGGATGTGTTTTCGATTTTCGTTATGTCAAAAGTTCAAAAAACTTTAGGTATTACCTCATTGAAGCTGAAAAAATAATCAAAAAGGATGGCTTGGACAAAATTCTAGAATCCCTTGGACTATATGAAATTGAAGATGGCATTAAGAAGTATTATCTGCATAAGCATGACCTCGCCATACTAATGTCGCTCAAGGAATTGGGCTATTCCTATTACTTCCTCACTCATGATGATAAATTAAAAAAAGCCTTGCAAGTCAAAGAGATTAGGGACGCCCTGGTCCATGAAGGAATTTGCTTCATCTTAATATATGAAACGCAAAGTGCAAAAAATAGAAAAATAATAAGAATTAAAGTGCTACCGGAAATAACACTATGAATCTTCTTCCATCATTTCTTTCCAAGCCCTCTCCCTGTCTTTATGCGTAAGGAAAAGCTTTCCATTCCCGCACAAGAACTTAGGAACTGTGACTTCTAGGTCAGGGTTGAACTTGAATTTTTGTTTCATACTTACTCTATAATCTTCCCCAGTTTAAATAAATTTTGGATTGTCAAAGATTCAGCACAGACTTCCAGTCCTTCCAAGTCAATCTTCGCTTATCGGTAATATGCAGATTGTAAGGCTGCGTGTACAATATCTGCTCCCATGTAGGTTTCTGAACGCCGGCTATTTCCGGCCTGTCATCTATCAGGATGTCGCTATGGACGACGGTCTTGTCAGAAGTTATTATCGTCCTGTTCTTCCATTCTCTTCCAAGGTGCTTCCCAATCCAGTACAGCTTGTCGTCAGTGCAAGCGGGGTTAGCCAAGTACGGAGCGGTGCAGATGAATATCTCGTTCGGAGTCCTGGACATCTCCAATATAGCTTCCAGCGCACCTTCCATCAGAGGAAGATTGGCAAAGAAGCCCGGCTCCTGACATATGCTTTCGACCAATCCCTTCAACTCATCAGGATAATTGGCTGTCAGCTTGAAGTCCTTGACCTGATCAACAGGGACGTAAAACTTGTCAGGATGGCGCTGCCTGTAGATCTGCACGAAATAGCCGTTGAAGTCGGCCATCACATCGTCCTGGTCTATCAAGATCCTCACTATTGTTAAGAATAATTAACTCGCTTAAATTGTTTTTGCTCGAAACCTTAATAAATCATCTGCAATTCCCTAACTACCATGATAATCGGAGTTGTCGGCAAGCCAAACGTAGGGAAGAGCACGTTCTTCAAAGCAGCCACCCTGGCAGAAGTCTACATAGCAAACTATCCGTTCGCCACGATAAAGCCTAACTCGGGCGTAGGATACGTCAGGATAGACTGCGCCGACAAGCATTTCAATGTCCAGTGCAACCCAAGGCAAGGTTACTGCTTGGAACATCAGAGGTTCGTACCCGTGCAGATGATAGATGTCGCAGGATTGGTCCCGGGAGCGCACGAAGGACTAGGATTAGGCAACCAGTTCCTAGATGATCTAAGACAAGCTGACGCATTGATACACGTCATCGATATCGCAGGCACGACAAACGAGAAAGGCGAGCCTGTTGAAGCATTAACTTACAATCCCTCTAATGATGTCAAATTCTTAGAAGTCGAGCTTGACATGTGGTATTTCCAGATACTTAAAAAAGGCTGGGAGAAGTTCGCAAGGACAATCCAACAGACCAAAGAAGCAGTCCACAAGGCCATCGGCAAGCAGCTGTCTGGGCTCAAGGTTACAGAAGAGATGGTAGAGGATTGCGTCAGGAAGCTTGAGCTTAACCCGGAAATAATCCACTGGACCGACGACGATTTGAAAAGATTGGCAACCGAGCTGAGGAAGATAACCAAGCCGATGATAATCGCAGCTAACAAGATGGACATACCCGGAGCTGACAAGAATTTCGAAAGACTGAAGCTCGAGTTCCCAGACTACCATTTCGTAGCCTGCTCATCTGAATCTGAACTTGCACTGAAAGAGGCTGCAAGGCATAATATAATAAAATATGTGCATGGCAACAATAATTTCGAGGCTGTAGGCCATATGAACGAGAAGCAGCAGAACGCCTTGGACTTCATAAAGAAAAACATCCTTGACAAGTTCGGCTCGACAGGCGTGCAGGAAGTCCTCAACTACGCCGTGTTCAATCTCCTGGAATACATAGCGATATTCCCTGGCGGACTGAACAAACTTACCGACTCGCACGGCAACGTGCTGCCAGACTGCTTCCTCATGCCGCCAAACTCGAAAGCCATAGATTTCGCGTTCAGGCTCCACTCGGATTTCGGAAACAATTTCATAAGGGCTATCGATGTTAAGTCCAAGAAAACTGTAGGCAAGGACCATCCCCTGAAACATTGCGACGTCGTCGAGATAATCAGCGGGAAATGATCATTCCCTTATAGCCTTCTCCAGGAACTCATGCGCCTTTCTCAGTATGCTTTTCGCGTTGGGGTAAGTCAGCCTTGACATGGCCTCATGGAAATTAAGCCACGCGAAGCCCTTGTGCTCCTTGGACAATTTAACTTCCGCCGTGCCGCTCTCGAACAGGAAAAAAGTCACTTCCTTGAAAACCGTCCTCCCTTCCTGCCTGAAGAAGTAAGATTCGGTCTCGGCAAAACCCTTGACCTGAAAAACATCCTTTATCCCAGTCTCCTCCCCTATCTCCCTCCTTGCGCATTTCAATTCAGTCTCGCCGGGCTCTATCATCCCCTTTGGCAGGTCCCAGTGGCCCGCATCGTAGTGCAGAAGGAGATACTTCCCTTTATTGTAGATTATTCCCCCAGCTGACCTTATCTTCGGCATTCAATTAAAAAAAGAAAGAGAGTTTAAATTCTTTTGCGTTTAGTGGCAGCCACAACAGCAGCAGCACTCGTCATCCTTCTTGGACTTCTTCTTGTCCTTGGTATCAGATTTTTTCTTTTTAGCAGGAGCCATTTTAGATTACCTCCATTAGTTTAATCACAGCCTGAGTTTAAAAAAGTTTGCAAATTCAGATAAAGAGCGAGTGTTGACTACGTCAGCCTTCGTGCACCAGCCCTTCCTTGCAGTTATCACGCCAAAACGCAT
>CAYHOW010000063.1:0-6771 GCA_964358335.1 Candidatus Woesearchaeota archaeon
TAGAGTTCGTGCACGTTGATGCAAACGGCCTGCATATCACTATCACGGGAAAGCATTTGAAGAAGTGAGTTTCTCGTTAACTTTATAAAGAGTCTGTAATTCCTAATAACCAAAATGGCCACCAAGAAAACCGCAACTTCGCCGAAAAAAACGGCCCCAAAGGCTGTCAAGTATGAAGTAGCGCTGCAGCCTGCGATAAACATAGGATTGGTAGGCCACGTGGACCATGGCAAGACCACAATAACTGAAAGGCTGTCCGGCAAATGGACAGACACCCACAGCGAAGAGGTCAAGAGGGGCATCACCATAAGGCTGGGATACGCCAACACGACTTTCTACAAATGCCCTAAATGTTCCGGCGCGGAAGCCTACGGCACACATCCGAAGTGCGGAAAATGCGGCGGAGATGCTGTCCCGTTGAGGAAAGTCTCTCTTGTAGACGCTCCCGGGCACGAGACGCTGATGGCGACGATGATGTCTGGCTCTGCAATAATGGACTGCGCCCTGCTTTTAGTGGCGGCTAACGAGGAATGCCCACAGCCGCAGACAAAGGAGCACCTGATGGCCTTGACTATCGCCGGGCTGAAGAACATCATAATCATACAGAACAAGATTGACCTGGTCTCAGAAGAGCAGGCAATGAAGAATTTCAACCAGATAAAGGCTTTCGTGAAAGGCACAATAGCAGAGAAGGCGCCAATCATCCCTATATCCGCACAATTAGGAATAAACATAGATGTCCTGATACAGGCAATCGAAGAGAATTTCCCTACGCCCGAAAGGGGCCTCAACGCCGACCCCATCATGCTGATTGCAAGGTCGTTCGACGTCAACAGGCCAGGCTCCGACATAAAGAAGCTTCACGGCGGAGTGCTTGGCGGCGCGCTGATACAAGGCAAGCTGAAAATCGGCGACGAGCTTGAGATAAGGCCTGGCAGGAAGGTCGAAAGGGAAGGCAAGACGTTTTGGGAGCCTATAAAGTCGGCTATAGTTAGCCTGATGACAGGCACCGACGCTATCGAGGAAGCCATACCTGGCGGCTCGATAGCCGTGATGACCGAATTGGACCCTTCATTGGTGAAGTCCGACAGCCTAGCCGGAAATATAGTCGGGCACGCAGCGAAGCTGCCGCCTGTCTGGAACGAGTTCGACCTTAAGCCGCACCTTTTAGAGAGGGCTGTGGGCACCGAGAACGAGCTTGCCATAGAGCCTATCAAGAAGGGAGAGCCATTGATGCTTAACGTCAACGCCTCTGTGACCACCGGGATTGTAAGCTCCATCAGCAAAGATTCTTTCCATATCAATTTGAAAAGGCCGGTGTGCGCGCAGAAGACGGACAAGTTGCCTATATCAAGGATGATTGGGCACAGGTTCAGGCTGATTGGGTATGCGACGATCAAGAACTGAAAATGTACGCTGAATCTATAGATCATTTCTTTGAAGCCGCTGACGGCTATCCTGAAATACCTAGGGGCAGAGAGGTTTACATTGTATGCGGCGAGAAAGCTTTAGAGGAGCTTAAAGAAAAACTTAAGCCTTTCGCTCCTCGGGCGCCGCTGAAATCCAACGTGCCTGCGCTCGTCGACATATGCCTGCCTTGGCACGTCGAGGAATTACTCGAAGAGCAGATGAAGAGGGCTGCGCATCATTTCGGCGGCAACCTGTTCTATGTGCCCGAAGGAAACTATTGCCTGAAACTAACTAGCGGAATCGCTGTAGGGGAAGTTTACCTTATGCACCTTACCGAGAACAATAATCCGTTCAGGCCTTGATGCTCATTATGTCGTTGAGCCTCTTGGCTGTTACGGGAAAAAAGCAAAGCAGCCTATGAAACCGGCCAGAAGCTAACGCTGTTTCCAAATGGCGTACTGTCAAACACGTGGTGCAGCTAGACTGAACCTCTGTTTTTGCCTTATATATCACCGTAATCCTTTTAAACCATTAGTTTATCACTTTGGTACGATGGCAGAAAAGAGGCAGATAACCATTGGCGGAGTGCCCGGCGCTGGCAAGTCCACGTGCGGCAGGAAGCTCGCAGAGTTCTTAGGCTATAAGTTCTATTCAGTCGGAGACTTCAGGCGCGACATGGCCCGGGAGAAGTTCAATACTGATATCAGCACACTTAACCTCTTAGAGGACGCCAAGCTGTTCCTTAAAGACTACAACATCGGCGAGATGGCCGACTCCGAGCTTTTGCCTAAAGTCCAGGCGCTAGGCCTTGAGGGCAAGGACCTGTGGAACCTGCGCAAGATAGTCAACATCGACACCGACGTCATAGCCGACAACATGCAGAAGGACCTTGGCATAAAGGGCGACCATTTCATCATCGAAGGCCGTTTGGCGTGGAAGTTCTGCCCAGGATCGTTCAGCGTATTCTTCACCTGCGACCCCAAAGTAGCGGCTGAGAGGATACTAAAGGACCCGAGGTCTTCGGAAAGGCAGTACTCCTCTGTAGAAGATGCAGAGCAGGCCAACGTAAAGAGGATGGAAAGCGACAACAACAGGTACGTCCAGAAGTACGGGAAAGGCTACGACTGCTACAACCCCAAGCATTTCAAGTTCGTCATCGACACCACTAACCTGACTTCCGAAGAGACGCTGAGAAGGGTCATCGAGGCAATAGACATGTACTACGGCGACTACTCGAACATCGAGCTGCTTTACTATTAGCTATTCATAAATTCCTGTTTGACTTTCTCGTCGACAAGCCTGTATATCTTATAAACATACTTTACTATCTCATTATTTTTGTTGATCTTGTAGAACTTAATTTTTCCAATCTCCCTATCCACTAATATCAGCTCAGAATCCATCATCTTAGGTAGCAGTAGCTTAAGTGTTGAATATCCCATGTTTCTTCCTTCGCTAATATCTTTCATAGTCCAGCTGGCATCATCATTCTCTATTAGGAAATCAAGGACCTTGTTGACTGGCGACTTGCCCATTACTTCCAAGAATGCAGTATCATCTACTTGGACTTCTATCGATTCTTCAGTTATAGTTATTGCTCTTGCCATTTTTGCTCTCCTGTTATATTCGTTATTTCTTTTGATTTTTCCTTGTTCAGCTGCAATGCCTTCTTTTCCTTTTTTGCCCATATTATCAGACCTTTCTTCAGCAATGATTTAACTGCGTCTTTCACTAATCCTTTTTTGTGAGGCTCCCATCCGCACTTAAGCAGCGTATTGAACCTCATATGCTTGCTGCCCCATATATTTCTCCTTGAAAGCTTCAACAAAATCTTCTTCTCAAATTCTTCCATGTTGCACATCCTATTTAAGCTTTTTCTTTTTATAGCCCTGCATGGCTAAAAATTATAATCGTTCGTCTTCATATTCTTATGCGGATTACACAGGGGAAAGGGTTAATAAATCCGCCGAGAAAAAACTGCTGGTATTTTTCCAGGATTCGGAAAACTGCGCGGACCTGCCGAAAGCCTCTACAATACCAATAATCTTTTATATCCCTCTTTATTCTAAATCGTTATGCAGATAACAATAGGCGGGATGCCGGGCTCCGGCAAATCTATCATAGGGAAGATGCTTGCCAAGTCGCTGGGCTACAAGTACTATTCCATCGGAGAGATTAGGAGGGAATTGGCGCAGAAGCGCGGCCTCACCATCATCGAGTACAATGAGCTCAAAGAGGACACAGACAAGGAAGCCGACGATTTCCAGAGGAATGACCTTGCGAAAAAAGACAACATCATCGTCGAGGGACGCTTGGCATTCCATTTCCTGCCCAAGTCAATAAAGTTCTTTTTCGATGCAGACCTTAAGGTAGCTGCCGAAAGGATATTCCTTGACCCGAGAAGCTCGGAGAAGAAATATTCGTCCGAAACGGAAGTCTATAAGGACCTGAAGAGAAGGATGGACAACGACATCGAACGCTATTTCGTTAAGTACGGCATTGACGCGTTCAACAGGAAGAATTTCGATCATGTGATTGACACGTCCAATGTCTCGCTGGAAGAAGTTGAAAAGAAAGTGCTTGGCATCCTAAGCGTCAGGCCGAGGAAGAGGTGAACTGAAAATGTATGATGTTGCTATAATCGGCGGCGGGCCTGCTGGGCTAACTGCGGCTTTGTATGCTGCTAGGTACGGGATAAAGGCTGCTGTGTTCTTTACGGATTTCGGCCTGATCTCCACTGCGCCATTGATAGAGAACTATCCTGGATTCGAGTCGATTTCCGGCGTAGAGCTCGTGCAGAAGTTCCAGGCACAGGCAAAGAAGGCTGGGGCACAGATATTGAACAAGACCGCGACCGGCATCATAAAAAAAGATGGCGTGTTCAAGGTAGTGTGCTCCGAAAAAGCATCGTACGATTCAAAATCAATAATCATAGCCACGGGAGCCAAGCATCTCACCCTGAACGTGCCGGGGGAGAAGGAGTTAGCCGGAAGAGGCGTATCGTATTGCGCCATCTGCGATGCGGCATTGTACAGGGACAGGGACGTCTGCGTAGTAGGCGCAGGATGGACTGCGTCGGTTGCGGCAAGGATACTGGCAAATTTCGCCAAAAATGTTTACATCTTGGCCAAGCCCTCAAAGGTAGAGTTCCAGAACCTGCCTAAGAACGTCAAGGTGATGGCCAATACCGAAGTCAAGGAAATAAAGGGATCTAAGTTCGTTGAGAAAGTCCTGCTCAAAGATGGGAAAGAGCTTGAAGTAGACGGCGTATTCGTCGAGATGGGGTTCCAGCCGACCACCGAGCTCGCCGAGAAGCTAGGAGTCGAGGTAAGCAAGGGAATGATTAAAGTCAACGAGGCACAGGCGACCAGCGTCGAAGGGGTCTTTGCTGCCGGGGACATAACCACCGGAATGAACCAGGTCAGGCAAGTGTTGACTGCTGCGGCTGAAGGATGTGTCGCTGCAAATTCGGCTTACATCTATATTACCGGAAAAGTCAATAAGATGCAGGTTTCAAGCAAGCAATAGGTTTTTATATCCTTTTTGCGCCTAATATAGTATTGCGTGATACGTACTGGTTTCTGGCGTTCTATGCTTTTCTAGTGTTAGGTGGCATAATGTTCATCGCAGTGCCAGCTATTTTCATAATCGCCGGCATAGTTACAGGAATGGCAAGCATATATTACGGCTATTCCACTGCCGTAGCCGACACTCTACTGATGATAGGCACGTTCACTTACAAGCACTGGAAATTCTTCCTGCCAGTTGTCTTCGTTACAGCTTTAGGCTTGGTTTCGTTCACTGCATACGCAAGAAAGACGCAGATGTACAAGGCTGCCAGAGTGAAAAAAGGGTGAAGAGATGAAAAGGCGCGAATTTGTCCCTATACTTCTAATCGTATTGTCTTTCCTGTAGGCCTCTACATGTACAACCTCGTCCCTGACAGGATGCCGTCGCACTGGAACGCCGAAGGGGAGGCGGACTCTTATGCGCCAAAAGCAGCGGCTCTCTTTGTGCTGCCTACGATACTCTTGGTGCTTTACCTCATACTTACCTTCATAACGAGAATCGAGATATACAAGGAGAACATCAAGAAGTCAGAAACACCATACTTCAAGTTCAGGCTCGCTTTCGTAGTGTTCATGTTCGGCCTTTACGTCGCGACTATCATACAGGTGCTCAGGCCGTTCTCGATGAACTATTTCATCATCCCCGCAATGTCATTCTTGTTCCTCTTCGTCTCGCAGCTCCTTCGGAACATCAAGCGGAACTTCTTCATAGGATTCAGGACGCCTTGGATGCTGTCAAGCGAGAAGGTCTGGGACGCCACCAATAAGGCAGCTTCAAGGTTCTTTATGGCCTACTCTTTTGTGATACTGATAGGATTGTTTTTTCCACTACATAGCGATAGTGGTAATATTACTCACCCTTATAGTAGGGATTGTTGCGCTGGCGTATTATTCCTACAGGCTTTACAAGCTGGAAAATAAGAAGTATTAGCCCGAGTCAGTCGCTTGCAGGGTTCTTTCCGTATGGGTTGCCCCATTTCCTCAGGTTATCTATCATGATCTTGTTCATAGGCAGTTCCATGCCGGCCTTGACCAGGCGCTCCCTTGCGCCAACAATGTCTATCTCCAGTTTCTGGATTGGGCATTGTTGCTTGTAGCCTTCGCACAGCGTGCACAGGTAGAATACCTTGTCGTGGAGCTTCCTGTTCTCGAGCATGCCTTTCGTCCTCGGCGATGCGCTCTCGTTCCTCAACGCGACGTACACAGGGCACATGTTCCTGCACTTGCCGCATTCTATGCACCTGCTTGTCATATAAGCTTCCCCCTGTTCATCATGTTTGTAGGATCGTAATGTTTCTTGATAAGGGCTATCCTTTCCTTATCCTCCTTGCCAAGGAACTCCTTGCGCATCATGCCGACGCCTGTGGCGTGGACCTTTGCCCCGACGCCTCTTGCCACCTGCACGCACTCCCTCCTGTATATCTCCTTGCTCTTGAAATATGAAGTCACCAAATTAGTTCCGAACTGCGCCACAGTAGGGATTTTATTCTTCTTAAGCCAGTACAAATACTTGTCCATGCTCTGCAATGGAACCTGCGGGCTTTCAGTGTCTATGAAGCCCAACGACCTCATCGTCGTGTCAATCTTGTCCTTGACGTTCCACAAGTGCGATATCTCGTCCTCGCTCTTTATCAGCCCCGAATCGTCGTCATACTCTATGAACAGATGATTCGCGCACGAAGACGCGAGGCGGACTACTTGTCCAGCATTGAATCAACACCCGACGGATTATTTCCGCTCCGGGAAGCCCAGCGTCTCCAGCACCTGCTCGGCGATTTCCCGCTCGAACTGG
>CAYHOW010000064.1:0-6697 GCA_964358335.1 Candidatus Woesearchaeota archaeon
TGAAAGGTTGCTATCTTCAATGCAATCCTGTCCATAAGTTCCGGCTTCGCCTTACCCTCTGAGACAAGCCTTATAAGCATACCTTCAGAAGGGAGCTCCTTCATCTTCACGGCATATTCAATTGTCTTCCCCTGTCCACCAAGAGAAATACGCCCGTTCTCCTCTCTGATCTCTTCAACACCGAGATAGACATCCGGAGAAAGCCTGCTGTTCAGCTCAACCTCCCGCAGGCAGAAGAACTTCCTCTTTTCAAGGGTGGTAAAATCAAGGAACCCGAAGTCTACTGGCTTTTTTACCTTGTAAACATATCCTCCAGTGAAGAAAAGATAAGATATATGGGTTTCCGCTGTTCGTATTTGAGAAGGATTGTCAGGGTAGATATGGGGGGATTTAAGCGCCTCTGTCAAACTATGAATATCCATAGTTTAATTGTAACATCCAGAGGGGAGTTGTCAAACCTGAACCAAATTACCCATGCTCTAAGACGGTTTCGGTTCGTATCTTGTGGTACACCTGTCGTAAAAGATGCCGTGCCGCCACATTTCTAAAATCATCGTCATTCATAAGCTTAGCAAATATCTCCTCGTTCCCTTCCATCCTTTCGATAAACAGGGTTTCAAGCTCTTTATCAAAGACATACTTGAAATCATCAAGCGTATTTACGAGAGCCGCTTTCCGTAAGGTATCGTTGGCAACCGCCTCCTCCCGAACCTGATCGAAAAAGAGTTGATCCGCCAGAGTAAACCTTGTCCCGAACCGTTCATTCAAAAGGTCGATTAGTTTAGAAAGCTGTATCAACTCTTCACGGACGCTTCCTGTCCCCACATCGGTCGGCCCGGACAATGGCTGGGCCTCACCGGGCTTGAGATCGATGGAGCCCTCGCTGATCTTCTGAAGCCTGTAATATTTAAGCCTGACCTCATCATCAAGCTGGTATGCCGGACCGTTTGACCTCCTTGGCAATTTGGTCAAAAGAAACCGGGCATAGGTATAAATCCTTTCGAGATCGCTGTCCTGATAAGGGATGATCTGTGAAAGGAATGCATAAAGGTTGCGAAAGGCCACTAACAAGCTCTTGAACTCTTCCTGCTCCTCATCAGGCATATCTTTATAACGCTCTACCGCCTGGTCCAGGATTGCATTCATCTTTGCATGGTCGCTCGGCGATTCCTTTTCTTTGGGTAGAAAGTAGATGCTGCAAAAAGCCTCTACCTCCCTTTGATAGTAGACGTGATATTCATCCAGGCGGGTCTTTATTTCGTACATCTTATGAGGGTCAACATCTTCTCCTGTTAGCGTAACCTCATAATAGGGCTTGAATGCTTCGTAAATCTCCTGAGAGTCGTTGACGAAATCAAGCACGAAAGTATCCTCTTTACCAGTCGCCATGCGGTTCAGTCTTGAAAGCGTCTGAACCGCCTGAATACCGGCAAGTCTCTTGTCTACATACATGGAATGAAGATATGGCTGGTCAAACCCTGTCTGATACTTCTCTGCCACCAGAAGCACTCGGTATTCCTCGGATGCGAAGTTTTCGGGAAGCTCCGTCTCCTTGATTCCATTATTCATGGCTACTTCCGTATAGCTTTTATTCGGAAAATCCGGGTCGTTCACTGTTCCTGAGAAGGCCACCAGGGTCTTGATATAGCTATACCCCTTCTCGGATATATACCTGTCGAAGGACTGCTTGTATCTCACGGCCTCAAGGCGTGATCCGGTCACCACCATTGCCTTGGCGCGCCCGCCTATCCTGTGCCTGGTATGAGCGTTGAAATGCTCCACCATGACCTCGGTCTTTTGTGCAATGTTATGGGGATGAAGCCTCATGAAACGGGCCAAAGCCTTTGCAGCCTTCTTTTTTTCGACATTCGGGTCGTCGGCAGCGGACTTGAGAAGGCCGTAATAGGCCTTGTATGTTGTGTAGTTCGCCAGGACATCCATGATAAACCCTTCCTCTATGGCCTGACGCATGCTGTAGTGATGGAATGGAGACCTCCCGTCAGGGCCGGGCTCGTCAAAGACCTTCATGGTCTTATATTTGGGTGTTGCCGTAAATGCAAAGAAGGAGATATTGGGCTGCCTCCCACGCTTGAGCATTGTACGGAGGATCTCCTCCTCGGTATCATTTTCCAGTCCTTCCTCGTCCGCCTGCCTCCTGGCCTTCTCCTTTATCTCAGCGCCGCCTAACACACCCTTCATCTCCATGGCGGACTCCCCGGACTGGGAGCTGTGGGCTTCATCAACGATTACGGCATACCTGCGGCCTGGAATGGCGCCTACCTTCTCCGTTACAAAGGGAAACTTCTGAAGTGTGGTTATGATGATTGGCGTCCCACCCGACAAGGCCTCTGCCAACTGGCTTGAATTTTCGTCTATCTTCTCCACAACCCCCTGCTTATGCTCAAACTGGTATATTGTGTCCTGAAGCTGCCGGTCCAGCACCACCCGGTCAGTTATGACAATGACCGAATCAAATACCTTCTCGTCACTATCATTGTGAAGGCTTGCAAGTCTGTGGGCAATCCATGCAATGGTGTTGCTCTTCCCTGAACCGGCAGAGTGCTGAACCAGGTAGTTATGCCCCGGCCCATGCCCTTTAGCAGCAGCTACAAGCATCCGCACTGCGTCAAGCTGATGGTAGCGTGGAAAGATCATGGTTTCCGTGCGCTTCGTCGCAATCCCTTTTTTAGTTGGGACCTTCTTTTCCTCCACCTGAAGGTGCAGGAACCGGCCTATGATATCAAGGATACTGTCCCTCTGCCATACCTCTTCCCATAGGTAGGCAGTCTTGTAGCTGCCGGGATTTTCTGGGTTTCCGGCGCCGCCATTGTTGCCCCTGTTGAACGGAAGGAAAACAGTGCTCCCCTCATTCAGTCTTGTGGTCATAAATACAAGATCCGGGTCCACTGCAAAATGGACAAGGGCGCGTTTCTTGAACTGAAAGATCAACTCCTTCGGGTCGCGGTCCTTCTTGTATTGCCTCTTCGCATCTTCCACCGCCTGGCCGCTCATCGGGTTTTTAAGCTCCGCCGTAACAATAGGCAGGCCGTTAATGGAAAGGACAAGATCAAGGGAGTTTTCATTCTTTGTAGAGTACTTTAGTTGACGCGTAACTGTGAGCCTGTTTGCCTCATATAATGCCTTTGTCTCCGGGTTCAGACCACTGGCAGGTGCAAAGAAGGCTACTCTTAGAAGCTTCACGAAACACTTGAAGCCATGCCTCAAGACATTAAGCATCCCTTGGGAATCCAGGGTCTTGCATAGGTCATCCAGCACAACATTTTCGGCATCCTTGCCGTAATAGGCATTGATAGGCTCCCACAGCTTTGGTTGGGTGGCTTTAATAAAGGAGATCAGTCCGGCAGGGTCAAGGGGAGCGCTCACGATTAAATACAGCAGGATCGCCCTTCTCGTAACCACCCTTCGACAAGAGGGAATCTTCAATGGCTTTCTCAAATGCTATTTCGCGATGGTTAGTGGTCATGTTTGATTCACACTCAATTCATTTAATGTCACGACACTGAAGGTATATAAATCCTGCTTTTAAACAACCTATACAAGTAAAACATCCTATAATGTCACGCAGTTATCTTTTTAAAACGTAAATTAATCGTTTAAATATCGTTTAAAAATAGTTTAAGACGCCTCTTAATTAAACGATTCTTTTATCTGATGTGACTTACATTAAATCCCATACAGTAGTTGGGCCTTTACCGATGCTTTTTATACTTTTATCTTTTGCTCGCATCTCTGTAAGAAGGTTCTTGACCTTGTTGCGCTTTTTATCAATATCCAAAATTCCTGGCAACATAGAAAATAATAATTCTTCAAGCTGTGTTCGTGGAGTTGGTCCGAACTGTCTTATGTGCTGAAGCACGAATTCTTTAAGTCGTGCCTTCGCAAGACCGCGATTTGTGGTATAGGACGCCCTGGTATCAGTATCAGCCGCCACTTTAGCAGAAACATAGAAATACGGTCTTCTTCCCTCAATTAGTCCCGATTTGCGCAACATGGCAACAGCATCATCTGAAATAGGCTGTCTCTTCTGGACATAGTCCAGCAATATAACATTTGCAAGAGTGAGGTCCTGTCTCTCTAACAATAACTTTGTATAGTTCTCATCAATCAGGCGGCCAAAAATTTCCAAAACGACTTTATTTGAATCTGACCTGCTGTAATCCGGGAGGGGAAAGTAGCGCTGTCGCTGGGCGAGAATCATTGAGTGAATGCCATGTCCGACCGTATCGATCATGTTAAGGTTGACCATAGCTTGGGCCAGCCAAGGATTTCGATAACGCCGGGGAGTTCTTTCTCCGAAAAAATAGTCCGACGGCTTGCCGTCATAGAAACTACCGACATTTTCGAAAATCAGACGGTCTGTCTTTTCAATCACTATAATGCGGGCGTTTTGTGTGTAATCCTGATGAGCAATACAGTTGTGCAATGCCTCAAGAATTACTCTGGTATCGTATTTGTTAACCTCTGTAGCCAGTAACTGGTTATCCGGGAATATCTTGTATTTAATGTTGCGGATGTGACGCAGAACCTCCGTGGTAGAAAGGAGGAATGGAGGTGAGAAATGTTCATAGGCCCTTTCCTCACTTTCAAGCTTCCATGTTATTTGAGCCGGATTGGGCAGAATAAAGTGGCTTGACTCCGGCTTTCCAAGCAGCAAAAGGGCCGTCCGAGTTATCTTTCCATTTATGCTTAGCTTTGCCTTATCAAGAAAGGTTTGTTCATCCCAGTCATCAATTTCATGAGCATACGATGTATTTTGATTTTTCTCCTTGAACTTTTCACGGGCCTTGGCAAGGGCCGCCAGATCAAGGTCATTAATGGTTGCGTTAGGAACCACCTGGGCTGTCCAATCCTCAATATCTATTGATTCTGCAAGAATCGCATCCAGTCTTTCACTTCGCAGCTCTACAAGACTGTCGTCAATGCGCTGCCATGCCTTATCGTGGGCGTACACAGGCAAGCGTGGCTGATGCCGTGGCACATGAAATATCCAGACTGTTTTTCCGGTATCTTCGGCAGTAAGAGCCTCGACTCGAAAATCTTCGGAGTTGAGGTTCGGGCATTTGCTCAGGATGCGGAGCCTGATGTTTGTTGGTTCGTAATCATGAAAATCCTGAACGCCGACAATATCCAGCGTTTTGTCTTTCACACCAATGACCAGATGGCCGCCGTCCATATTAGCCAGCGCCGAAATGTAGGAAATAATGTCGTCTCCCTTCGCCCCCGATACGGAGTGCCTGAGATTCTTGAACTCCTTCCACTCGCACGACTCGTCTTCGATAGGATACTGTTCGCGAAGGAAATCCTTCAATTCCTTTTCCTTCATGCCCTCACCTCATTCCTCACATCTATCTTCCCCGTCACAGCGGCGGAGATCAGGGCGGTGCGGTATTCGATGAGCTTGTCAATGGCGGCAGAGACTTTGGTGATCATGGCATCAATCTTAGTGGTTTGTTCGTTTACTAACGATAAAATTTGTAGTTGCTCTGAAATTGGAGGTAACGGAAGTTTAACTTGTTTCAAAGAATCTGAATAGATTACTTCTATAGTTGTTGCATTGCTCTTGAGTCTAAGCTGTTCTCTAATAATGCCGCCATCTTGTATCAATAAAGCCAAATAGTCTATTAGAACTTTACGCTCGTCGATCTGAATTCTCATTAAGCACGGGTGTAAAATGCCTGGTTCGGCATCCATAGGTAAGATTGCACAGCGCCCTATAGTGCCACGTGTAGTTACTAATATGTCACGTGGTGCAACCGAAAAAGCCGATAGCTCTGAATATTTTTCCTCCGTGATATAGTTATCCCCTCCGGTAAAATCCACATCTATGACATTGCGTTGATTATAAACCTTGACAGATCCGCTTAACATTTCAGATGAAAGTAATTGACTTCCAAAAGGTCCTGTTTTGATAGCGCTGGGTTTTGCCAATAGTACAAACTTGAGAGGAGTCATGACCCAATGAAGCGGTAGGTTATCAAGCCACTCCACCCCCGAATCCTTCATCGGCGCATTCGGGTCAAGCCCCTTTGTGACTGAATGACTAATGACGGCGGTCCGCTTCTCCTGCAAAAGCTCTATCATCCGCCGCTTCTTTGCAATCAGGGCGTCAATCTCTGTTGTTTTGCGGTCGAGGAAGGAGGCGATGGATTTTTGTCCGAGAAGTGGCGGAATTGATGGCCTAAAATTTCTTATGTAATCTTCGGGAACTCGTTTCTGGCCACCTGCACCATACATTTCAGATTCGCCCAGTTTTCTAAAGGGATGGCTGATAGATAAATAAAAAAGATAGCGGCCATCAATATCTGATTTTGGTCTCAGTACATGCAGTTCTGTGGTCCCGAAACCGATGCCGTTGGTCAATCCTCCTGCTATTGCGCCCTTGCCATTTTCAAAACATGGCGTAATTTTAGCCACTACTACGTCACCATCTTGAAAATAGGTATAGCCGCTTGATACCTCTTCTAATGCCTTTTCGGCAACCAAGGCAAGCCCGCCATATTCGCCAACAGCCTCCATCGGTACAAATGAAACAAGGTCAAGGTTATTCAAACCACGAATCTCCGATTTCACCGGATTTGTTTTTATAGTAAATCTAAGGCGCTTAGCTTCCCAATGCCTCGGTATCTCCCCCAGCCACTCGACGCCGGAATCCTTATAAGCCGGGTAGGGTTTGAAG
>CAYHOW010000065.1:0-6684 GCA_964358335.1 Candidatus Woesearchaeota archaeon
TGGCATCCTTGCATTGTTGATTATCAGTTTCAATATTGTTAGGCTGCCTCTGTCAAAATCTGCTATGCCTGAAAAGAATGCGCTTTTTGATGCTGTAATCTCTTTTTGGAACGAAGCGTCTTTCAAATGAGCCATTTTATTTTTCAATCTGTCATTGTCATCCAGAAAAATTCTTCTGTATGTATCATCAGAATGGCATATGTTGAATACTTTCAGGTCCTCTATTGACCCCTCGCTAATCTTCTGCACTTCGAATATTATCGGCTTGACATGGTTGAGCCATGCTGCGGAGATTATGAACGAGATGTTCCAGACGCCTTCGCATTCGAACAGGCTCGAGATGTATGGGTTTGAGTTAAGGTAGCTGATGATGGCTTGTTTCTGTTGCAACTTTGTGTTCTTTATTTTTAGGTAGAACTTGAGGTACCTGCTCACGCCGACGGCATTGTTCATTATCTGGGTCTTATACTCTAAGATGACGCCCTCCTTCTCAAGCCTTTCAATCCTGTATTTTGCGACCTGCTCGGAAATCTTTATCTGTTTTGCGACATATGCGTTGCTGAACCTGCAGTTCTCGAGGAGGAGAGTCAGTATCTTCCTGTCGGTCTTGTCGATTTTAACTGTCATTTTCAGGAATAAACAACAACTATTATATAAATATTTTTATTTTGATATAATCTACAACAACTTTTTATAATAATCTAAAGATTATGAACTTATGCATTTTATATACCTCTATCCTTACACTGCATCTGAAATGAAACGCAGAATCATCCTTATGGGCGGAAAAACGCACGTTATATCATTGCCTTCGCAATGGATAAAGTCAATGAACATCTCCAAGGGCCAGGAGATAGACATAACAGAAGACGACACGAAGCTCATAATCAACACTGATTCTGTCCCAGCGAGAAAATCAATAACCCTGAAGGATTCAAATGAACAATCCCTTCTCAGCGCCTACCAGATGGGCTACGACGAGATCAAGATATTGGAATCGCAGAGCCAGAGGCGCCTGTCTGAATTCGTCTCAAGCAACCTTTTGGGCTTTGAGATAACATCTGCAGAGCCCACATACACGATAGTCAAGTCGGTATCTGAGATCAATCCGCAGGAGATAAACAGCATGGTATCGAGGGCGCTCCTCCTTCTCTCAAATATCTGCACTAAGGATGATTCTTACAAGCGCCAGTCAGCGTTGAAATTGATATATGCATCCAAGCGTGCAATATCAAAGTTCGGCCGATGCAATTACAATAAGAGCCTGATACTCTTCAGCCTGCTGTCAGAGATGGAAGTTTCAGACGACAAGAAGAAGATAAAGTCGTCGTACGAATCGTTCCAGAAGTATGATGCAAGCAAGCTGCATTCGGAAGAATTGGCTCTTGCCTTCTGCTGAAAGGATTAAACTCAATCCTCTGCAGGAACGTCAGCCCGAGCCCCTTCTCAGAAATAGTTAATCTTCCGCGATGAACCTATGGGTCCCGCATTCTCACTTCCAGCTTTCCTCTATGAGTTCCCTTATCCTCTTGAGCGCTTCCCTTGGTATAGGCGTGCGCATCTTTATGAGTTCCGATACGAACTCTTCCAAGTCCCATAATGCCCTCTTCTTTCCAAGCCTCACCTGGCTCTGCGCCTCTTCGATTATTATGCCCCAGTCAATCTTGCGGCTCCCTATTATCTGCCTTGCGTCGTCCTTGTCCTTTAGCCTGTCGGTGGCGCACTTCATCAGGATTATATCGTGCGGGTCTGCTATGTGGAGCTCGAAGCTCTTGCCGAACTCGTGCACGTCTGTGGCCCTCCGTATCATTGCCTCGGAGAATACGAAGTCTATCACTTCTGTCATGAAGAGGTCGAACCTTTCCTCGTCGCCCCTTGTCAGCATCACCGGCCTGTTCCTTTTGGCGCCGTAGACTTTCACAGGGTCATAGCCGGAATATCCCATCTCCATGGCTGCTTTCCTGAACTCGTCCCTGTCCCTTTCGCCCGTGAACACCAGGTCGATGTCTTTCGTGGTGTCCTTGAGGCCGTGGAACATCATCGCAGTCCCGCCGACGGCGAATGCCTTCACTTTCCGTTTCAGGCTTCTTGCTATGCTGAGCAGCAGCTTCTCCTGGTCAGTGGCGTTAATCATTTTCTCATGTACTCCTGCAGGTCGCTTTTATTGAATGGCAGGTAGACCTTCCATGCCGACTCTATGTCCTTGAAATCCTTCGACTCCATGCCGTCTATTATATGGATGAACTTGTCCCCCTTTGACGGCAGTGCGCTCTTCCTGAACTTCATGCTCATCCTCCTTGTCCTCATTATCCTCCTCGCCAGGTCGTAGAGGCATCCTGCAATCCTTCTTGTATTGTCCTGCTTTGCCATGTCTGCGAGCAGCTTCCATCCTGTTATGTTCCTGAACAGTGCCAGCGAAGCCAGTATGGCCCTTAGCTTCCTTGTCTTGATTGCGTATATCAGCGTCTCTTCCAGCGGTATTTGCCTGCCGTGTATCTTATGGGTGCCAGCGGGCGAGAGCTTTATTGGTGATTCCTCGTTCAGTATGTCGTAATGGCTTTTCCCCCCTTGCCTATTAAGCCTGGATATGTAGTATATCTTTTTCCTGTTCCTTGCTTCCTTCGTCTTCACATAGCCTTCCTTTTTCAGCATGTGGACGTAGTTGACGGCCGACCTTCTGGTTATGTCCAGCTGCCTGGTTATGGAATCTATCGTGTGGACGCCTTCCAGCTCTTTCAATAGCCTTTCGGTAGTTTTGCCTGCCATGTCTTATTATCTAGCTCTTATGATATATAAACATTTCTATTTATTAAGCAATTATCTAGTGACCTAGCTTAAATGATATATAAACATTCCTATAATTTTCCCTTAAGTGTAAGTTGTCATGGCTTATTTATATATGGTTACACTTTAGTGGTTATTGGCTTCACTGGCATTATCATTTTTTGGGTTAATAAAGTCATCTGAAAATTAGTGCCATTTTTTTCGATGCTATATAAGCGGCAGCGGTATTCTGCTGGAAGAATCAAAATCAGACTCAATCCTCTGCAGCAGCGTTGGTCTCTGCCTCGTTATCAGAACTAATCCATCGTCCCACGGCGAACCCGATGTGCCCTGTGGTTTAGGCTGGGCCTCCATAGGATATCAGGGTTTCTTCCCTTTCGCCAGCCTGAACATGAACTTGTTCCTCGCCCTTATCTTCTCCAGGTATCCGCGCCTGGCCAGGTAGAGGAGGTCGTTCCTTGCCGTGTCATAGGCGACCCCGTACGTGCTCACGATTTCGTTGAGGACGAACGTCTTTTCCGGCTCGTTCATGAAGTCCTTGAGTATCTCTGCCTGCCTGAGGTTGACATGCCTTATTTCTCGGACAAGCCTCATTGCGTCAGCCTGGTCTTTCTGCTTCTTCGTTATGTAGGATTCCATGTCATGCATGGCTTCCTCTATGCAGTCCAGGTTGTAGCCTATGAAGTAGGTGAGGTCGTTCTCGTCAGTCTCTGTGTGGAGGTACGCCATGCCGTACTTGACTTTCGACCTGAGTATTATCCTTGATATCGCCATGAACTCGAACAGCCAGTACCCTTTCTTGAGCACGTACCAGTAGAACAGCGCCCTTGCCGTCCTGCCGTTCCCGTCCTCGAACGGGTGGATATAGCCTATGAGGAAGTGCAGCATTATGCCTTTGATTATTGGGTGCACGAACTCATCGTCTTCCGAGTTTGCGAAATCGCATATCTTCTCCATGAGCTTCGGCAGCTCTTTGTGGCCGGGCGGCTGGTGGTATATCTTTTCCGCATGCACCGGGTCGCCCACTACGACGTCGTTGTTCTGCCTTAGCGTTCCTTCGTGGCCTTTGTCATTGAGCGTGTTTTCCGTGATTTCCCTGTGGAGCTCGAGGATCCTTTCGGGCGTTATCTTGCCGTCCTTGGAGCTTATGATCTTCTGTATGGTCCTGTACCCGTTGACTATCATCTGCTCGGAGAAGTTCCTCGGCCTTTGCCTGTGCCTTAGTATGTCCTTGGCGACTTTCCGTGTCGTCGCCGCGCCCTCGAGCTGGCTTGACGCGATGGCCTCTTCCATGAGGGAGCTGAGTATGTACCTTTCCCTGCCGGTCTGGTTGGCGGAATCCAAGTTCGAGCCGAGCTTCCCTGCGGTGCCCTTGTCGAGCACGTGCAGCTTTCTTTGGAACTCGTCGAGCATGACGTACTTGAAGCTCCATCTCCCTATCTTGAGGTGCCTGTACTGGCTGTTCCTGATTATCTTCATCAGCGCCCAGACATGCTCATGCCTTATGCCTTGCGGAAGGCTCTTGTGCCTGAGCTCGTCCCAGTGGGCGTACTCCTTATTGTATTTCGCCACAAGGCTGAGCACTTCCTGCCTCTCGAGGAGCCTGAGCGTCTCGGCGCCGCTTCCCTTGAGGATGTCCTGCACGTCCCTCGGCTTCTGCGGTATTTTCATCCCGGACGTTATATTGTGCGTCTTTGTATATAAGCCTTTCTACCGATTTGGTACATTTTGGTAGTTTTCGGTAGCTATCTTATCTACCGATTTGGTACATTTTGGTAGTTTTCGGTAGCTACTGGCTATGGCGGCAGGTAAGGCGCATGCGCTCTTTTCCGTTGGCGATGCAGAAATGAATCACCGGCGCCAGGCTGGGCATCTATAGGTATTCACTTGTGCCTTGGCTGCACGCCGGAAATATAAGCGGCAGCGGTATTCTATTAAAAGAATAAAAACTTGGATCAATCCTCTTTAGAAGCGTTGTTTTTTGCCTCTTCTCAGAACTCGTTCATCTTCCGACGGCGAACGCAACGAACCCTATCAGGAAAAATAAGAACCACAGCATGAAGCAGATGACGAACATTATCTTGTAGAAGGAAGTGGTGGGATCATCCATCTTGTCTTTCCTCAGGCAGTACTCGAAGAACAATCCCGGATGTATGAACGTCTTGCCGAACCACCCTTTCCGTTGCATCTTCGCCATCAGCGCCCCCTTCTTCCTTTTGGCGTAAGATATCCAGTACAGGTCGAACATCAGCGCCGTCAGGGCGAACACCATGGCCAATAAGACAGCCATAAGCGCTACAATCATCTCTCTCTGCATGCCTAACCTAAAGACAAACAAAGTTTAAAAATCTAACTGTGGGCACGGAAGGTTTCCGGAGGCATACAAATCATCCAGCCCTAAGCCGAAACAGATATAAATACCAAAATATTGGTTAATATAAACCAAATAATAGGTTTTAACTAAAATGCTGACAGGAAAACAGTTGGATATGCTGGCCCCGTTCGCCAGGGAGCCGTTCAGGGAACTGACATTGAAGGAGATAAAGTCATCTTCTAAGTCTAACTCCAACAATCTCCTCTCTTTGGCAATCAGGAAGTTCAAGGGAGAGAACTTAATTTCAGAGCGCAAGGTCGGCAGGAGCTCATTGTACAGGGTTAATCTGGACAGCGATGCCCTGCTTGACTATTTCATCTTGATAAGCAAGCAAAGGCTGCCTCAGCACATAATAAGGTTCCTGGCCAGGTTCAGGGAAGAGCAGGACAGGCACTGCCCGTTCTATTCTTTAGTCATTTTCGGCTCTTACGCAGATGGCAGCAACAAGAAAGGCTCGGACATCGACGTCGCAATATTCATAGACAGGAAAGACCCAAGGTTCAACCTGGTTCTGAACGGCATCGACCTGTTGTCAACAGCCAAGGTAGATGCCCATCTGATAACTTCGGGCGAGTTCGTGGAGATGCTTTCCAATCAGGAGCAGAACCTGGGCAAGGAGATAGCAAGGAACCATCTTGTGATATCAAATCCCAGCATATTCTACAGCCTTCTAAAGAAAGGCGTCAGCAAGGGCTTCAGGCCGTGATTTCCAGAACGTTACAGTAAAAATTCCGCAACCTCAAAAAATAACAGCACTTTTTCTTCAAAGGTTTTATTAACGCATTCCAAGGATGTTTTTTACTTTATGAACAACTTCAAACTGTACATGGAAAGGTCGAAGAATGAGCTTGCATTGGCAGGCATGATATTCGAGATGAGCCTTAACGGCGACATACAGGTGAAGGTCTTCAATGCGGTCGGTTCTGACACCTATTTCAGCGCAGTCATATCGCACAGCTATTACAGCATATTCTATGCGGCCAAGGGCTACCTGATGAGCAAGGGGATTGAGACCAAGCATCCTGACGAGCACAGGAAGACGTACGAGTCGTTCAAGTCATTGGTGGATAAGGGTTTCCTGGACGTCGACCTATTGAAGCTCTACGAGTCTGTTCTTGTCAAGGCCGACACGATGCTTGAGATATTCAGGGTAGAGAAGGGCAAGAGGGCGATGTTCACGTACCACCGCCTGCCTCAGGCCAACCGGGAGCCGGCAAGCGAAAGTTTAGAGAATGCCAAGACGTTCTACAGGCACATTAGCCAGCTGCTCAGTTGACATTTCAACAAACTTTATAAACATAAAATAATCTCTATTTGATAAAATGGGTGAATGTCCAGGCTGTAATTTCAAGGTGGAGCAGGGCGACATATTCTGCAGGAGCTGCGGCGATGAGCTGCCCCAGGAAGAGACCTACATGTGCGACTGCGGCGCCGAAGTCAAGTTCGACGACAACTACTGCCACCAGTGCGGAGCATCTTTCAACGAGGATATGGCTACGTGCGAGTGCGGCGCGGAATTAGGCCCG
>CAYHOW010000066.1:0-6670 GCA_964358335.1 Candidatus Woesearchaeota archaeon
AGGCAGTCCCTACAGTGTGCCCAATCACCCCTGAGGGCTCGGTTGCAACTGTAAGCGTAGGTCTTGTTCGTTGCCAGACTTAACTGGACACCTTACGGCACGAACTGACGGCGGCCATGCACCTCCTCTCGGCGCGTTAGGTAAGACCTTTAATCTGACCTTCATACTGCCGTCGTTTCTGGTGAGGTTCACGGTGTAGAATCTGATTAAACCGCACGCTCCACCTCTTGTAGTGCGCCCCCGCCAATTCCTTTAAGTTTCAGTCTTGCGACCATACTTCCCAGGCGGCGAACTTAACACCTTCGCTACGGCACTGCATATCCTCTGAGGAAATGCAACACATAGTTCGCAGAGTTTACAGCTGGGACTACTCGGGTCTTTAGTAGATCAGAGAATAAGATTCCAACCTAGCTACCTTTGCCGGATGCTTGACCATGATTCTTTTACAAAATTTCTCGACATTTTGTCTTTGAGTTATATAAATCTCATATTCTTTATTCTTACCATCACCATGGATGACTCCTATAAATCTTAGGAGTTCAGGTGACAGCTTTTCCGGCAAAAAGGTAGTAGTATGAGGTGACCTCTTACAGACAATTGCATCCAGAAGTGTTTCTTGCAAACTCTGGATGCCTCCGTAAAAGTTCCTCAATCCGGCGTGCCAAATTCATAATTCAGCACAACGATTGGATGCTTATTAATTTTTCTCTAATCCAAATCTAATCCGGTTTGCTCCCCCAGCTTTCGTCCATCACCGTCGGATCCGTTCTAGACAGACGCCTTCGCCACAGGTGGTCTTCCAAGGATTATAACATTTTACCGCTTCCCAAGGAATACCTCTGTCTCCTCCCGGTCTCTAACTCGACAGTCTTTCTTGCCATCCGCTAAGTTGAGCTCAGCGATTTCACAAGAGATTTATCAAATCGGCTACGGACGCTTTAGGCCCAATAAACGTGGTCCCCACTCGTGGCGCCGGTGTTACCGCGGCGGCTGGCACCGGTCTTGCCCACCACTTATTCGTCAAGGTATTTACGCTTGACAAAAGCTTACCATGTAGGCAAGCACTTTGGGTCCCCTTATCACACTTTCGTGTATTGTAAAGGTTTCCCGCCTGCTGCACCCCTTAGGGCTAGGACCCTTGTCTCAGTGTCCTTCTCGGGGCTAGGACTCTCATCCCCCCTACGGATCATAGGTTTGGTGAGCCATTACCTCACCAACAGCCTAATCCGCCGCCGACCTATCCTTAAGCGCCGGAGCTTTCAAGGAAAGCGCATTCCAGCCTCAATCCTCTATCCGGTATTAGCCACAGTTTCCCGTGGTTATCCCAGGCTTAAGGTTAAGTTATCGACGTGTTACTGAGCATTCCGCCGGTGACTCCGAAGAGCCCCCAAGACTTGCATGGCTAAATGGAACCCAAATAGCAGCGACCTCCCGCAGGATCAACGGGAATTGAAGTATTTGTTTATTGAACTGAAACTCACTATATTTATGTACGCTTATTCAGAAATAAGCGCTTTATAGGAGCCACTACCAATTTATCTCGCCATCTACTCATACATCATGCTTAATTATTCAATCCAAGCACTCATTATTATATGCCACCCGAAAGCGGCATATTAACATCCTTTGAATAAAGGAATATGATATGTGTGAATGATAAGTTGGAGCTGAACAGAAGCAAGATTTTCATCAGTCAATCTTCTTCTACACCGATAAAGTATGTGAAAAAGCCATCTCATATATAAATGTTTTGGTCTTTTCCCAGCCTGTTTATAAAATTGCTTTCACCGTGCAAGTATCACGGAAGAATCAATACCTCATTGGCGTCAGTATCAATCTTTACTACTATGCACTTAACTAGAATATAAAGCTTTTGGTATTTTTTGCAGAGGATCAATCACCGACTGGAAAACATACAGAATAATAAGATATGATAGATGATGACTGCGCGAACAAAAAAATTAAAAATTGTGATAAGAAAAATAAGATAGTTAAGTGATTTATTTAGCCTGACGCTTCTTCTTCTCTCTTCTCATTCTCTTACGCTGCCACTTCCATCTCATCTGGCCTTTCTTCTTCCATCGTCTTGAGCTTCTCTTCAATTTGATTCCCTCTAAAACAACTAATAGGATTTCTGGCGTCATTTATAAATGTTGCGCTTATGGAGGTGTGCCAACAAAAAGTAAGGCGGAAAACGTATCGAGATTTTAGATGCCCCGGTCGAGATTCGAACTCGAGTCTCCGCCTCGAAAGGGCAGAATGATTGACCGGACTACACCACCGGGGCGCGAATACCTACGAATGAGAGCCATATTATATATAAAGTTTTTGGAAAACAAGAAAAAATAAAATTGAAAGAATTACTGCGTCGGCAAGCCCTGGGCAGCGAACAGCTCCATCATCTTATCGCTAAGCTGCTGGTTGTCGATATGCTCAAGGTCAGGAAGCACGAAGTCGGATTCCTTGACTATGCCCTTCTCGCACTCGATGTTCGGCGCCGCATTGAAAGTCTGGTACGCAACCTCGGCAGACCTGTAAGTTACCTGCGATTCCTCCACGGGCATTGTCACCAAGTATTCCGTCTCTCCGACCTTCATCTTCGAATAAGCAGTCGTGTTCAATAGCCATGTCTGCCTGCTCACGCCTTCTGCAGGGCTCACTGTGTCAGTCCTGATATCGCCCTTGAGAAGATAATAGGTGGTGGTGATACCGCCATTAGTCTCAACGCATTTCATGTTGACCAAGTCCTGCGACTTCTTGTCCACAGTCTCGACTGCCTTATCGACAACCGCGCCTTTTACTGCGTCCTTCGTGTCAGTAATCTTCTCGCTGACCTTCTGCTCGACTATCTGCTCCGGTGTGCTGCATCCTGCAACAGCAAGCAAAATCAAGCCGATAAAAAATAATGCATAGGTTTTCATAACCATAATAGAAATTAAAGAACTTTAAATGCGTTTCGTTAAGAAGAATGTTAAGATGCTCCGGCCGAGATTTGAACTCGGGTCTTCGCCTCGAGAGGGCGAAATGATTGGCCGAACTACACCACCGGAGCCTGAACTCTATGATGTTACGAAGAGATTTATAAATCTTTTTATTTTGATTTTTTCTGCGAAGAAAATAAAAACCTTTATATATCGTCTGATTACAATTACATTTTGTTTGCCGCGGTGGCACAACCTGGCACTGCGCAGGACTGGAAATCCTGTTTCCTCCGGGATATCCCGGTTCAAATCCGGGCCGCGGCGCTCATTATTCTAGGCCTTACAATTTTGCGTCAAGAACATAGAAATGTTTATATATAAGTGTATATGTTACACTAATTAGCAGCACAATGAAAATCGAAAACTTCACTGGGACACTTCTTGGATGCGCCATCGGCGACACCTTAGGTATGGTCGTGGAGGGATGGGACAAGAAGCATATCCAGAAATACGCAGGCAGAGTAACCTCCCCTATAGACCCAGTCATAATCAAAGAAGAAAGGGGCGACATAGTCACGCAGGACGAGCTAGGCCCGATAAAGTACCATACCATCGGACTAAAGAGGGGGCAGTACACCGACGACACAATCTTGACTTTGGCGCTTGCCGAATCTGTAGCTGAACATGGGCTTGACCTCGATAATGCAGCCAGGAAGCAGGTCGCTGAATACGAGGCGCTCCTTCTCCCTAACGGCAAGACTATGCATGCCTTCGGATGGACGACAGTACAGGCGTTCAAGAACCTGCAGCAAGGCGTATCGCCCTTGCATTCAGGAGTCTACACAGAGAACTCAGGCAATGCGCCGCCGATGAAGATGTCGCCAGTCGGCATGTACATGGCTGCAACTGGACTTTATAATGAGGGCATAGATTTCGCCGAAAAGGTCAGCAGGATGACACACCTAAATTCAAGCTCCATCGCAGGAGGGGTAGTCCAGGCGCATGCAGTCTATTCTGCAATGAAGGACGTATCAAGGAATGAATTCGTGAACTCATTGCCTGCAATCAGCAGGCGCTATGAAGACAAAGACCAGCCCATGACTTCAAGGCTCGAATGGATAGCGCAAAACATGGACGCAGACTGCGAGACAGCATACAATTACTTGGGCTGCAGGAGCCCTGCGCTAGAATCATATCCGTTCGCTGCATTCATGTTCCAGAAACACTGGGACAGGCCGTTGGAAGGCCTTATAGAGACCGTAAATTACGGCGGAGACTGCGACACGACAGGAGCCATCTACGGCGCGCTGGCCGGCGCCAAGAGCGGATTGTTCTTCCCTCCAGAATGGCTCGATATCCTAGAAGGCAAGCAGAAGCTTATTGAAACTGCCGAAAGAATATACAGCCTGAAACGCTAATCACCCCGCCAGCATGCAGATGCTGGTTAGCATCTTTAGAATACAAATTAATTGCCATATATTGGTTCTATAAGATACCAGATGAATTATTAAAATACCAGATGGAACCCTATTATCCGAAGACTACTAGACAACTCGAAATGACTAGACATTTATAAGCTCATACAACAACATTTTTATACTACTTCAAGGCATTAATAGCGAACAAAAATGGAATACGACATCATCTTCATCACAGGCGAAACGTTCTTCGACCACCCGCTCTGCGGCACCGCCATACTGAAAAGGCTCCTCGAGAAGAGGGGATACAAGGTCGGCGTGATAGAGATGCCAAAGAAGGAAGAGGACGTGAAAAGATTAGGCAAGCCTAAACTGTTCTTCGGGATATCCTCGGGAAGCATAGACTCGATGGTCAAGAACTATACTCCCCTTAAGAAATTGAGGAAGGACGACAGGTACAAAGACTACAATGAAAGCGTCCCAGACAGGGCAATCATCGTATACAGCAACTGGGTCAAGAGGCACTACAAGGACTCCATACTATTAATAGGCGGAACCGAGGCTACGCTGAGGAGGTTCACGCACTACGACTACTGGGACAATGACGTGAGGAGGTCCATACTGCTGGACTCCAGGGCGAACATCCTCGTCTACGGCTCTGCAGAGAAGCAGGTCTTGGATATTGCCGAGAGAGTGAAGAAAGGCGAAGAGCTCAACGGCGTCGAGGGCACTTGCATCTTATCTAGAGAAGTCCCCGAAGGCTTCACGCTAATCCCAAGCCACGAGGAATCCAAGGAGTCAAAAGAGAAGTTCTGCGACATGCAGATGATGCTGTGCAACACTAAAAATTTAGCGCAGAAGGTCGGGCCGAGCTATGTACTGCAGTATAAATCCCCTAAATATACTTCTAAAGACCTGGACGAGTATTACGAGCTGCCCTTCACTAGGGACGTGCCTAAAGAGCTTAGAGGGTTCCAGTTCAGCGTCGTCACGCACCGGGGCTGCATAGGCCACTGCAGCTTCTGCTCATTGGCGTTGACCCAGGGCGACAGGATAATATCAAGGTCGAAGGAGTCTATAATAAGAGAGGTTGAAAAGATAACTAAGCACCCGCATTTCAGAGGGAACATAGACGACTTAGGCGGCCCTAGCGCGAACATGTACGGGATGGACTGCGACCAGTGCGACGGCAAATGCATCGACTGCAAGAAGCTCGACAGGACCTATAAGAGGCTAATAGATTTATTGAGGTCATTGAGGAAAGTCAAGGGCGTCAAGAACGTCTACATACGCAGCGGGATAAGATACGACCTGGCCTCGCCAGAATATCTAGAAGAGGTCGTGAAACACCACATATTCGACTACCTCAAGGTCGCTCCGGAGCACGTCGACAAGAACATACTCAAGCTGATGAACAAGGACAAGGGCGACCTCAAGAAATTCATAAAGATGTTTGACGACATGAGAAGCAGCAAGAAACTTTCATTCTATTTCATGACTGCGCATCCGGGCTCATCGATGAAAGAAGCCCATGAATTATCCGACGCCGTGAAGAAGCTGAAGAACTGCGAGAACATACAGCTGTTCACGCCGACGCCGATGACGAGGTCGACAGCCATGTACCATACTGGCATGGATCCAAAGACGAAAATCAAACTGTACATACCCTACACTTATCTAGAGAAGAAGAAGCAGAAACGATTACTGCTCAGTCACCTGAAGCACGACCGCGAGAACTTAGAATAGAACTCGGGATAGTTATTCTTGACGTGGTCCTTCCACGCCAGCGCGACCTTCATCTCCTCGTAGTAGAACTCCTCCGAGCGCACATAGCAGGCTATCAGGCCCAAGCATCTCGGCTCTCTTCTCTTAGACCTCTCAAGCTCGCCGAGGTAAGCCTTTATGGATGTCTCAGGATAGCCCAGAACGATGCTCAGGTCGTAAGACACCTTGCCGAACTCCGATTCCCATGCCTCGCTGCAGTTCCTAGTGTCTATCAAATTCATCACACCGCTGAAGCTCCTCACAACTTTCGCCAATGAGCTGCAGTCCTTGCCTATGAAGCCGACATAATGCTCCCGGTTGTATCTTTTCACTAAGCCTTCTATCCTCAGCCTCTTGAAATCAGGGCCTATATCATGGCGGCTATGGTAAGGGAACAGCGTCGACGGCTTGACACCATCGTAGCTGACTATGGAATGGAACTTCTGGATGTTAGATATCTCTATATCGTAAAGGATGAAACGCCTCGCCTTGCTGAGCCTCACTTTCATATTTAAATTAAGCAGCCTATCGGCTGCGGCTCCAATCCCACCCTTTATCTAAATCTCT
>CAYHOW010000067.1:0-6553 GCA_964358335.1 Candidatus Woesearchaeota archaeon
CAATTGGGATTCTGCAAGTTCCTCAGGAAGAGGCTCACTAATGTGAGGCTGACGAAGATAGAGCAGAAGCATTTCGAAAGGATAGTGGAGTTCACTTTCGAGACCAAGGAGGAAAAGTTCTACCTGATATCCGAGTTCTTCAGCAAAGGAAACATCGTGTTCTGCGACAAGGAATACAAGATAGTGTCAGCGATGCTGCCCCAGGTATGGAAGGACAGGACAGTCAAGCAGGGAGAGACATACAAGTACCCGCCGGCCTCAAGCATAGACATATTCAACGTCTCGGAGAAGGATTTCATCGACGTAATCAAGAAGTCGGACAAGGACAGCATAGTGAAGACGCTGGCAATGGACATCGGTCTGGGTGGGCTGTACGCCGAGGAGATATGCCTCAGGGCAGACATCGACAAGACCAAAAAGGCGCTGAAAGACCCGGACATGTCGAGGATATTCAACGAGATAAAGAAGATGGCAAGGCTGGACATCAAGGCAAATGTCATGAAGGATGAGGCAGTGCCGTTCGACATGGTGCAGTTCAGGGACAAGGAGCCACAGCCAGCAGAATCATTCAACGAGGCGCTGGACAAGTACTACGCAGGGTTCATCGACGAAGAGGAAGACGACGCCAAGGAAGAGGAGTTCAGGAAGAGGATGAAGGAGCTCCAGGCTATATTGAAGTCGCAGGAGATGCAATTGGCAGAGTTCGAGAACATGTCGAAGTTCAGCAAGGAGAAGGGCGACCTGATATACTCAAACTACACGCTCATAAAGGAAGTATTCGATGCAATAAAGAAAGCCAGGGAGAAAAAGATCCCTTGGGAAGAGATTGAGGAGAAGCTCAAATCAAAAGGAATAACAGTCAACGGCAAGGAAGGCAAAGTGACGCTGGAGCTGAAATGAGCGAGTTCCTAAAAAGGTACAAGGAGATGGGGCAGGAGATCGTGCCGTTCAAGCCGCCTACAGCCATCAGGACAAACATCCTGAAGATAACCCCGCAGGAGCTCAGGAAGAGGCTTGAAGAGAGAGGAGTCAAACTGACAAAGATACCTTACTCCCCCTACGGATTCATCGTCGAAAGCAGGTTCGCCCTAAGCTCGACGCCAGAACACCTATTAGGATATTTCTACATACAGGAGGCCGCATCGCAGATGCCCGTGGAAGTTTTGAAGCCGAAAGGCATCACTGTCGACTGCTGCGCGGCGCCAGGAGGCAAGACCACGCAGATGGCGATGTACTCCGACATAGTCTTAGCTTACGAAAGCAACTTCAAGAGGATAGACGGGCTCAAGAACAATCTCGAAAGGTTAGGCATATCAAACTGCATAGTGTATAACCTGGACGCACGAAAGATTGAAGGCAATTTCGACAAGATTCTAGTGGATGCGCCATGCTCGGGGAACATGCTCGCTGACTCAGAATGGCTTGACAAGCAGACGCTGAAAAATGTCGTGCAGAGAAGCGAGCTCCAGAAAGAGATACTCGGCAACATGATAAGGTGCATGAACTCTGGAGGCGAGCTGGTCTACTCCACATGCTCATTGGAGCCCGAGGAGGACGAGATGGTCGTCGACTGGGCGCTGAAGAAGTTCGACGTCGAGCTGATGAGGATAGACACAGTCGGAGACCCAGGCCTGGCAGAGTTCCAGGGAAAACAGTTCGACGACTCGATAAAATACTGCAGGAGGCTTTGGCCAAACAAGACGAAGACGCAAGGGTTCTTCGTGGCCAAGTTTAAAAGATGATAGAGGATTTCTGCAGAAAGTTCACCGCTAAAAGCGTCGACTACGAAAAGGCGGGAAATGCGTATTACATAATACCAAAAGAGCTAAAAGAGATAGAATCGTTCACCAAGCCGGTGATGATGGGGCTGTATCTGGGCGAGGACAGGAAAGAAAAATTCTTCCCCAGCCTGGCATTATTAACCATTCTAGCCAAGACCTCCGAAGAGAAAGTCTGCGTCAAGGACATAGGCGAGATGGATTTCGTATACGGCAAGGATTTAAGAAAAAGGCACATACTCAAGTTCGAAGGCGAGACAAAAATAGGGTTCCTGAAAATAGTCGTCAACAAGAACGGCGAGTGTCTGGGCTACGGGAAGATCATAGGCGAGAAGAATTCTGAAGGCGTCATCGTGAAAAACGTGCTCGACATCGGAGACTACATAAGAAGAGAGAAGAATTTATAAACTTCCATCCCTTATGGAAAGTGCATGGTGAAAGTAACTTCTGTAACAAATCAAGCGCTAGATACCGAAGCGCTGGTCGTAGGCATATTCAAGGGACAGGCCGCCCCTAAAGAGCTAGACGAGCTGGCATACGGCGAGATAGCCGAGGATTTCAAGACAAAGAGGTTCAAGCCAGAACTGAAGAAGATGTCACTCTATGCAGCAAAGCACCACAAGAAGATACTGCTAGTCGGACTTGGCAAGAAGGAAGACCTGGACCTGGAGAAGATACGCGCCTGCGCAGGAGAGGCAGCCGTCTACCTGAGAGACAAAGGCGTAAAAACGTTCACCATTGAGCTGTTCGAGTTCAAGAACGCGTACGAGTCCGCATACGCCACTAACGAGGGCGTCCAGCTATCATTGTACAATTATCTCAAATACAAGACCAAGAACCTTGACGAGATGAAGAAGGTCGATGAGTGCAGGATAAGGTGCGACAAAGGACTGCATAGTTCCGTCGAGCAGGCGATAAAGATATCTAACGTCGTCATCAGCTCGGTGTTCATATCACGAGATCTGCAGAACGAGCCGAGCTGCAACAAGAGCCCAGATATATTCTCCGCCATAATAAGAAAGGTCGCCAAGGAATCAAAGATTTCATGCCAGATACTTGACGTCAAGGACATGAAGAAACTTGGCATGAACCTCATACTGGCAGTCAACAGCGGCAGCGCCTATCCCGCAAAGTTCGCCATACTGCAGCACAAGGCAAAAAGCAAGAAGACCATCGTGCTGGTCGGAAAAGGAATAACGTTCGACAGCGGCGGGATACAGCTGAAGCCTGAAGCCGGCCTTGACGAGATGAAGTTCGACATGTCCGGAGCCGCAGTGGTCTTGGGGACCTTAAGGGCAGCATCGATGTTGAAATTGCCTGTCAATGTGATAGGGCTTATGCCTCTCACAGACAACATGCCATCCGGCTCGTGCTACAAGCCCGGTGACGTCTACAAGTCAATGAACGGAAAGACAGTGGAGATAATGCACACCGACGCTGAAGGCAGGCTGATATTGGCGGACGCCTTGGCCTACGCAAAGAGGTTCAAGCCTGATGCGGTCATAGACCTGGCAACATTGACTGGCGCCTGCGTCGTAGCACTGGGCAACGAGTATGCGGGGCTGTTCTCAAAAGATGACAAGCTGGCCAAGATGCTCATTGAATCCGGCAAGAAAACGTACGAGAGGCTGTGGCAGATGCCGATGCCCGACGAGTACAAGGAAGACATGAAGAGCAATGTCGCAGACATAAAGAACATCAGCACCACAAGAAGGGAAGCGGGCGCGATAACAGCGAGCCTGTTCCTGCAGGAGTTCGCATCCTACCCGTGGGCGCACCTGGACATCGCTGGGACAGCAAACATCTCAAAGGACAAGCCTTACAAGCCGAAGGGCGGGACAGGGTACGGAGTGAGGCTGCTGGTGGACTTCCTCGAGAACTGGAAGTAATTGATTTTTTTATTTGAGAACATTTATATAACCTTAGGATTTACTATTTCTCTTATGACTTTGAAGCTTTTCAACACCCTAAGCAAGGAAATGGACGAGTTCAAGCCTGTCAGGAAAGACGCTGTAAGGATGTACAACTGCGGGCCTACGGTATATAACTATGTCCATATAGGGAACCTTAGATCCTACGTTTTTGCAGATGTTCTTAGAAGATATCTTGAGTATACGGGCTATATAGTCAAGCAGGTAGTGAACATAACCGACGTGGGGCACCTCACTTCAGACGCTGACGAGGGCGAGGACAAGATGCTTGTGGCGGCGAAGAAAGAGAAGAAGGACCCGTGGGAGATATCGAAATACTATGCCGATAAATACTTTGACGATTTGGATAAGCTGAATATCCAGAAGGCTCTATGCTATCCTAAGGCGACAGACCATGTCAAGGAGATGATAGAGGTCATAAAGGAGCTGGAGAAGAGAGGGTATGCATATGCCGCAGGAGGCAACGTCTATTTTGATACTTCAAAATTTGAAGAGTACGGCAAGCTGTCCAAATTCAATATTCAAGAACTAGAGTCAGGCAAAAGAGTCAGCGAGGACAAGAACAAGAGGAACTTCTCGGATTTCGTATTATGGTTCACAAAGTCAAAATATGAGGGCCACATAATGAAGTGGGACAGCCCGTGGCACGAAGGGTATCCGGGCTGGCACATTGAGTGCACAGCGATGTCGATGAAGTATCTTTCCGACGCCTTCGGCAAGAAGTTCGACCCGAAGAAGTTCGAGACAATCGACATCCATACAGGCGGCGAGGACAACATGTTCCCCCACCACGAGTGCGAGATTGCACAGACCGAGGCGGCCACAGGAAAGAGGTTCTCTACTTTTTGGATGCACGTTAAACATCTCATCGTGGAAGGCAAGAAGATGTCGAAATCAATGGGAAACTTCTATACTTTGAAAGATATACTGGGGAAAGGCTACGACCCGATGGCTGTAAGGTACGTCCTGATGTCCACGCATTACAGGCAGCAATTGAATTTCACGTTCGACGGCCTGGACGCGGCGAAAAAGTCCGTCGAGAAAATGAGGGATTTCATGAGAAGGCTGAAGGACATGCACGGAGAGGATAATGCTGACATGGCCATAGAGGCAGCCACGGAGAAGTTCGAGAAGGCGATGGACGACGACCTGAACATCTCTGTCGCTCTTGCAGCAGTGTTCGATTTCATGGGCGAAGTCAACAAGCTCGAGCTGTCGAAAGACGAGGCAAAAAGTGCTTACGACACTATGCTTAAGTTCGATTCGGTAATAGGATTAAGATTAGAAGTCAAGGAAGAGAAGCTTGATGAAGAGATTGAAAATCTAATTAAAGAAAGGGAATCAGCCAAAGGAAAAAAAGATTGGGCAACTGCTGATGAGATAAGGAATAAATTAAAGGAACAAGGAATAATTCTAGAAGATATTAAAGAAGGCGTTAGATGGAAAAAATCTGAATCTACTGAAAAAACATATTTAGGTTATCAAGAAAAGTCAAAGCATGAAAAAAACTAAATATAATTCTTGGCTTGTAGGCAGCATGCCCAAGGGATGCCAGCTCTGCGTCGAGGGACGAAAAGAAGTGCTGTTCATCACGGGGCTTTGCACAAGGAAGTGCTATTTCTGCCCAATCTCAGACCAGAAGAAAGGCAAGGATGTCGTGTACGCAAACGAGTGGCCCATAGATAAGCTAGAGGACATACTCACAGAAGCGAAATTATGCTCTTCCAAAGGCGCAGGCATCACCGGAGGCGACCCGCTGGTGACTTTAGATAAAACTATCAACGCCATAAGGATGCTGAAGAAAGAGTTCGGGGAGAAGTTCCATATACACCTCTACACCTCTTTAGATTTAGTCACTGAAGATGTATTGAGGAAGCTTGAGGATGCCGGTCTGGACGAGATAAGGTTCCATCCTGACCTGGAGAACGACAAGCTGTGGGACAGGATAGGCTTGAAGACCAAGATGGACAAGGGCGTGGAGATACCTACCATACCCGGAAAGGAAAAGGAGATTCTCAAACTAGTGGATTTCATAAAGGACAAGGTGAAGTTCCTCAACCTAAATGAGTTAGAGATGTCCGACACCGAGGCCAACAAATTGGCGGACATGGGATTCGAGACCAAGGAGTATATTTCTTACGCGATAAAAGGAAGCGAGGAGATGGCGAAAGAGATTTTAAGGTACTGCGAGAAGAACACCAAATTGAACGTCCACTACTGCCCAGTCCATCTGAAAGACGCAGTGCAGATGGCGAAAAGACTGAAGCTGAGGGCGCAGAACGTAGCGAGGCCGTACGATAAATTAACGAAGGACGGGACCCTGATGAGAGGCGCTATTTATTTGGCCGAACTGAAGCCTAGCTTCGGGTACATGAGGATTGTCAGCGAACTTAAGAATAAAGACGAATATGTCGCTAAATTGAAGAAGCTCAGGGAAGAGATTGTCGGCACCTACGACGTGAAAGAGGACATGATTGACGTCGACGTGAGGAAGATGAGGCTGCTGACCTCCAAGGACATAGCCCAGAGACTTGCAAAAGACTTAAAAAAGAGAGGGCTTTACCTATGCTGGGTGGAAGAGGATCCCACCTACGACCAGTTCGAGATCGAGAGCCAGGATCTTTGACGCGCGAGTAGTCTACCGGTATGATATAACCCTCCCAAGGTTGTGGAGCGGGTTCGATTCCCGCCTCGCGCATTAAGGCTCCACTCGGATGCGCATGCTTTTTGCGCAGGATTTTTCTATTTTCCGAAGGGATTCCGAAAAATAAAAGAAGAGTTTATTCCTTGATGGGTCAATACCCCGCTGCTTGCAGCGGAATCACGAAGCGCTATGACCACTGG
>CAYHOW010000068.1:0-6512 GCA_964358335.1 Candidatus Woesearchaeota archaeon
CAAGACCATAATGCTTATATACTAGTGATTAGTATGAAGAAGTCATACTCAAAGGGAAACTGAGCCAAGATTCTAAACACCTCCCTGTGTTTTCGTGGCTCTTGTTTCTCTTTTTGTACAAAAGGCGTGAAATTCGTGGAAAAACTTAAAAACAATTTCAGGTTTTATCTGCATATGTTCTCTTTGAGTATAGGAATGACGGGATTCGCTGTTTTCGCAATAACGCAAACAGGTGATTTGGATTAAAAGGGCAGTATTCTTAGACCGGGACGGAGTAGTTAACGAGGAGATCAGCTTCCTCCACAAGGCCGAAGACCTTAGACTGATACCTAGGGCGGCTGAGGCAATAGCTTTATTGAACAAGCAAGATCTGGATGTCATTCTCGTCACCAACCAGCCTGCCATAGCAAAGGGCCTCTGCACCGAGGATGATTTGGCTGGGATACATCTTAGATTGTCTGAGATGCTCGCCGAGAAAGGCGCGCACATAGACGCCATATATTATTGCCCGCACCATCCTAAGGAAGGCTCTGACGAGTACAGGATGGTATGCGAGTGCAGGAAGCCAGAGCCCGGTATGTTGCTTAAGGCGCAGAGGGAAAGGGATATAGATTTGAAGTCGAGCTTCATGGTAGGAGACAAGATATCAGACATCAAGGCAGGAAAATTAGCAGGCTGCTTCACCGTCGGAGTGAAGACCGGGTATGGCTGCAACGACGGGTTCACTGATGCCGTGCCAGACATCATGGCTGATGACTTGTATCAAGCAGTCGATATAATTCTAAGGAGGATGAAATGAATGGTGGTAAGATCAAGGGCTCCTGTCAGGATTGAGTTCGGAGGCGGCGGCACTGACCTTCCGATGTATTTTGAAAAAGAAACAGGTTATGTCCTTAACGCGACGATCAACAAGTATGTTTATGGCACGCTGAAGTCCAAGCACACGAACGACCTGAAGGTGATAACCTCCGAGTTCAAGAGCTCGCACGTGTTCAGCGACGTCAAGGCAGAGAAGTTCGAGGGCGACGTCAAGATAATACACGACATAGTCGAGAAGTTGGCGATAAATTATGGCGTAGACATCTTCCTCAGGTCGGACATACCGCCAAACACCGGATTGGGCACGGGCGCGACCGTAGCTGTTTCAGTCTTAGGGCTGTTCAACCACCTGAAATACGAGAAGGCGATGGACAAGTACCAGATAGCAGACATGGCATACCAGATAAACAATCTTGATGCTGAGGTTCCCGGAGGGAAGCAGTGCCAGTATGCCTCCGTCTTCGGCGGAATGAGCCTGTTGGAGTTCAGGCCTGACGGGCATACAAGAGTCCATCCGCTGAACGTGCAGAGATCTACCCTATTGGAGCTTGAGAAAAACCTGATATTAGCTTATGTAGGCAACAGGGAAAGCCTCGCCTCGGTAAAGGGCATAATACACAACCAGCAGATGTCGTACTCTGACGCAGAAAAGCTTTCGACGCTTCACGAGCTGAAGAATTTGGCGTTGGATATGAAGCATTCCTTGCTAAGAAACGACCTAATGTCTTTCGGCGAGAACATGGGCAAGGCGTGGGAGCTAAAGAAGAAACTTAACCCATCTGTAACCAACCAGAAGATAGACGACATCTATAATATGGCCAAGAAGTTCGGCGCCATCGGAGGAAGGATAATCGGAGCCGGCGGCGGCGGGCATATGCTGTTCTATTGCGAATCAAATAAGGAGCAGCAGGTGGCTTCGAGGCTGCAGGAAGCCGGCATAGGCATTGTAGATTTCAGCTTCACCAATAATGGATTAGAGACTTGGGAGGCCAACCAATGAGGGTATTGATTACCGGCGTCGGAGGCTTCATAGGCTACCACTTAACTGAGTTCCTCCTTTCTAAAGGATGCACTGTCGTCGGCACCGAGCTCGGCGAGTGCCATAATGGCATACATGAGAAGATATCGGTAATGCAGTGCGACGTGATTGATTCAGAAAAAGTCAAATCCATCATCCGTGAACTTGACCCCGACGTGATATTCCATCTTGCGGCGCAGAGCTATCCTGACGTCTCATGGGCTAAGCCGAACCTCACGATGAAAGTCAATGTCGAAGGCACTGTCAATCTTTTTGAGGCCATAAGGCAACTCAAAGTCGATCCTCTGGTTTTCATACCCGGCTCGGGCGCAGAGTACGGTGTCTCGGACAAGGACGCCCCATTGGAAGAGGATTACAGGCTATTGCCGGTCAGCCCATACGGCGTCTCGAAAGTTATGCAGGACCTTCTAGGGTACCAATACTACAAGAACTACAGCATACGGTGCATCAGGGTAAGGCTGTTCAACTCCACCGGGCCCAAAAGGCTCAAGGACGTGTGCTCGGATTTCACGAGGCGCGCAGTGATGATTGAGAAGGGGCTTACAGATAATGTCCTGAAAGTAGGCAACTTGGAAACCAAGAGGGCAATCACCGATGTCAGGGACGTGGTGAACGCATTATGGATGCTCATCGAGAAAGGAAAGCCGGGCGATGTATACAACATCTGCACGTCAAACGTCTATAAGATGAAAGATGTCCTGGACAAGGTAGTCTCTATCACCGGCATATCCCCTACGATATCGCAAGACCAGTCACTGATGAGGGTTTCAGACGAGCCCGTGCTTATAGGCGACACAGCCAAGCTCAAGCAGCATACAGGATGGGAAGCCGAGATACCACTGGACGATACGCTCAAGGACATGGTCGAGCAGTGGAGGCTGACGTTATGAAAGCATACATCACCGGCGTAGGAGGATTCATAGGCGACCACTTGGTTGATTTCTTATTGGCTAAAAATGTCGAAGTGTACGGCACGTATTTCAGGCCGACCACCGACATAAACTATTCCAAGTCTAAGATTGAAGTAGAGGAGTGCGACGTCAGGGACAAGGAGAAACTTAAATCCATAATAGCCAAAGCCAAGCCAGACCTTATATTCCACCTTGCCGCGCAGAGCTACCCGTCAGTGTCATGGGAGGATCCAATCTACACCATGCAGTCGAACGTCGAGGGTACGCTCAATCTGTTCGAGGCCGTAAGGGAGCTGAAGATAGATCCTATCGTCCTGACCGCATGCTCGAGCGCCGAGTACGGATACGTGACAAAGGATGAGATACCTGTCAAGGAGGAGCACATCCTTCTGCCGCTGCACCCTTATGGCGTCTCAAAAGTCGGCACTGACTTATTGTCGTACCAGTACCACAAGAATTTCGGGATACGCACCATCAGGTGCAGGATATTCAACACCACCGGGCCTCGAAAAGTCAACGATGTGTGCTCGGATTTCACCAGGCAGGCCGTGCTTGCAGAGAAGGGGCGCAACGATACCATAAGGACCGGAAACCTGGAGACGCAGAGGGCCATCACCGACGTGCGGGACATAATCAACGCGTTCTGGCTGCTGACGCAGAAAGGCCAGCCCGGAGAAGTGTATAACATCAGCGGCTCGAAGGCGTACAAGATAAAGGATTTGTTGGAACTGGTATTGAAGAATATCAATGCCAAGCCTACAATCTATCAGGACCCTCAGCTTATCAGGCCCACCGACGAGCCCATCATTATCGGGGACTCCACAAGATTGATAAATGCCACTGGCTGGAAGCAGGAAGTGCCGATAGAAAAGACTGTAAAGGACATGATAGACCATTGGAGAGGTGTATTGTAGTGACGGAAATAATCGAACAGGAAATGGACCTATTGAAGATGGAGGAGCGGGTAAAGAGGGAGCTCAACGAGAGCGTCATAGTGAAGAAATCAATGCTCGAGAGGAACGTGCCTGACATCGTCAAGCTGGCGTCGATGGTCATTGACGCCTACAGGAACGGCGGAAGATTGATAGCGTTCGGGAACGGCGGAAGCGCTGCCGACGCGCAGCACATAGTCGCTGAGCTGGTCAACTACCAGTACAACGCGTCAAGGCCAATGCTCGACGCTCTTGCGCTTACGGTAAACACCTCTGTAATCACCGCTATCGGGAATGACATAGGATATGATAACCTGTTCTCCAAGCAGATAGAGTCCCTGGCCAAGCCTAACGATGTTGTATTAGGGATAACCACAAGCGGAAATTCGGCCAACGTCATCAAGGGGCTCATACAGGCAAAGAAGAACGGCGCGAAATGCGTGGCATGGGTAGGCAAGGGCGGCGGAAAGGTGAAAGACCTGGGCATCGACCTGATGATAAACGTCAATTCCGACGATACCGCAAGGATACAGGAAGGGCACATCACCATCGGCCACATAATGTGCAGCATGGTCGAGAAGGAGCTGTTCCAGGAGCAGAGGATCAAGCTGGCGTGCTCGGACTTCGTCGCCGTGTCGTCCAAGGCTCCTGTCAGGATAAGCCTGGCCAACGGCGGGGACACCGACGAGTACATCCGTGAGATAGGCTACGGCTGCGTGCTGAACGCCACCTTGGACTCGCACTACTACAAATGCTCGCTTGTGCCGAAGGACGGAGACTCCATACTGGTAACCACTAAAAATATGCACGCAGGCGAGACTGCCACGTATGAGATAAAAGATCTGGACCTTAAGGACGACAAGGCCGATCTGGTCAAGGCCACTCTTAAAAGAGTGAAGCCTGACTTCAGGGGCGACATAATCATAGAAACTAATGTTCCCATGAACAGCGGGCTTGGAGGCTCGTCATCATTGAACGTTTCGCTCATAGAGGCCTTATATAAATTAGACAACAGGGCGTTCACGCCTGAAGAGGTCGCCAGGCTTGCGTACGACATAGAAAGGAACGACATGAAGGTCAAGGGCGGCTATCAGGACCAGTGGGCCGCCGCGTACAAGGGCGGGGTTAATTATCTTGAGTTCAATCAGACTGGCGTAACCCTGACAAGGCTGCCGCTTCCAGAAGCTATATTGAAGAAGCTGGAAGATAATATAGTCATGGTCTATTTGGAGCAGAGGACAGCATCGGGCTCTGAGATTCACGCTGACCAGGCAAAGCAGATGCAGCTTAACCCTGAAAGGATAAGGCAGCTTTTGATTGACAAGCGCGAGAACGCTGTCGCCGCGAGAGAAGCCTTGCTGAACGGTGACACAGACAAAGTCGGGCTGTTATTGCACAAGGATTTCGAGCTTAAGAAGGAACTCAGCTCGAAGGTGTCAAACTCGTTCATAGACGAAGTTTACAATACTGCAATGGCGCACGGCGCCCTGGGCGGAAGGATATCCGGCGCTGGCGGCGGAGGGTGCGCGTTCTTCTACTGCAAGGAAGGGGCCAAGGAAGAGGTAGCAAGCGCATTGAAGCAGAAAGGCGCGTTGGTCATGCCGTTCACTTTCGAAAGGCAGAACTCCAGCCTGAAACCGACTAAGCTGGTACTGATGGTCGGCGGCAAAGGCGTAAGGCTTCAGCCGCTGACTTACGACGTGCCCAAGCCCATGCTTCCAATCAACGGCAAGCCCATGATTGAGTACCATATCGACTGGGCGAAGAAGCACGGGATAAAGGACATAATCATATGCAGCGGCTATCTCTCGCACGTTGTCGAGGGCTATTTCGGCGACGGCTCTGCTTTCGGAGTCAACATCAAATATTCAGTTGAGAAAGAGCCTCTCGGCACTGCTGGGCCGTTGAGATTGGCCAAAGAACTTATAGGCGACTGCGATTTCATTCTTCTGCACGGCGATATCTTATGCAAGGCCGATGCTGACAGGCTCGTGAGCTACCATAAGGAAAGGGGCGCTATATGCACTTTAGTTGTGCATCCCGCATCTCATCCGAAGGATTCTGACCTTGTCGAGATGGACAAGTACGGCAGGGTAGTCAGGTTCTGGAACAAGCCGCACTTCCTCAAGCCGCCTACCGAGCTAAGCAACGCGGGGCTGCACGTGTTCAGCTCCAGAGTCCTGGATTACATACCTGACGGGCCTTACTCTTTAGAGAAGCAGCTGGTGCCTTCCTTGATATCCAAATGCGAAAATGTTTACGGGTATAACACCTCTGAGTTCCTGAAGGACATGGGGACGTTCAACAGGATAAGGGAGATGGAAGGACTGATTAAAGAGAGAGGATGGGAGAACATATGATAGATGAGGTAAATTAAAGACTCACCTAAGATTTATAAGAGGGAGATGAAAAAACTATAAAAATTGATCAACATACAACAAAATGTCCACTTAAGGAATTAAATGTTATGGAGTTGGCTTTTACTGTGGTCATTAGGGCTAATATTCCAAAGTCTGTCGATGGTAGTACTTTGGACATAGGCATAGATAATTTAAATTATGTGACATCTGATGGAACTATAAAGTATATTGAACTCCCGTCTGAATCACTCAATTTGCTAAAGGAAAGTTTCATAGTAGTTGAAACGCAAAGAATTAGGTAAGGAATGGTTACTTCTTTTTAGATAAATTGAAAATAAATTATACAATCTAAAAACAAAAAGCTTATAATAATAGATGCTTAATAAATTCAATATGATTACCTGACTTTTTCTTAATTTTTAGTCACTACATATAATTTTATTTTTCTCGT
>CAYHOW010000069.1:0-6453 GCA_964358335.1 Candidatus Woesearchaeota archaeon
AAGTCGTAACACTCGTTAAAGAGCAAGAACAAATTATAAGGGCTGTTGATAAAAACATTCTAAAACTAAATGTAGTGACTAAAAATTAGGAAAAAGTCAGGTGATTATATTTTCCCTGGCTGCTGTCCAATTCAACGCCTTGCAGTTGAGGATAATCCACTGGAAGATAGCTTTCATTGAAACCTTTAGGAATCCTAATCAAGTTTTCACTTTCAGTTATCATCTTGAAGAGTGTTGTCCCTTTCTTGTATGCGATGCCTGTGCAGCTGTCAAGCCATGTGTAGAACAGCCTCAGCCTGTCATCATCGCTCCTCTCGCTGCCGTCCGGATTGTGCAATGTATTGTAAACATCAAGCCTCGCCCTGATATTCTCCTCAAAAGTCAAAGGCCTGTAAATCCTTGAGCCATCTTCCTTCACAAAAGTTGGATGGGCATTGTCGCAAGCCTTCCTCAATGCGTGCACGCCTAAGGCAAAAGTAGAAGTCTGATTCATCAAGGCATATCCGGCGCCGGACAGGACAAATGGCTTTGCCTCTGCAGTTGGCGAAACAACATCTCTTAAGGCACTCTCAAGGCCGCCTAATTTAATTGTAGCACTCTCAAGTGCCTTTTTAGCGGCAACAACATCTGCCATTAAATCTTGATATTGAGTATAAAGTCCATTTGCTTTTGCCATTTTGTTTCCCCTCAAAGTGAGTATTTATCGGATTGAAAAGAGCCTAGCTCTTCTTGAACTTGGCTATCTCGTCAATCAGGTCGACAGTGCCGAGGAACTGCGCCCTGCAGCAGTACCTTTCAAGGCCGAGGCTGTCCATTATGTCCTTTGCCTTCTCGCCCTTGGCAAGCCTCTCGTTGTACTCTTCCCATAGATGGGCAATTGGTTTGCCACAACTCATGCATCTTATTGGTACTATCATTTTCTGTTTACCTGTACGACTTTTGCCTAGCCGATCTCGGCTTGGAATCGTTTGGCTTGTGAGGCTCGTTCCTCCTATTGTCGGCAACCAATAGCTGCCTGTCATAGTCTAGGAAAACCTTCTTTAATGATTTTGATCCTGTGAATTCAACCAGTCCCCTTGCCAGCGCCAGCCTTGACGCGTCGGCCTGCGCAGCCCAGCCACCGCCATTGACATTGATTGAGACATCTATCTTTTTAACGTCATTGCCAGCAAGCTGCAAAGGCTCCATTATCTTGTACATAGCCATCTTCGGGTTAAGATGGTCGATTAAGATGCCATTAACCCTGACAACGCCCTTGCCTTCCTGAAGGGTTGCCCTGGCCACTGCCTTCTTCCTTGTTCCTGAAACATGCACTAGTTTATTCATTTTGCACCCATTAGGTTGGCTAATTCCCTTAATGTTATATACTTTTTGGTCTGGAGCTTAGACTTGTTAGCCTTCTCTAAAGTTTCGAACTGCTGGCCCGCGAACCTTGGCGGAACGCCATGGTAGCATTTGATTCTTTTCAGCGCTTCCCTTCCCTTGGCATTCTTGTAAGGGAGCATTCCCCTGATTGTCCTCTTGAGTATAAGGTGCGACATCCTCGGGAAGAACGGCCCCCTGCTAGGAGTTCCCCTTTCCCTTCTGTTCTTGTACCTTTCCATAAGCCCAGCTTTGCTTCCGGTTATGATGGTATTCTCAGAGTTGACTATGTCAACCTGCTCGCCTAATAGGGCCTGCTTTGCAACATAGGCCGCAAGCCTTCCCATGATTAAGTTTGATCCGTCGATTATCATCCTAAAATCCTCACTTTCTTCCCTTGGGGGTTTTCTTTCATAAGCTGTGCGATAGTCATGGTCTTGCCTTTCTTTGAGATTTTGGCTTTAGCGGCTTCAGAGAATGTCCATGCCGCCACTGTAAGCTTCTTATCGGCATCGCCTTCAGCCAGGACCTTGCCTGGAACGACAACAATCTCGCCTTCCCTGGCGTACTTGTTTATCTTCTCGACATTGATTTCCCTTCTCTGCCTTGTGGGCTTGCTGAGGTCGAAAGCCAACCTCTTCCATAAATTAGACTTCTCCTTGACACCGAGCTTGTTCAATTCGCTAATCAAGCTCTTCAAGTTCACGTTTGTGGGTCCTGTTCTCTTTACCATTTTGATGTTGTTGTGTATGCGGGGGACGTGGATTTCATGGACGGCGAAAGCCGCGCCATTTTGAACACGCGAAGGCACTAAGCCACTAGGCCCTCGACCTAGCCCATTTGACCGCTCTGGCACCCCCGCAAGATCATTTCAGTTTTTTTACCTCTTCTGCCAATTCGTCCAGCTCTTCGTCGAACACTTCTGCAGACTTGGTCAATATTTCCTTGACTGAAAGCTGTCCCCAGCTCTCAACCTTCACTATGAACTCGTCTTCGCTGCCCTTGACTTCTATGGCGTCACGGCAGACATCCATACACGCGTTGCATAGGTCGCACTTGAGCTCGTCTATGACTTTTAGCTTGTTTCCCTTGAGCTCAAGTATCTTCTTCGGGCACGCCGCTACGCAGCTCTTTGCGTCCTTGTGCTCCTTGATCTTGAATATTGGATACTGCTGATAGTACATAAGGCCAGGCGAATGCTTGATGTGGTCCTTGCCGTAGCTCAGCTTGGCGACAGCCTCAATCTTAAGGCTCTGGTTGGCAAGCAATTTGACGATAGGCATCTTTGGATATACCGGCTTGACTTTAGGATCCTTTGTCTTCAGGTCCTCTGCGTAAACCGTGCACGGCCCTGTCTTGTCAAGCGTTATAGTGAGCGAGCACCTAGCGCATCCTGCGCCCTTGCACTTGCACTTTGGGGACTCGAAATATGTTTCAAGGTCAGTCGTCAGCGGCACCATGCCAAGCCTGTGCGCTACCATCTCATCGTACAATGCGGAACTGTTGTCGATGAACGTGACATCCTCGATGGCCATGGTAGGAACCCTGTTGATAAGCATCCTTCTTATCGAGTTTAGGTACCATGCGGTTGTGCCCTTGGCTACGAAAACCGCCTTGTCCTTATCGTATTTTACTGCCTTGATTTCCATGCTTATACCCTTCTGCCCCTCTTGCCGCCCTTCTTTCTGCAGCGGTCGTGCGGGAAAGTGGTCACATCCTCGATCATTCCTATCCTGAGCCCGGCCCTTGAAAGAGCCCTTATGGCAGCCTGGCAGCCAGGTCCAGCGTTGCTGGGCCCGTTGTGCCCTCCGGGAGCCCTGACCATGATATGTATGGCGTTAATTCCTTTTTCCTTGGCCCCTTCAGCAGCCATTTTTGCAGCCGTCATTGCGGCGGTAGGCGAAGACTCCATCCTGTGCGCCTTGACTACCATTCCACCGGAAGACTTTGCTACAGTCTCGCTACCTGTTATGTCTGTTATGTGTATGATTGTGTTATTGTAAGACGAGTAGATGTGCGCTATGCCCCACCTGAGCTTTTCGTCCATCCTTGGAGGCCTTGGCCTTTCGGGTGCCCTGTCAGGCGCAGGAGCTGCTGCTTTTTCTTCTACCGGGGCTTTCTTCTCTTCTGCCATTTCCGCTTGAACTTTTTCAGCCATTTTTACTCATCACCGCCCTTTGCCTCTTCCTCGGCCCCATCCTCTTGCTTCTTCGATGGGACTTCCTTTGCCTTGGCAGCCCTTGCGGGATGCTCAGCGTCGGCAAGAGCCGAATTCTGCGCGAACGTGATCTTATTCTCTTCGTCTTTTGAGACAAGGTATGACGGGACGTCCATTTTCTTTCCGTCGACAAGGACATGCCCGTGTATTATGAACTGCCTAGCCTGCCTTGCTGTCTTGGCGAGCCCTTTCCTCATCATCTGCGTCTGCAGCCTTCTCTCGAGGATATCCTTGAGCTGCAGGTCCAATACGTCCTCGATTTTTGCCGTGGGCGATATCAGGCTCATCTTAGATAGCCTCTCGATGAAAGCTTTTGACTCTGCCTCTGCCTGCGCCATGCCCTTCTTGCTAAGAATTTCCTTTGTCTGCCTCTTGATCTTCCTAAGCACGGAATCCATCTTCCATACTTCCTTCTTGTTCTTAAGGCCGTAATTATCTACCAGCACCTTCTCTTCGGCTATCCTTTCCCCCTGCCACGGGTGCAACGGTGGATCGTACTTCTTCCTTTGTTTTCTAGGATCTCCCATTTTTACTTACCTGCCTTTGCCCCGACCCTCTTCCTGACGCCCACGGACGAATTCTTCCTGAAGTGCGCCCTGGTGCGCTGGCCTCTTACCGGCTGTCCCTGCTGGTGCCTGACTCCCTTGTAGGCCTTGATCTTCTTCATCGTCTTGATGTCAGAATCCTTGGCAAGGTTAAGGTCGATGCCATGCATGTGCATGTCGTTGCCGGTCTCGTAGTCCTTTCTCCTGTTCAGGAGCCAAGGCTTAAGATCATGTTTTAGCGGATTAGAAATTATCCCCTCAATTCTTTTGATTTCCTCATCGGAAAGGTAGCCGACTTTCCTGCTCTTGTCAATATTAAGCGAGTTGCAAATGACATTGGCGAGCGTGAAGCTTATGCCCTTGATTCTTTTCAAAGAAATCCAGATAGTCTTGTTGCCGTCGAGGTCGGAATTCAGTATCCTGACCATGGGCCTCAATTCTTGGTTTGTCTTTTCTGCCATTTTTCCAGTTGTGAAACTTCGACCTGTTTAAATACTTTTTGGCTCTCAGTCGATGAAGAGCCTGTATTTATCTTCGCCCTGAATTTCCATCAGGATCCTTTTGATAATAGCCTTCTCCGGATTAGGCATCAGCTTCACGCGGCTCTTCAGGTCTTCGAGGCTTTCGAAAGGCTTCTCCTTTCTCTGCTCGAGGATTTCCCACATGTGCTTCTTGCCTATTCCTGGGATAAGCTCTATCTGATGCCGCCTTGTGCTTATCGCCCCGGCCTTGTTGAAGAAATCAATGAACTTCTGCTGGTTCTTCTCGACGAGATCTTTGACCACGAACTCAAGCTCGCCCTTGGCGGTCTCGGTCAGCTTTTCCATCGGGATTCGTCCAATGATATGATGGACCTTGTCCCGCTTTCCCTCGCCGATGTAGATTTCCTCACCGGGTTGCAGGGTAATACCCTTCTTGGGCACTAGCTCTAGCAGCGTGAAATGTATTTTGCCTAGCGCTAAGGCTATCGGTTCCTTCCTATGTAGCGCCCTTGCGTCGAAGGGGTACCCGTTCGGTAGGAAGTCCAAGACAATTGCATTTTCTTCTTTTCCCATAGCTCTATAGTAAGGCTAGTATTTTTTTTAAATCTTCCTCTTTTACAGTTATCGTTTCCGCGCTCAACAGCATCTTGAGGCTGTCCATGTCTGTCGGATGAATGTCAATCAATTTCATGATGTGCCTGTCTTTCAGCCTCGGTATCTGAAGATCCTCGATTTTCTTCTTGAGGTCGTTGGCCTCCTTCAATGAGGGGGTGCCGAAAGCGGCAAGGTATTCCCTGGTCTTCGTGCCTCTGAAATTAAGCTCCTTGTCCCTCTTTTCTATCTTCGCTATCTTGTCCTTAAGCTCGGCCAGCGTGATGGCGTTTTCCGCGACGATTGAAAATTCGGTCATTGTGATCCTACCTTGAGGTGTACTGGATGCACTACTAGCAATTTGGCCTTCTTGCCGTCCTTTATCTCGACAGTGTAGCATGCGCCCTGCCTGCCGGTTACGACGCCGGACTTCCCCTTGAACCTCGGGAAGAACATGCCTGTCTGCACTGCGGGCTCTCCGACAAGGACTACCCTTGAGCCTGTCTCGAAAGCCTTGAAATACTTGCTAAGGCTTATCTTGCCTTTCTGCCTTATTGGCTTCTGAAGCTTGTGCCTTGTTTTCCTTCTGAAGCCGCCTATCCTTGTTACCATTTTCTTTGAATACCTCTAGCCTATGTGAGTAAATGGGTTTATTTATAAAGATTTTGGTTTTGTGGTGGAGGGTTCAGTACATCCCTTTCATCTGGTCGAAAGACCTGCTGAGGCCGAAGAATATGTTCTCTTCTGAAGACTCACCCTCGTAGGATTTGCCTTCCTTGGCAGACTTCACGTATATTGTGCTGCCAATCTTGACGATTTCTAGCCTGTCGTAGCCTTTCTCCTCTGCAAGGCTCCTCGCAAGGGACCCAATCATCTTTTTTACAACAACCAGAGAAGCAGGATTCAAATCGTCGAAGCCGTCAAGGCTAATCTTGTCTCCCAATACTATCATTCTATCATATATAATGCAGTCCATATTATATATAGCTTTCTTTTTGGGTTTTTTTGACAGAAAAGGTTAAATACAACAAATGGCACTGAAATTTAGCAAAAAGGAGTGTGAGCTGAATGAAAAGGGGATTGGCATATGTTCTATTTTTATCGATGATGATTTATGTGGCATGCGCTTCGGCAGTGTCTTGCACTGACGAAGTAAAGAACGGCGCAGAGACAGATGTTGATTGCGGGGATGGATGCGCGAAATGCGCACTGGGCAAATTATGCATAGTAAATACAGACTGCGCATCGGATGTAT
>CAYHOW010000070.1:0-6256 GCA_964358335.1 Candidatus Woesearchaeota archaeon
GGACATCGCAGCATTGCATCTGCGGAAACAGGGTTGAGAAATCATTAGCCGTGAGAATCCATAGGTGCAATAAATGTGGGATAGAGATGGACAGGGACACAATGTCCGCGATGATAATCAAGCATATTGCCCTGACGGGCACTACCGCAGGAAGTGCGGGAAGTAACGCTTGGGGAGACGAGAGCGCACTCTCGTCGGTGAGCCAAGAACTCCTTTTGCATTCAAGCTAATGGATGCTCCGGAGCTTGCTCCGACTGGGAGGCTTCACTCATAGCTTTAATGGCTGGAAAGGTTATGCCACTCAAGCAAATACTTATATGTTAAGGCATAATATAGTAAAAGAAATAAATAACATTCTTGCTCGCCGGTAAAAAGCTCTATAGGACTTCATCAATCCAGCTATATATTCTAAATATGATTGGGAAATTACACCTCTTTACTCTCATGCTTTTTTTTCGTCGAAGTGCCCGTCATAGCTTCCGTCCAAACCGTCGAAACCCGCAGCGCCCTCTTCCTCTAGCGCGCGATTATCTTTCTCTCTGGCTGTCTCCTTCTTCTGCTCTGCAGGAGGGACTACCTCTTTAGTGACTTCGTCAGTGATCATGTTCAGCGCCTTGTTGAAAGTCGTTCCCGCTATCATGCCGCTCGCCAATCTGTTCGAGCCGCCGTTAGACCCGCCACTAAGAGTCTGGTTGCCTGAGCCGTGCACTACGTCCATGAACTCAGCGGGAAGAAGCATCTTCGCCGACTTCATGTTCTCCAACGCTTTCACATAAAGATAAGTTATCGTCTTGTCGTCAAAGCTCTTCGTCCCTTCTCCCAATGCCCTCGTGACTATCCTTCTCGCCTCTGCGACGAACTTCTTCGCCTCAAGATTCTGCTCCGACACCTTCACGGCTTCCAATGCCTCCATAACAGATTCCGGAGGCCTGATGTGCTCAATCTCCAATGTGCTGAGAGTCAAGCCCCACTTGTCCAGCTCCGGCGCCATCCTCTGCTTCAACAATTCAGACACGTGCTCCACGTTCACCATCAGCTGGGTGAAATTGAAGTCCGCCGCTATGTCCCTTATGCTGCTCTCAATCAGGTCAACGAAAGCGTTCCTGTAATCCTGGACGTTGAGTATGACGCTCTTTGCGTTGTGAACATAGAAATAGACCAGCGCCATTATATTTATCTTCAATCCTTCCTTAGATATTACGGGTATAGATATGTGCTCCTGCTGCTCCCTGAGGTCAAGGATGCCTCCTACCTTCTCCACCACCGGCAGGACGACCGTCCACCCGGAATTTATCCTGTGGAACCTGCCGAACCTGTAGATGACGGCCGCCTCGTAAGGGTCGTACCTCTTGAGGAACACCCTGAAGAATATGAATGTGAGGAAACCTGCGAGCATGATGAGCAATACCGGCACAAGCAGATGGAAATAGTACAGCAAGCCTATGGCTCCTGCGACGGACAAAATGACGATAAGTGCGGTGCTCATTCTTAAAGTGAGCAATAGAAACTTCGCTTATAAAACTTTCCCCTATTTGTGGACGAAGAAGTAAAAATATGAGATGCCTGCTGCCAAGGATATGAGGATCGCAGTCAACAGTGCGAACAGGCCGCCAAGATAGTGTATCAGAAGCACCGAGCTGACCAGGAACGCCGTGCCGAACGCGTACAACGGCTTAGAGCCTATCAGTACATGGAACCCGTCCAGCCCCGGCAACGGCAGCATGTCGTAGATGACTATCACCGAGTATATCAGTATCGCCTTGTCGAATATCCCCGTGCCGTTGAATATCTTCAGTATTATCGCCAGGAACGCCATCGCCATCGGGCCCGCAATCGCTATCTTCGCATCCTCGTAATCCGTCGTCTCGACGAATTTCCTTCCCAGCCTGTGCGCCTTGACCGTAACCAGGCCGAACGAGCTGACAGCCGCCCAAAACAATTTCCCGTTAGAGAGAAGCATTACGATTACCGCTAGAAAAATCCCTATGGGCAGCGCCTCGATGTGGAACTGCTTCCCGAACAGCCTGAACATCTTCGGGTATGAAGGCTCATTGAACCCGAGCCTCTTTATCCCCCACACCCTGAACTCGGAATTGAACCCTTCCTTGCTGGATATCAGGTCATGCCCGAGGTCGTGCACGAAAATGCCTATCGCGACTATGATGAGCACCTGAAGCAAATTGCCGAGCCAGTAGGACATCTCGAACGTGTCGCGCCCGTCGTTGAACCCGAACACCAAGGCCAGCACAATGACCACTATAAGAAACGATTTCAATTCCTTTCTCGTGTAATCAAATACCATCTTTCTTTTCCAGCGCCCTTATCAGCCTGACCATCTCCTTCTCGTGCCCGGCGCCGACCAAGGCTATTATCCTGTCATCCTTATAATTGTTCATCATCTTATATAAATTTTTTGCCATGTGCTCGTTCCGTTCCTCCACCAATGCCCTGTAGAATCCGGGATACCTGCTCTTGGTATGCTTCAGCAGCTTCTCTATCAATTCTTCAGGAGGCACTTTCCTCAGGTCGAACTCCTCGACTTCCCTCTTCCCCAGCACGACGCCCTTGAAGATGTCTGCTATGAACCTCCACTTCTCCTTCCATGTTAAATACTTGAAGAGGTGCTTGATAGTGACCCTTATGTCCTGGTCTATCAGCGCTATCGTCGCCTTGACCTTGGCCGCTGAAATCGCCGCAGCCTTCATCTCCGAGCCCGGCGCAACGCCTACTGCCTTCCCTATCTTCTTCTCCACCCATGCGCCCAAAGAGCCGAATATGACTCCTTTGATGCCGACGTCCCTTATCATCCTGAAGCTTATGCCCTTCTTTGCCTTCTCGTCCATCAACGCCATGAAGCGGCCCCTGTCCAGCTCCAAGGCGACAAACTTGGGCTTTTCCGAAAGTATTATATCCTCCGCCTGCCTCACGCTCTCTATAGCGACATGGGACGTCCCTATCAGGGTCAAGTTTTTAAATATGAGCATAAAATAGGAAAAATATTTAAATACTTAAAAAGATTCCCATTTGCATAAACATTAACAAAGGGGGATTTGAGATGCTGAAAATCAAAAACGTATCTGACGTATGGGGCATGCAGGTATTTACCGATGCAGGCGAGTACTTCGGAGATGTAGAAGAGACAATATTGGCTTCAAACAAGATTTCTGGTTGGAGAATAAAGGCAACAAGAAACTCTTACTTGACTAAGATGCTTGGTGGCGCGAAGGGCGTCGTTGTCCCTCACCCAATGGTGAAGGCTATCGGCGACATAATGATCATATCCAAGGCTGCTGTGCCGTCTTACGAGGAAGAGGAAGACACGAAGGCGTAAATTTCTTTTTCTTTGATGATTTCTTTCTTTGTTTCGGAAATTATTAGCATAATCTGTAGGAAGGTTTAAATAATGTTTAGCCTATTAGAGGATATAGGATGAAAACGGCAAAAAAGTCTGGAAGCAAGAAAGGCGGCCATCATAAGGTTATGAGCTGGAAACAGCTTATCAAGGAAATCAATGAAGTCCGTAAGGATCCAGAATATATGAAAGAGGTTGATAAATTCATAAAAATAACTAGCCGCTAGAATCCGAACTTATTCTTTATATCTTCATATTTCCAAAAGTAAGGAAGCCTTATGCTGTGCCTCAATGCCACTTCCTTGTATGCCTTAATGGCTATCGTGGAAAGCATCGTCCTTGAATCTTCAGACACAACTATGTCCAATCCATTCATGCAGGCGTGCGCGACAATCTTGAAATCGCTTGATATTTCCTTCCATGACCTTATTCCGCCTAATGTCCTGTATTCGACATAGAATTCCAATGCGAGCCTTTCGAGGTCATAATTATATTCAATGCATCTGCCAAAAGTGATTCTGTCATAAAGATTTAGCAGAAGGTTTCTTATTTTTAGCTTGCCAAGCTTCACTGACTTAGGTGTGTCCCTCAGCTCGTCCCTTATGATTCTTGCTCCATAGATGATGAAATCCTTATCATTGGCTATCTGAACTTGGATTTTCCCTATATTGCTTTCCTTTACCAGAAGGCCGTAGACGTTCGTGTCGAATATCACTCTCAGCATCTTGAAGGACGGATTCTGAAGGTATATAAAATGTCCTCAAAAAAAGTGCCGTTATTTTTCTGGATTCCGGAAAACTATGCGAATCCGTCGGAAGTATATTCTGTAAAATATATGTTGATATATATATATATTTAAATTATGGGCTGCTCTGTTTATCCTATATAAAACATGGAGGTGTTTAGATTGAGAAAAATATATGCAATTTTAGTTTTGAGTTTATTAGTTTGCAGTGCATTAGTTACTGCAGGGTTATGGGACAGAATAACTGGCAGACCAACTGCTAGTCCTAGTCCATTTCAGCAACAATGGACAGGGATGATGTGCTCATCCTATAAATTTACCAATCAAGTAGATGCCACTAAAACAGGATATCAAAATTGTTTGGCTAAAAGCAAAAAAAATGTCTGTATGATATTTAGGACGTCAATTAGAAGCTTTTATAGTGATTCTGGTTGCTTATCAAGTAAACATAAATACACTGATAGTGATGTTGCATTTGTTGACTGCAACGAAAAACCAAAGCCAAAACTTGGTGGAATTCAACCACTATCAGTTGCTGCTGGTTGTGATGCTGGAATGACAGGTGTGAGAACTAATGTATTTGACACTTTAGTCTGCTGCTAACCGCTTTTTCTTTTTTAAATTTATTTTTCTTTGATGATTTCTTTTGGATTCCGGAAAGTCGCGCGAACCCGTCGGAAGTATATTCTGTAAAATATATGTTGATATATATATATATATTTAAATTATGGGCTGCTCTGTTTATCCTATATAAAATTTGGAGGTGTTTAGATTGAGAAAAATATATGTTATTTTAATCATAGCGTTGATGCTGGGCAGCACATTGGTGGCTGCGGGATTCTTGGACAAGATTACGGGGGCTTTGAGCTTCCCTTCGTGGTTCAAGCCGAAGATATTGAACCCTATATGCACTGCTACTCAAGATGCAGTTAAAGGCAATTACTATATGGCTGCTGGCCAATGCGCATCAGTTGCCGGCAAAACAGTAAAGCTGGTAGATGTTGGCTCTTCGAAAGTTGTTGTTGATGTAAACGGCGTATCAAAAATAGTTAGCCTTGATTCGCCCCAGGCAGTAAACTCAATCCTAGTCATTTTGGGAAGCGTAGATGAGAAAAATGCAATGTTGTATCTTATATCTACTCCTAGTTCTCCGTCTGAGGTATCTTGCGTCGATGGTGACCAGCTAAATCCGTCTACTAAATATAGCCTTGGCTATTGCTTTGATTTTGGAGGCAAAAGACTAATCCTCGCTGGCATTGATAGCATCAATAGGCCCATGTTCTGGGTTGATGGCACGTTCCATCCTATTGAGAAGGGTATGGGTGAAATAATTGGCGGTCTTGCTATATCCGTCACTGACGTGTCGCCTGAAGCGACTGTTGCTGCAAGTAAATGGGTTCAGTTCAAGGTGGCTAAGGACTACTCTGAAGGCGAATGTGATTATTCAGTGGAAGTTTCGGTTTCGGATGGAAGTTACAAGATGTTCCCGTCCCAGTGCGTCTCAATAGGTGGAAAAACGGTTAAGCTTATTGACGTTGGTTCACAAAGCGTTGTCGTTGAGGTTGACGGAACATCCAAGATAGTGACCACGAGTTCACCGCAGACTGTGAATGGCGTTGCTGTCAAAGTAGCAAATATCTACTTAGGAACTGATAAGGCTAATTCATATGCGATGATGTACTTCTCTGTATCAAGCTCAAGCGAAGTATGCACAGTATCTCCAGGTTCTGACCGCAGCTACAAGATGTTCACATCCCAGTGTTCAATTGTAGATGGCAAGAAAGTCAAGCTTGTTGATGTCGGCTCTCAAAGCGTTGTAATTGAAGTCGGTGGCGTGTCTAAGATTGTAAAGGTAAATATGCCTGAAAATGTTAATGGCTTTACTGTGAAAGTTGATTCACTGCTTCTTTCTGCGACAGACAAGTATCAGTCCTATGCAGTCTTTTTCCTTACGGATCAAATCTGCGCCATTAATGGAAATTGCGAGGCAGAAGCTGGCGAGACTATAGCAAATTGTGCTGATTGCAAGATTGATAGTGTTCAAGCTCAAGCGACATGCTATGACTTGAAGATGAACGGAGATGAGGAAGGCATAGATTGCGGCGGTCCGTGTGGGCCATGCATAAGTGAAGTCCCTGAATGCTTAGTTCTTGAAAAAG
>CAYHOW010000071.1:0-6154 GCA_964358335.1 Candidatus Woesearchaeota archaeon
GTCATTGTAGTGTTTATATAAACACTACAAATATAAAAACCTTTCTATTTTTCTATGGGGGCTCGACGAGAAAAATAAAATTATATGTAGTGACTAAAAATTAGGAAAAAGTCAGGTAATCAACTATTAACTAAGCAGCAAGTCATTGACCATCCCGCATGGAATGAGGCAGTCAAGGACAATTCACTTCTGCAGGAATACGCTGGTTTGGTATTTAGGCTTAGCAAGGGCAATAATATGGAATTCTGGGTAAGGCAGAATATGTCTGAAGATGAGTTGCGGGCGCTGTACGTCAGCGATAACGACCTCAACTCCGATGCCGGTGGCGACTACAGTTTTCTCAACGGCGGCCGTTTTGTCCGGGTAACCCACGTGGCGCCGAAGGCGCCCTGAGGCGCGACAATAGGCTCATCGCCTTCAACTTCTATATGCTTATCTCTGTTGTAGAGCCCGAACTTTGTGAATCCCTCTTGAAAAGCTCTTTTGGGACACCATAGTCATAGTGCATCGCCTTCAATGTCATGCCCCCTGCGCAAACCTTCTTCACTATCGTCCCGTTCTTCTCCAGCACCAACACCGACTTGCCATTCTTAGCAAGAATATCCGCGCACTTCAGGCCGCCCGGTTCAGCGCCTACGATTACAGCCTAGAACTTCTCCATCCTTAGCCTACAGTTGGGAAATATATATAAACTTTTATTATAAAGATAGAACTATGCGCGACGAAGAATGGCTTGCACTGAGGATGAACCAGATTTGGGAGATGCTCTTCCCCGAAGTGGACAGGCTCAACAACGTGGTCGTGAGGTTCAAGGGCAAGTGGAAGAACAAGTTCGGGCATATAAAAAGATTGAAGAACAGGGACACTGAGATTGCAATCAATGCTTTATTCAAGGATATTAGAGTGCCGGAATATATAATCGACCTGACTATCGCGCACGAGCTGGTCCATTACTATCACGGCTTCAATTCGCCGCACGACAGGAAGTACAGGCATCCGCACAAGGGCGGCATCGTCGACAGGGAACTGAGAAAAAGGGGGTTCAGCCACATGATGCTCAAGGAGAAACATTTCGTCAGGAACGAGTGGATGCCCATATTCAATTCTTACATCAAAAGAAAGGACTACAGCCTGCGCTCTTTCTTCTCTTTCAGGTAAGGGTACCTCATGAACTTCTTGCAGTTCAGGCAATAGTACACAACTTTCCCTTCATTGGTCCTTATCCTGCAGTTCACGCCCGGCTTCAGGTAGCTGTTGCAGTGCTTGCAGAACCTTCTCTTTAGTTCCCTCGGCATCCGCATGTTGGCCTTCATGGCTATCTTCCTCGCAAGTGCGACGTACCTGTCTGATAATTTGGAATCTCTCCTGAACATCTCCTCAGCGTTATCGAAAAGTATCTTTACCCTTTCCTTGGCTATAATCCTCATTTCCTTCTTCTCTGCGGGCCTTACCATGTGATAAAGGTTGACTTCTGGCCTAAATAAGCTTTTTGGGAAAGGATTATAAGGGTGTAAAACACATGTTGTAGCAGATGCTTACACCTTACCGCATAGAAAGGGCATTTTACAGGCTTGAGAATAATCTTAAGGATAACAATGAAGCGAGGGCTTACTATCAGCCCAGGTTCGAGTCTGCCAGGAAAATATTCCCTGATTTTATTGAGCTCTTATGCGGCCAATTGAGCATTTACTCTAAAAAATCTGTCACTGTCGACATGTTGCGCAAAGGCAAGCTCTTGCCCGCGGAACCTTTTATTGAATATTTTTTAGAGAGGAACGGCATTACGCCGTACCCGTTAGGCCTAATCTTCGAAAGGCGCGACTGGAAGCGAGCCAAGAAATTATTGGGTATCGAGAGTTGGGCCGCCGGAGTCTATTATAACGGAAATTTCTTCGTCAATATGAATTCTTTTCCCGAGATGAAAGGGTTGGGCCTCATCATGATGGGCAAATATTCAGATGCAGATAACATTCACATAATAGAGCACGAGTGCCTGCATTCGTCGCTGCACAAGCATTCCGAATCGGTATCTGCCATAGGAGATATGCTGCCTTACTCGCCGGATTACGAGTTCCACCATCTTGCGTACATACTGGAGGCCAGGATAATGAACGAGCTCATCGCATTCCAAGATGATTTCTCCAGCTTTCTAGATTGCTGGAGCACCAAAAGGACGCTAAGATCCAAGTATGTCAATAGGCAAATCAAGGTAATCGAAAACATGTATACCGAAAAGATCTCTCTGCCAAGAAGGCTTAAACGCTACATTAGAGACAGGATCAATAATGATGCCAAATACTTGGGGCAGATAGTGAAAACTCTGCCGCGCCATGCCAGGACGCCGCTACTTTTCGGCATGGGTCCCACAAAGGAAGAGTCCGATAAGGAAGGCCTTAAATCCTGTCTCGACGACATCATCTTATGGTCGTTCCTTGTCCAGGATTCTAGCCATATGCAGAAAGCAAAAACTATTTTAAATGCCAAGGGCTATCCCGTATACTAAGATGAAAATTTCACCCCTAGAGCTGAGAAGGCAGATGTTCCACCTCCTGTTGGGGACCGCGATTGCCATTCTGGTCCATTTCAGGATTGTCGGGCTGAACATACTGCTTCTGGCATTATGCGCTGGTTTCGTCATCTCAATGCTAAGCAAGCATTACGACATAATCTTCGTGTCATGGTTCCTTAAGAGGTTCGAGAGGCCGGAAGCTAAGTTTCCGGGAGAGGGCGCATTCTTCCTCGTAGCGGGCTCGGCACTGGCACTTGCGGTATTTCCTAGGAACATCGCGTTGGCATCCATCATGATACTAGCTTTCGGAGACTCGTTCTCGCACCTGTTCGGCAAGGCTTACGGCAAAAGAAAATTTGCGCACAAGACTTTAGTTGGCACGGCTGCAGGAATAATTTCCGGTTTCGTAGGCGCCTTGCTCTTTGTATCTCCTTGGCTGGCTTTCATCGGCGCAGGCATAGCGATGCTGTTCGAGGCGTTCAACCTGAAAGTGTTCGGCCACAAGATAGACGATAACCTGTTCATACCGCTGGCATCTTCGGCTGTAATGTACGCATGGACATTGCTATTCTAGCCTGTAGCTTTTCGCGTACGCCAGATTGTATTCCATCTCAGAAGTGGCTATGCCTGACATCTTTATCCTCACGCCTATCTTCGACAGCTCTTTCTTTATCATCTCCGACTGCTTCTTCAGCTTAGCCTTGTCGAAGCCCATGCCCTGAAACTCCGTCTTGGGCTTCCCGACCAGGGCGTTGAAAGAGACGTAGGTCTTTCCCTTGAACATCTCCCTCAGCTTCTTGATGAACGCCACGGTCTCCATGATATCATCGTCAGTCTGGCCAGGTATGCCGAACAGGAAATAGTATTTCAGCTGCCTTATCCCGTGCCTGTTGGCCATCTCTATCACCCTGAAGAAGACCTCGTCCTTGACATTCTTGTTCAGCTCAATCCTCAGCCTTTCGTTGCATTCCGGCGCCAGAGTCAGCGTCCTCTGGCCACCTTTAGGTATTAATTCAAGCATCTCGTCGTCCAGTGTCTCCGCCTTTACCGAAGGCACCGAGAACTCCAAGCCCTTGCTGATCATATATTTCAGGATATCTTTCCTGTCCTTGTGCACGAACGACGGAGAATAGATAACAACCTTGCTCCTCCTGTTGAGCCTAGTCCCATCGTCGATTATTTTTTTAAGATTCTCCAGCCTCCTCATCCTTATGCCCTTGTAGAACGTGCCCACGGAACAGAACTTGCACCTGTACGGGCAGCCTCTTTCAGTTTCCAGTATGAAGCATTTTCCGAACACGAAATCCTTAGTTATGTTTTCTGGCAGAGGCTGGTAAAGAGGATACGGGACCTTGTCCAAGTCTTCCACCAAGGCGTAGCATGACGATTTGGATTTGCCGGGCACATACACGCCGGGAATGTCCTTGATGTTTTCCATGAACTTCTCCTTGTCCTGGTCATTCTCATAGCGTTCCAATACTTTAACAATGTTCTCGTCAGCCTCTCCTATGAACATGAAGTCCAGATATTCAGACAAGGTGTCGGGGTTGTTGATTATGCAAGGCCCACCGGCGAAGACTATCTGCCTCCTTCCTACCTTCGACATCTGGATGCCGTTCTTCTTGAGCATCTCCAAAACGTTCCTGTAGTCCAGCTCGTAATGGATGGTGAAGCCTATAAGGCTGGAAGCCAGCTTGCCATTGTCCAGATAGACCCTGTTGCAGGCCCAGCCACTCATGCCGTTTATGATGTTGTAGAACGTTATAACGGCAAGGCTGTACGACCCTCCGTAGTAAAGGTTGGGATAAGCTATGTCTATGCTGAACTGACTCTTGCTCCATTTCTTCTCAATCAGAGGGAATTCCATATTGAAAAAAAGATAAAGAAAGAGTTCAGCCCAGGTAGTCCAATGACCTGTCTTTCTGGTGCTTAACTGTGTCCTTGGTCTGCTCGACCAGGCCTTTCAGCTTTGCCTCGAACTCTGCGGCAGCCTTTATCAACGGCTTGAAGTCGATGTCCAGATCCAAATACTTGTCCATGACCTCTATCACCCTCGCCGCCGACTTTGAGTCAGGCAGCCTTGAATGCGTGCCTACGAAAATACCTGTCGAATTGATGTCCTTGTCTTTCAGCATGACTGCGGCAGTTACGCCTATGATTATGCCTTCCTTCAGAGGAGTTATCTTCGCGTCCTCCATCTTCTTCTTAGACTTAGGGTTGCTGACTATGAAGTAAGCCTCGGGCTCGTCGCCCTTGGACATTATGCCCTCAATGCTGATTATCTCCTTTGCGCCAACCTGCTTGTACAGGTCAGCCAGGGCGTCAGATATCTCCCATTCCATGCCCTTGACGTCGCTCAACGCATGAAGGATTATGACATTGAACTTCTCCGAGTAGAATATCTCAAGAGGCTGCACAATCTTCGAGTCGTGCACTGCGGCGATTGGCATCAGCTCTTTCGACCATATGCTGCCTATCGATTTCGCTTCCATGTGCTTGATTAGAAATTCCGTGCAGATTGTGCCTATAAGCCCAAGACCGGGAAAACCCTCTATTATTATCGGGTTCTTTGGTTTTTTTGTCAATTTGATTTCCATAATATTCTCTAGAACTTGAAAGCTTATAAGCTTTATTGATGTCCAGTCGTATTGTTCGGAAAGGCAAAATCCTCATATGAACAGCATTATGACGTCTGTAAACACCAAACTCAGGATAGTGCCGAAGAATATCGACGGCACGAAAGCTATGCCTTCCTTGACCAACACCCTCCTTATCTTAGCCCTCTTCAAGGCATTGATCTGATGCTGCTCCAGCCCTAAATCCTTCGGGCTGCATATGACTTTTCCGTTGACCTTTATCTTCTCCGCGACCCAGTCGCCTTCGACCAGGTTATTAGGCGACACGTATTTCAGCATGCCTACCGTCTCAACAGCCTTTATCGATATGAACAGGTAAGGGTAAATGAGCAGGAAAAGGGAAGATGCTATGAACAATGACCTCATGTAAGGGACGAAGAAGACCGGGACGAAAGATATCATCGCCAGCGCAAGGTAAAAATACCGCATTATCCTTTTCTCCCTCATCATCTCGGCCATCTCTTCAATGACCTTCCTCTTGTGCTTGATGAATAGGTATATTCCCCATAATATCCCGTAGACTGCGCCTACTATAAGGAGGTTCACCAGCAGCATCACGATGAACGGGATCTGGTAGCCGAACAGGTAGGGGGCAGGCTTGATGAAGTAAGGCTTTGTGCCGAACACCGCGCCGAGGCCCATCAGCAGCTTTGCGTCGCCGCCGCCCCACTGCTTAGTATAGAATATTATCACGCCCAACACGAACATCGCGCCGAAGCCTATCAGGCCATAAAGGAAGTACCACCAGTCCGAGAAGACTATCGCATGAATCAGCCTCACTCCCAACGCCGAGGATATCAGCGCGAAATTCAGCCAGTCCGGGACCTCCTTGCTCCTTATGTCCGTGATGAACGCGAACAACAATGCCGCAAGGCAGATGATAAGAAGTATGATGTCGGCTATTATCATCTGACTTTAAGGTGGAAACTGGTTTAAATTAGTTTTGATTCTAAATGCTATGTGTAAGGACTATTCGTGTATTGGTCCTTCAATGACTTTATAGGCGATT
>CAYHOW010000072.1:0-6101 GCA_964358335.1 Candidatus Woesearchaeota archaeon
ATTTTGGCTCGGAGAATGTGCGTTTCCCGTCGATATATCTACTTGGAAATATATATTGCGTCACAAATGTCTTTAAATACTTGGTAGGGTATTAAAATAAATAAAGATTTATCACGAAAAAAAACGATTTTAATTTGGGCGTTAAAATCGTTCGCGTGTGATAAACTTTTTGGGCATTAAAACGTTTGGGCACGTTTTCATGTGTTTTCTAGAGTATGTATAGTATGAACTGCTTAATAAGCATTATGGTAGTTCGGTATATACATGAAGAAACATAAAGGGGGAAAAAAAGATGGATTTTATTGTGCAAAGCGCGCTGAAAAATGCAGCAGACTTTAAGACGAGTGAAACTGTCATTGGACAGGCTAACATAAAGGTAGTTGGTTGCGGTGGCGGCGGGTCAAACGCAATTAACTGGCTATACAAGAAGGGAATTCAGGGCGCTGAGATCATAGCATTGAACACAGACAAGCAGCACTTGGAGCTTATCGAAGCAGACAAGAAGATTCTTATCGGCAGGGACTTGACAAGGGGCTTGGGCTGCGGCGGATTCCCGGAGAAGGGAAGGGAAGCGGCGAAAGAGCAGATATCAGAGTTGAAAGAGGCTCTAAAGAATTCCGACATGGTATTCGTAGCGGCAGGCTTAGGCGGCGGAACTGGTACTGGCGCTGCACCTGTGATTGCCCAGATAGCAAAAGAGCAGGGCGCAATCGTAATCGGCACTGTCACCATGCCTTTCGACATAGAGAGGGCAAGGATAGACAAGGCAGAGTTCGGCCTTCAGCAGTTGAGGGACGTTTGCGACACTGTCATTGTAATCGACAACAACAGGCTGGTCAGCATCGCAGGAAACCTGCCTATCCAGCAGGCATTCGCAGTGGCCAACGAACTGATATCAACAATGATCAAGGGTATCGTCGAGATAATCGCAGTGCCTTCATTGGTCAACTTGGACTACGCAGATGTCAAGGCAATCATGGCTAACGGAGACGTATCCGTCATCGGAGTCGGCGAGTCTGACTCAGAGCACAGGGTGGAGGAAGCTGTAAAGAGGGCTTTGTCGAACCCGTTGCTAGAGGTCAGCTATGAAGGTGCGACCGGCGCTTTGATACACGTCACAGGCGGTTCGGACTTGACTTTGGATGAGGTCAGCAAGGCAGGAGAGCTTATCACAGAGGCTTTGGATGCTGACGCGAACGTCATCTGGGGCGCAAGGATCACCAACGACATGAGCGGCAAGCTAAGGATAATGACCATCATAACTGGTGTCAATTCGCCTTACATCTTGGGCAAGTCAAATCCGTCCAAGGCAAAGGCACATGCGCGCGCCATGAGCGACGAGCTAGGCATTGACCTGATAAGGTAAACAGACTCATGATTTAGGGCACACCCCCAAATGCCCTCACTTTAGTCTGGCTAATGCTCCGGGGAGGGGCATTAGCTCTTTTTTCTTTTTAAAATCTTTCTTGAGGATTTTTTTGGAGCTTTAATTTTAGAAACATTTAAATATATATTCATTATTATTGAATAATCATTCACTTTAATTGAATATGCTGCAGAAGAACACATCGAAGGTCTTGAGGTTCCTTTTGAGGAATCCTCATAAGGTTGGGTACAACATAAATCAGATAGCCAGGGCTCTTGAGATAAGCGTGGGAAGCGCATTCAAGATACTCAAGGAATTAGAAAAGATAGGCATAGTCAAAGTTTCAGACATAGGCAATGCTAAATATTATTTGCTGAACCTTTCAAACCCCGAGGCGAGGAAAGTTTCTGAGCTGATGCTTCTCGAGGAGAAAAGGGATATTTCTAGCCATGCCAGAATCTATGCGGAAATGATAGAAGGTTTCAAGGATGCAGGGATGGTGGTGCTTTTCGGCTCGGTGCTGAATAAGAAGGAGTTCAATGACGTTGACGTGCTGTTCATTGCAGAAAATTTTAAAAAGGTCACTTCGTTTTGCCTTGAGATTACGAAGATCAGGTCAAAGCCGGTTGTGCCTCTGATACTCAGGAGGCAGGACTTGGTTAGCGAACTGAAAGCGAGGAAGGAATCAATAATGTCAATCATCAAGGAAGGCATTGTATTGAAAGGCGAATCTTTTTTTGTGGAAGTGATTAAGGATGCCCAAGAATAAGCTGGAGTGGTGCCTGGCTAAGGAAGAGAGGCTCAGGAGGATACCTATTGACATCAAGAGGTCTAAGGAGCATATTGAGAAAGCCAGGCATAATCTCAGTGCTGCAGACTACAATATTAAGGGAGGGTTTAGCGACTGGGCTGTTTCTCAATGTTACTATGCCATGTACCATGGGCTTTTGGCTATCCTGTATAAGTTCGGCTATGAGTCTAAGAAGCACGAGTGCACTCTAAAAACTGTAGAATATTTGATAGAATCAGGTCAAATAGGTTTGGATTTGGATGATATAGCTTTCATCAGGACTGCTGAGCAGATGAAGCCGCAGGACGCAAAAGCGCTGAGAGAAGAGTTCCAGTACGGCACAAAGACCGAAGTGAACAAATTAATACTTAATGACTTAATTAAGAAATCCAAAGATATTGTAGAGAAGATAGAAATCGCATTAGTGTTATGATTCTATTTCTTCAGCAGTCCCTTGACCTTTTCCATCACGCTGGACTTGGGGAACTTTGCCGTCTTCTTGTTCCACTTGTCGAAGAATATCAGGTCGTCTATCTCTTCCCTTTTGGGCTCCTCTACTTTCTTCTCGGCGGAATAGCCTAATGTAAGAATGATTTCAGGATCTACATCCTCCGGTAATTCAAGTATCCTCTGCATTGCCTCGTTGTCGAAAGCGCCTACCCAGCACGTGTCAAGCCCTCTCTCCCTGGCAAGAAGCATGATGTACGATGCGATTATTGCGCAGTCCTGTATGCTGAACATCTTCCCGAGCTTGCCGTAGAGCCCTGTGACCTTCTTGTACTGGTTGCATATCACCAGATGCACAGGCGCCTGGTTCATCCACGCCTGCTCCAGGCATGCGGTGGTTATCTCGGCTTTCCTCTTCTTGTCTGCCACGACAATGAACTGCCAGTTCTGCAGGTTCCCGGCGGAAGGCGCGAACCTCGCCACGTCGATTATCTCCCCTATGACGTCTACGCCGACGGCCTTGTCAGTGTACCTTCTGACGCTTCTCCTCTGAAGAATCGCATCTTTTAGATCCATAGCGATAAGGTTAAAAACAATAGAGTATTTATAATTTTCTACTATGGATTACAGGGAACTTGCGGAAGTGTACGACGCGCTGGAGCAGACTTCCAAGAGGCTGGAGAAGACGTTCATCCTTTCAGAGTTCCTCAAGATATGCCCCAAGTCCGACCTGAAGAGCGTCGCTTATCTCTTGCAGGGGCGGGTTTTCTCCGTGTCTGACGAGAGGACGATAGGCGTCAGCTCGAGGTCTATGCTGAAGGCGATAGCCAAGGCGACGGGCGATTCAGCCGAGAAGGTGGAGCACGAGTGGAAGGTCAAGGGTGACCTGGGCCTGGTCGCAGAGTTCTTGATCAGGGGCAAGCAGCAGCAGACATTGTTCTCTGAGCAGCTTACAGTCAAGATGGTGTATGAGAATATCCAGAAGCTCGCGGAGATGGAAGGCGAGGGCACTGTGGACAAGAAGGTGTCGACGATAGCCAAGCTCTTGACTTCAGCGTCGCCGTTGGAGGCGAAATACATCACAAGGACTGTCCTAGAGGAGATGCGTGCGGGCATCGCCATGGGCACGATGAGGGACGCTTTGGTATGGGCGTTCCTGCCTAAGGTTTTGGGCGTGTTCACTGAGTGCAGGCACTGCAAGGCTCTTAACCCGAAGTCAGAAACTTGCCTTAACTGCAAGACCAGGCTGGAGCCTCAAGAGCATTCAAAATTGAAGATTCTCAAGATAGAGAAATTATCGGACTTGAAGAACCTGAAGAAGTACGACGCCGTCCAGGCTAAGGACGACGAGCAGGCTAGGCAGGTCTACGACTATTTCCTTGACACTGTCCAGAACGCGTACGACATGTGCACTGACGTCGGCGAGATAGCCATGGACATGAAGGAGGGCGGGATTGAAGGCATCAGGAAGGCCGCTCTGAAGGTAGGCAGGCCGATAAAGGTGATGCTTTATCTGAAGGCGAAGGACATCGAGGAGGCGTTCGAGACTGTGGGAGTTCCGGCCATAGGCGAGAGGAAGTTCGACGGGTTCAGGCTGCAGGTACATGGCGACAAGGATAGGGTAACATTGTTCACGAGGAGATTGGAGAACGTGACTGGCCAGTTCCCGGACGTCGTCGAGTATGTCAGGAGGCACGTGAAGTCGAACAATTTCATTTTGGATTCGGAAGTCTTGGGCATCGACCCGAAGACTAAGAGGATATTGCCGTTCCAGAACATATCGCAGAGGATAAAGAGGAAGCACGACATTGCTAGACTGGTAAAGGACTTGCCTGTGAAGATGGTCGTGTTCGACGCGATGCAGGTCAACGGCGAGAGCCTGCTTGACAAGCCTCTGGAGTACAGGACGCAGAGGCTCAAGAGCATCCTGAAGCCTAAGAAAGATGAATTAGAATTCGTCGAGCAGTTCGTGACTTCCAACATCAGGCAGATGGAGAAGTTCTACAGGCAGTCATTGGACGAGGGCCACGAGGGCATAATGATAAAGAACGTAAGTGGCATCTACAAGCCTGGCGCTAGAGTGGGGTACGGGATGAAGCTCAAGCCCGTGATGGAGACCTTGGACCTGGTGATAGTAGGCGCGGAATGGGGCGAGGGCAAGAGGTCGGCATGGCTCAGCAGCTTTACTTTGGCGTGCAGGGACGGGGACATGTTCATGGAGATTGGCAAGGTCGGCACGGGGATAAAGGAGAAGCCTGAGGAGGGCGTGTCTTTCGCCGAGCTGACGGAATCGTTGAAGCCTCTGATAATATCGGAGTCGGGCAAGTCGGTCAGGGTGAAGCCGCGGATAGTGGTCGAGGTGAATTATGAGGAAATACAGAAGAGCCCGACGTACTCGTCCGGGTTCGCGCTGAGGTTCCCTCGGGTCGTGAGGCTCAGGACCATGGAGAAAGGCGTCGGCGACATTAGTACCATTGATGAGGTAAGACGCCTGTATAGGATTCAGAAGTGATAACAACAGATATATTTATATATTACTGCGCCATTTAATTTTAGTAAGATAGTTTTTGTTACGAACATGCAATTGTAACAGAATCAGAGGCAAAAAAGGGATCTCAAAAAAGGAGGGATATTTAATGATTGTTAAGGAAGATTTTTTACACAAGCTGAGGCAATATTTCGGCCTGAACCTCTACGAGGTGAAGATATGGACAGCTCTTCTTTCCCGTGGCACTTCGACTGCGGGCGAGCTGAGCGAGATTTCTGACGTTCCCAGATCAAGGGCATATGACGTTCTCGAGAGCCTTGAGAAGAAAGGCTTCATCATGATGAAGTTGGGGAAGCCTATCAACTACATCGCTGTAGAGCCGGCAGAGGTTGTCGAGAGGGCTAAGAAGCTGCTCAAGAAAGAGGCTGAGGACAGCGTCAAGCAGCTGGAAGGGCTGAAGGGCGGAGAATTATTGAACGAGCTTGAGACCTTGCACAAGCAGGGCATAGAGTTAATCGAGCCTTCGGACCTGTCGGGATCATTGAGGGGCAGGCAGAACATCTACACTCACATGGAGACGCTGGTCAAGAACGCCAAGAAGAGTGTCTACATAGCCACGAGCGCCAACGGCCTGATCAGGAAATGGGAAGCGTTGAAGCCGGTCATGCAGGCATTGAAGAAGAAAGGCGTCTCTGTCAAGATAGCCGCTCCGTTCAACGCAGAGGTCAATGCGCTTGCCAAGGAGATAGGCGCTGTTGCGGAATTGAAGAACATGAAAGGCATGGACTCGAGGTTCTGCGTCGTTGACGGCAAGGAATTGATCTTCATGCTCATGGGCGACAAGGACGTGCACCCCACTTATGACATAGGGGTCTGGGTCAAGACGCCGTTTTTCGCGTCGACGATGGCCAGCATGTTCGAGATGGTGTGGAAGGACTTGTAGTCCTCTTTTTTCGTAACTATTCAGCTTTCTGAAGCTAAAATGCTCTTTAATCCTGGGAATACTGCCT
>CAYHOW010000073.1:0-6071 GCA_964358335.1 Candidatus Woesearchaeota archaeon
GAACAGGAACTTGGGGTACAGGAAAAACCTATCAAGGGTAATCTTGCCCATGAAGCCGAGAAACGTGTCCCAGATTGAGAACAGGAGTATGGCTATAAGGCACACCATGAAGTGGGTCGTGTATCTCCTAAGCTCGGAACCCTTAGACAGGCTCGCCCTCGCCTTGAACGTCCATATGATGGCTATGATGCCGAACGTCAACGATATCGCGCCTACTGCAAGCTCGGCAACGCCTACCAACTTAACTATTGTCACCAAGCCCATAAAAATCGCAACGACCGCAAGCAGCATAGCGAACGCCTGTTTGCCCCTTTTTCTCATTTTGACCTCCTAAAGCTCCAACGAAGCGTCGCAGAACTGGGAAAGCTCCTCGATGAGCTCCTTGTCCTGCTCTTTCTGCAATGATATGATTATGCCCCTCACCTTCCATATCCTCATCCTTCCGGAAAGGAAATGTATGAACTTGGCAACAACGCCAGGCTTGTTGTACATCAATAAGGTGCTAAGCGAATCGAAGAACACGAACCTCTTCTGCTGCGGCAGCGCGCGTATGGCTTGGTCCATGGCTATCGATATGTCGGAGAGGTTCTGGGGGCTGCCTATGAACAGGCACTCGTCAGACTTCTCGACGCCGCCAGTCTTGGTTACAGCGTCTATGAATATAATCAGCCTCGTGTCGACGCCGGCCTTCTGCAGCTTGGACTGTATAGTCCTGAACGGCTTGTTCAATGTCACATAAACGCCGGGCGTGTTGCTCTTCTCAACCAAGTACTTTATTATCTTGGTGTTCACCTCGTCATAACGTTTAGCATTCACTGTCGCCAGCGCAACATAGCCGTCCAAACTGCCCAAAGAAGAATCAAGAGTCTTATTGATGTCGGCCATACGCTATCTAATCTACAAAAAACTATATAAAGGTTTTCGTGCCACAGATTAAGGGAGAAATGGCGAAACTGAAAACAGAACCGCAGAAAACCAACGGGGACAGGTGCCATCCCAACTTGGGGATACCCGGGCTCGAGGCGATATTCAAAGGCAAGGGCATAAGGGTCAACAACACAATACTGGTAACAGGCGTGCCGGGCACAGGCAAGTCAGTCTTCTCGCTGCAGTTCATCTATAACGGAGCCGTCGAGGGGATTTCCGGGCTGTTCATAGCTTACGAGGAGAGCGCCATCACGATAAGGAACCTGGCAAAATCGATGGGGTTCGACAGGTTCGAAGAGCTCGAGAAGAAAGGGCTCATCACCATCATCGAGCAGCCTGCGGCAAAAGGCAAGATAACATCGATAGGCGACCCGCTGACGATAATCAAAAAGAAGAACTGCCAGAGGGTAGTGCTTGACTCGCTGACGCTGTTCGACTACATCTATTCCACCGACGACAGGTCGTTCAGGAAAGGTGTGATAGACTTCCTCAACTACATGAGGGAGGCTGGCGTCACCCTGATAGCAACCTCCGAAAGGCACCAGGGAAACATAGACAACTTCGTGCACGAGTCCGAGGATTTCCTGTTCGACGGGCTGATAGTCCTGCTCAGGCTGAGGAAAGGCTCGACGTTCGAAAGGGTGCTCACCGTATTGAAGATGAGGGGGCACGACCACCTGATGGACCTGTATCCAATAGCGATAAAGGAAGGCGGGATAGAAGTGTTCCCCGAGCAGATACCTTTCTCATTGCTCGAGAACTAGTGAAATGCCTGCTATTGCCTAGCGAACTATCCAGAACAAAAAGTCAGAAATCTATACATACAAAAAGCATATTGTACCTGAATTTACAACATCTGTAATCAAGAAAGCCGCATACCACGAAACAATCATTTCAATAGCTTCCTCATCTCAAACGTGAATGCCTTCGCTCTCTCCAGTGATGTCAATGCTTTTTCCTTCTTGGCTTTTTCGTCCATCCTATACTGGAATCTTCCACGCTTCTCACGCTCTAAATCAAGGGATTTGAGCAGGTCGTCTGCCTTTGAGGAGATTAGCGCTAATGCATCATCTTTAGCGTCCTCATATCCTTCAATGAGCTCCTTCTTGAGCTTGTTACGCGCAAAGACAATCAATGCATCGCCTGTCACCTTGTGGCTGATGTTCTCGCCAACCTTGTAGCCGAGCTGCAAAAGAACTGCATTGGCGATGTAATACATCGAATAATATGAACTCACTATCACCCAAAGATATGGCTTGTATGTATCGCTCTCAAGAGAAAGGAGCTTCTTTGCTGTCTCAAGCGAGACTTCACTGTTTTCTTTATACATAAGCAATGCGGCCTCATTCTGCATCTTCCTCAAGAGACCTTCCTGTAAGTACTGCCTTACATTGCTCTCCGCTTCCTTCACCCGTTTATCATCAAGCATTTTTCAACCTATAATAACACTCAGTGCCATATAATATTACATGATTCTTCATCGCTTCCTGAACCACATTAGGCTTCTTATCATCCTTCATCCTTTTAAACTCTTCTTCTGTGAAGACAAGAAGATGCGTCTTCAGTGGCAACAAAGAAAGAATTTCACTTGCCCTGACTTCAAAATCTTTTTCATTTGAGACAAACAGGATATCAATGTCAGATCTCTTATTCTGCTGCCTCTTAGCATAGGAGCCGAAGACCAGGAAGACGAACATGTTTGCCTGAACCTTGGACATGACTTCACGGTAAAGCTGCCTTAAGTCCGTTTTATTGAGAAGATCCTCTTTTCTTTTTCCCTCTGCTTGATATATTTCCATGCCGTAATATCCATTGTTTAGGCTGCAAAGAGTGCTCTTTCCAACAGTTTTAGCGGCTAAAATCCCCTTCTTAATCAGTTTCTGGACCGCAAAGTGGGTTATCCGATAATCTGCCCTTATCCGCTTGGAAATCTCCCTAATAGTCAATGGAGCGCTTTCTTCAATGAAATGCAGTATTATTTTGTCCTCAGTTTTCATTATGTAGTTGTATACATAATATTATGTATATAAATCTTTTCATTGCTTGCGGCATGAGATGGCGCAAGTGAAATTTTTGTTTTTCCATCGAAAAACAAGGGATTATGTTTCCTGATTTGGCCAGCAGGCTGAAATTTTCAGATGAAAAGTGAAGAAGCATTGTGAATTTTTTGTTGCGATATCCTAATCCCAAAGATAATGAAATATATTGATATTTTTACTTAAGTTCGCCAAAACAGGTTGACGCATAGCTTGATGCAAGATGATTATCGAGAGATTTGATTAACTCCATCTAATGACTATTTACCAAAAAAAATTCGACGACACTATTGCATAAATGGGAGTCATTCAAAGTCCTTTATATTCTACCGACGACAGGTCGTTCAGGAAAGGCGTGATTGATTTCTTGGGTTACATGAGGGAGGCAGGCGTAACATTGATAGCAACTTCAGAAAGGCACAATGGCGACATAGACAATTTCGTGCACGAGTCGCCTGATTTCCTTTTCGACGGCCTGATAGTCCTGCTCAGGCTGAGGAAAGGCTCTACTTTTGAGAAAGTTCTCACTGTCTTGAAGATGAGGGGGCACGACCACCTTATGGACCTCTATCCCATAGCGATAAAGGAAGGCGGGATAGAAGTGTTCTCCGAGCAGATACCCTTCTCATTGCTCGAGAACTAGCAACCAAAATATTTTTTAGTATAATATAGATTAGTATAAAATGAATTATACTAAATTTATAAATAGGAAAGAAGAGCTAACGGCCCTAAGAAAGTGGCGTAATGCAAGGGAACTAATGAAAAGCCTTTTAAATTTGACGATTCTTATTAATCATTGCTATGCATCTGATGTTAAAGGAAAAAGCGGTGATGATGATATACCTAGTCATCAGCCTGACTTTCCTGATATCAATTTCCCATGTGGCATATGCGCAGGAAGGGGCGCCTGCCGAAGAGGAAGCCCTGCCCACTAACTCGTGCTGCGAGAAGACCACTTCCGGCGAAACTTGCTTGTACACTAGAGTAGAGGAGTGCGACGCTTCAGGCCAGATAGCCAACTTCCAGTACTGCGAGGAGACCCCATTCTGCAAGGTGGGATGTTGCGTCTCCGAAGAGGACGGCAGCTGCTCAAGGCAGACGTCGAAAGGGACGTGCGAGGCCGAGGGGTTCAAGTGGTACGATTCGCCTACCTGCGAAGTCAACGAGTGCAAGAAAGGGTGCTGCGTGCTTTCAGGAGCGAGCTGCGCCTACGTCACCGAGGGGAAATGCGACAAGATACTCTTAGACTATCCTGAGCTCACAAAAGATTTCAGGGAGGCTGATTCTGAAATAACGTGCACGAACATCTGCAGGGAGCAGGACAGGGGATGCTGCGTCAGCGACGGCGGGGATACCTGCATGTGGAACACGAGAGGGAACTGCGCAATGCAGGACGGCACCGGCGGAGAGGGATTCTACAAGGATGTCTACTGCTCCAACGAGAACCTGCCATGCGACTGCGAAGCGCGGCAGGAGAAGCATTGCCTTGAAGGCGAAGAGGATGTGCTCTGGTTCGACTCGTGCAACAATCCCGAAGATATTGCCGAGGACTGCGACTACGCCAAACTAAGCACCTTATGCTCGGAGCCTGACGAGGCAAACACTGAATCTTACTGCAAGAGCGTCAACTGCGTGACCACATGGGCCGACCCTACATCTTCAGACCCTATCAATGGTGGCCTAAGGTATAATGGAGAAGCATGGTGCTCCTACGATGCGCTTACTGGGCCTTCATTTGATGTCGTAGGGTCAAGGCATTACAGGCACATATGCATCAACGGAGAAGAGATGGTAGAGCCGTGCAAGGATTTCAGGGAAGAGATGTGCATGTCTTTGACGCTGGTTGATGACCTCATTAAAAATGTTGAAATGAAGAATGCAAAATGCCAACCTAACAGGTGGAAAGAATGCACCACCACTTGCAATACTGCAAAAGATGCTGCTGACACAAATGAAGAAGGAATCAAACTGGAGGTAGACAAGAAATGCTGCGAAAGGTCTGATTTAAGGGACTGCATATGGGTCAGTGATGAGACCGGAGGCGTATGCATGCCGAAAATAGCGCCAGGGTTGAAGTTCTGGACAGACACCACAAAGGGCGCTACGCCTGACGCTAATGCTGTCGCTGAATGTGAAAAGGGCAAAAGGGAAATAACAGCTAAATGGGGAAGGCACAAGCTTGAGACAGAAGAGACTTCGCCATGGGAATGCAAAGAGAACTGCGATGCATATAAGGATGAGATTCTAGACAACAGGAACCAGATGTGCAGAAGCTTCGGCGACTGCGGAGCGCACTATAACTATAAAGGCGAATTTTCTGAGACTGGATTCATGAGAAGCTGGGTAAAAGAGCCCGATGGCGACCCGAAAATATACGTCACTCCAGACATGGCAGGAGATTTCCAGGAGAAATGGTTGCAGGCAGGAAATGCCTTGGACATGGGCAAGTTCAGTGCGCAGGAATACTGGGGTAAGATGGGCGGCACTGCTGGCTATGGAGGCGTCATTACAGGAGGGGTAGTCGGAGCACTAGCGGCCGCATTAATAGTTGCTGTAGTAATAGCATTCACAACATCAGTAGCAACTATGTCAGCGACTACCTCCGCATTTTTAGTAGCGATGCTTGCAGCCTCCGGTGCGGGACCCTTTGGAATTATTGTTGTTGTGGCAATACTAATAGCAGCAGCACTTACAATCATGTTCACATGGCCGGAGACCGAAGACAGGGTTGTCACATTCACATGCACACCATGGCAGGCGCCTCCTGGCGGAGACAAGTGCTCAGAATGCGACAAGCCATTCAAGCAATGCTCGGAGTACAGGTGCAGGTCGTTAGGCTCGACTTGCAAGTTCATACAAGAGAACGAAGGCACGGGAAGGCAGACGTGCTACGATTCCGCGCCTGACGACGTGTCAAGACCGAAGATGTCACCTGACGAGCAGGTATTCAAGGTAATCTCAAAGAAGCAGGACATCACCGACAGGTTCTCGATAACAAGGTCGCAGGCAGGGTACGCCATCACGCCGGAGATACCCGCATTCGCAAAAGTAATCTTCGGAGTGAAGACCGACGAGCTGTCGCAGTGCTACATAGACACTGATTTCAAG
>CAYHOW010000074.1:0-6021 GCA_964358335.1 Candidatus Woesearchaeota archaeon
AACAAAGAATCAGAGCATTCACTAAAAAGTGGTTAATGTGGCTCGGAGATACTGCAAATCAAGCTAGAACAGATTATAAAAAAAGGATAAGCGGTTAAAAAAGAAGAACGTGACTTTTCAATAGTCACTGTCGCCATCATCATCGTCTGGATCGTCATCGAAGTCGCCGTCATCATCATCTGGGTCGAAATCGTCTTCTTCATAAGGTTTCATTTTTTACCTCTCCTGTGTTTTCTTTGACTCCACGCAGTTCATTATATTCTTTTAGAAGCACATTGTAGTAGGACACCCTTTCGGCGGGAAGCTTATTATACTTTATGTCCCACTCAAGGGCATGGAGCTTTTTTTTGAGCTCATAGATTTTTTCCTCTTTTTTTAGTTCTTCCAAAGATAACACCTCGTGGAATTTGCACATAGTAAAGCGTCCGGAGTTTTTAAACATTTTGTATTTTTGTGCTTGAAATTTGCAGGATTTATGCTATTTTAGGGTTAAATTTGTCAAAAAGGCAAGGCTTATTAAATTGTCGCAGTTAACCTAATGCCGATGAAGGTAAGAAAGAGCCTGGCGGTCCTTGCATGGTTTTTCATAATAGGCGGAATAATCCTCACGCTGGAGAACTACAACATAATCGGTGGCATAAGCAAGAACTGGCCGGTGATGCTCATCATGCTGGGCGTGGGGTTCGCAATGCTGTTCTTTCAGATACAGAGGGATGCGGCGCTTGCATGGATAAGCTCTTTTCTGGTGATGAACGGGTTTTTCTTCTACTACCTGAACTACCATTCGTGGATGGACCTGTCTTACTTATGGCCCATCTTTCTCGGGCTTGTGGGGATGAGCTTCTTCATATCCGGCCTGCTGACCAGGAAATGGGTGCTTTCCTACATCGCAGTGTTCTTCGTGATAATATTCCTTGCGCTGTTCCTTGCTTTTACCATATCGATAAGGCTGTGGCCGATGTCATTGGTGATGTTCGGGCTGAGCCTGCTAGTGATAGAGTTGTTTCCGGGAAGGAAAGAAAGATGAGGCTGCCTATAGTTACGGCAGCTCACAACGAGGAGAAGACCGTGGGCGGATTGGTAAGGAAGGCGCTATCCTTTTATCCATGCTCGGAATTCATCGTCGTGGACGACTGCTCAGCAGACGGCACGGCAGAGGTTTCCGAGATGGCAGGGGCAAGGGTAATCAGCCTCCGCAATAACGTTGGCCAGTCGATGTCATTGCAGATGGGGATAGAGGAATCTAGGCATGATGTCGTAGTGACGATGGACTGTGACGGCGAGCATCCTGCGGAGAACATATCTGACATGGTAAGAATCATAGATGGGGGCTGCGATTTCGCCAAGGCATACAGGGCGGAGTTGCCGAGGAACTCAGAGATGGTGGTGGAGAGGTATTTCATGTTCAGGTTCGGCATGCGCGACCCGATGAACCAGTTCAGGGCATTCCCTAGGCGCGTCTATGACATTATAGGCCATTACGATTACATTGGCTGCTACGGCGGAGAGTTCGTGGCCAACGTGTCGGAGAGCAATTTCAGGTTCATGGAGACAATGAAAGACGGGCCTAAGCGAGAAGGCGAGCCGAGGATAGGCAACATATACAAAGTTTCATTTGACCATTACCGAGCATTATTTAAATTAGTCAGGACATACGGGTTAAGAAAATGAAAGTTATATTCATCGAGCCGAGGGGAGCGCACTCTAACATATTTGACAAGGTGATGTGCATCCCTCTGCTTGGCCCGTTGTACTTAGGCACGATAGCGAGGGACGCCGGATATGATGTATCCATAATAAACGAGAACATTCTCAGAAGGGATGTGAGGATAGACGAGCTTGAGTGCGACGTGCTGTGCTTAACTTGCCTTACCACGAACATCAAAAGGGGCAGGGAGATAGCCGAGATGTACAAGGCGACTTACCCTAACGGCAAAACGATAGTTGGCGGCATACACGCGAGCATGATGCCTTGCGATGTCTCTAATGCTTTCGACCAGGTTGTCGTCGGCGAGGGCGAGGATGTCATCCTTGACGTACTTGGCGGGAAGATAACAGATAAGATAGTATATACAAAGATGCCGACCGACCTCGACAGGTTCCCGCTTCCGGACTTCACTCTGATAAAGGATTACAAGAACATCAGCGTCTGGCCGTCGATGGCTTCCAGAGGATGCCCGTACGACTGCAATTTCTGCTCGGTCACGGAGATGTTCGGCAGGGGCTACAGGGCTGCGAGCCCGGAAAGGGTCATAGAGGACGTCATCAGGCACAAGAAAGGCCACATCTTTTTTTCCGACGACCATTTCGCGGCCAACATGCCAAGGACAGAGAGGATAATGGGCCTGATAAAGGAATCAGGGATTAAGCTCAACTGGTCGGCCCAGGTGAGGACGAACGTGACAAAGGACGAGAGGTTCGTGGCCAGGATGAAGGACGCCAACTGCTCGACAGTGTACATCGGATTCGAGTCGATAAACCCCAAAAGCCTGATAGACTTCAACAAGGGGCAGACAGTGGATGATATAAAGAGGTCGATAAGGGTCTTCCACGACAACGGGATAAAGGTGCACGGCATGTTCATGCTCGGCAGCGACTCGGACACGAAAGATTCGTTCAGGATGACTTCGGACTTCTGCAACGACAACGAGATAGACTTCGTCCAGTTCTCGGTGCTGACTCCTCTGCCAGGCACGAGGACGTACTTCGGCCTGGAGAGGCAAGGGAGATTGCTGCACAAGAACTGGGAATACTATGACGGCCTCCATGCGGTGTTCAAGCCAAAGAACATGACCGCTGAAGAGCTGCAGAACGGCATGGTCGAATGCTTCAGCGACTTCTACAGCTACACTAATGCATTCAACAACGCGCTAAACGCCTTGGCGGACTCTGCTGTGGTGTCGGTGAAGAAAGCTTACACGAGGGCGCACTTCCCGTCATCGAAGCCCATCCTTATGAAGATTAAGGGGAAAGAGATACTCAACAGTTGGCTGAGCCACAACAGGCCTTACATGGATTACCTGAAGAGCATTTCCATCAGGAACTATTCCATTAATGATTAGTACTTGTTAAGGTGAATTATATTCTCTAGTATATAGTTCCTGCTTTGCCGACGAGAAAATAGGATTCTTATTTTTTGCAAAGCTAACAATCTGTAGAAGTCTTATTTTTGGCAAAACCATTGTTTCCCGTCGATAAATACTAAGACCTATATTCTCCAGTATCTATTTAAGCTTAACAAGTACAATGATTAGAAATCCTTAAATATATAGAAGTCTCTTGATAACGTTATGAAATGGAACCCGTTCGCACTGATTTCTGACGCTATTGAGAAGACGAAAGATAGGGTCACGCCTTTCAGCTGGAGAGAGTGGCTGAGGCTGACAGTCATCACAACGCTTGGTGGCTGCTACCGTAGCGGCAACATAAACTTCAGCAATAGCGGCAACAGGAGCTCGATGTCTGACGAGCAGGCCAAAGGGATAATGGCTGGGTTCGGAAACAGTGTCAGGGACTTTTTCTACAGCAACTCAGGATTCATAGCGATAATGGTTGGTTTTTTCACGATAATGCTGACAGTGATATCTTACGTGAAGAGCGTGTTCAGCTTCATATTCATCGAGTCATTGGTTTCGGGGAGATCAGACTTCACTTTCAGGAGGAACCAGTCGAAAGGACTGTCACTGTTCCTGTTCAACGCCATAGTCACGGTTGTGCTGTTGGGGCTATGGCTATTGCTCGCATCCCCATACATCTACCACTTCCTAAATGCAAACCCGATAATAGAGTCGGTGGGCTGGGCATACATAATATTCACGATAGTCACCGGCATAATGCTGAGCTTGGTGATGTGGTTCTGGCTTTTGTTCTTCTATGACTTTGTCGTGCCCTACATGTACGCCAAGGACGTGCCTGCGCTGCACGCCCTGAACATGACTTGGAGGGAGATAGCGAAGAGCAAGATGGAGATTTTAATTTATTGGCTGTCCAGGCTTGTGCTGGGCATTGCGACCGCTGTGCTAGGAGGCTTGGTGTTCTTGGGCATACTTCTGGTATTCCTGCTGGCTGGTGGCTTTGTGGCTTTGCTGGGATTCCTGCTTTACAAGCTGATAGGCTTTGCGCCCGTGTTCCAGTTCCTTGCTGTTGTGTTCGGGATAATATGGCTGATAAAATTAATTGTTGTCACGATGGTCGCGACGATGCCGCTGAGAGTTTTCTTGGGCTACTTCGGGTTGCTCAACTTCGAGAAGCTGACCAAGATAAAGATATTCAGCATGAAGATTCCGAAAGCCAAGGCGTTGCCAAAGCGCAAGAAAGCGGTGACATCTGTTCTGGTCGTATTGTTCCTATTGACGCTGGTGCTGTTCCCGCTGATATTCAGCTTGTGGTACTTCTGGGCTTGATTCTTTCGTTTAATCTTTTCAAAAGTTTTATAAATGAACGAGTTAAACTTATTCTAGTTTTTGCCGAGGTCGCATAACCTGGCATTGCGCGGGATTGCTAATCCCGTTTCCGAAAGGATATATGGGTTCAAATCCCATCCTATAGGGGTCAGAGGTTTCTGCCCTTAGATGAGCGGCGTTTGAATCTAGCATGCCAGGCTTATTTTCTTTTTAGAATTCTTTGCTTAAATCTTCAGCAATCTTAGCGAAATTCCTGTTCCAGACATCTAAATTATTAATCTCGTTCGTCTCAGCGAACGTCGTTGAGCTTCCAGGATGCCTTATGACCTTGTCCCAATTGCTGGACTCGCCTTTCTTCTCGGTAGCTATCTCGACAGGGACCCTGTAGACGTACTCTTTGGTCTTTCCGTCGGGCGTGGCATAGACGGTGGCAAGCTCGAAATGCCCGTTCCTGTCAGCCTCGCCCTTCATCATCCTCAACAGTTTATCGACAGGCATAGTATAGTCGAAATACGCGATGTAAGGTCGTCAATTGCCAATTTTGGCTTATTCATTTTAAAAACCTCCCCTAACGCTATATAGCGCGTTTCGTATATATAAATATTTCGCTACTTAGTAGTAGTTACATAAGCAAAAGTTTTATATAGGAGGTAAATGATAAAAAGAGTATGGAAAACAGGGATTTCTCGACAGTGGAAAGGGGTTCTATAGACAACCTTGTGGCAAGGGCGAGGCACATGGCAGGCCACCCACAGAAAGGCTACTACAGGGAATCCTCTTTGGAGAAATATGCCATATTCAGCCCATCAGGCTACAGGGGAATTCAAGATTTGGTCGATAGGGTAATCAGGCAGAAGGGTAGCTGCAGGGCATTGGAGCTGTGCTGCGGCGACGGCTATGCTGGCAGGCAGCTTTTGGACATGTACGGCCAAAGGATAGATTACACCGGCGTCGATGTCGTTCAGCCTTCGCACGATGTCAGATGGATGAATTCCAGCGTGGACGATTTCGAGCCCGAAGGCGGATACGACTTGATAATTTCAATCAATGGCATAATCTACGGAAATAATGACCTCAGGAACCTCTTCAAGTATGCTAATGCATTGAGCAGGGACGGGATGATTACGTTCAATTTCGATGGGCGGACAAACCCCTTGCAGGCAAAGAAAGTAAACAGGTTCAATGATTTCATGTACAGCCATTTCCTTAGCGCCCTTAACGAAATGGGGCTTCATTGTTACAATACAAACATGATGGGGCATAAGGTATTCTTTGGCAGAAGGACTAACGATACTGACCTTAGTCCAGAAGAGGTAGGAGTCAAGGAAGATGAATTCAGGAAGAGAAGGAAATACTCGTACCAGACGCGCCTTGGAAAGCTGAAATGGCAGAAAGAAAAAGTAAGATCTGCGGCAACTATAGCTGATAAAATAAGGGGCACATTAAGGAGGATAGAGCAAAAGCGCGGCCTAGTTCCGAAAGAGGAAGATAAAGGCAGCCTAGAAAGTTATACCAAATGGCTTTGTGACGATAACGTCTGGATGTTCTATATATTGCATGACAAGATGCCGGGTGTGGGACAGAATAAACCTCTTCTTACCTTTAGGTATATGTTTTC
>CAYHOW010000075.1:0-5985 GCA_964358335.1 Candidatus Woesearchaeota archaeon
TGCAAGCTCCTTGTACTTCCTGTCGATGTTGTCTATGTTCAGGTCGTCCTTATCGACGCCTAAAAGCTCCCTGGCTTCCTTGCGCATATGCTCGACATCTTCCTTCTCTGTAAATTCTAAGAGGAACTCATCGAACGTGATGGTCTTGGCCATCATGTCGGCAACCTCGAACTCTATGACCTTAGATACAACGTATAGATTATCAACGTATTTCGTGGCAGACTTGTAGCTGTAGTACATGCGGTAGCCGTCAATGTACCAAGTCGCTGAAGCAGGGACGTTCTTGTTCGCCACAGGCTCTATCTCTATCTCCACATCGTCGCTTACCACCCCTATCTTGCTCAGGGTCTTGAGTATGTTGTTCTTGTACTGCAGCGCGCGCCTGACATAGGAGTCTCTAGCAAGAACCTCCTTGAATACGTGCCCCTTTATGGTTAGATTCGCCATCTTTGCATTTTAAACAAAATCACCGGAATTTTGCATAACCTTGTGAAAACGGGTTGCTTATAAAGGTTTTGAATGGGAAAAACTTGTCCAGAAACCTTATAAATGGCCTCCAATTCAAAGAGGACTTGAATGATAGCGGTAATCGGAGGCGGCCCGGTAGGCAGCTATGCGGCTTACCTTCTGGCAAAGAAAGGCCATCAGGTAGAGCTGTTCGAGGAGCACAAGGAGATAGGCAGGCCTGTGGCGTGCACCGGCATCCTGACTCCGCAGATTGGGGAAGTCGTGAAGCTATCCAAGGAGTTCCATATCAACACGTGCACAAGGACGAGGGTTTATTCTCCTAACGGAAAATCAGTAGAGATAAAGATCAAGCCTAACCCTATATTCGACAGGGCCAACTTCGATGCGTTCATCGCCAAGATGGCCGAGGATGAGGGCGTCAAGATAAATCTCAGCCACAAGCTTAAAGCTCTGGACGGAAAGAAGATCGATGTCAACGGCAAGATACTGGAGCCGGACTATATCATAGGCGCCGATGGTCCCGCCTCTATGGTCGCCAAGTCGAAAGGCATCCTAGGGAACAGGAAATTCTCTGTAGGGGTGCAGGCGAGGGTGCAGACCAAGTGCGAGTCCGACCTTGTGGAGTTCTGGCTGGGCAGGGGAGAGTTCGCATGGCTAGTTCCCGAGGACGAGCATACTGCAAGGGTGGGCGTCGCTGCGTACAGGAACGCCGGCGAGGAGTTCAAGAGGCTGATTAGGGATAGGTGCTCTGACGGCAAAATCCTTGAATGGCAGTCTGGCGTGATTCCAATCTATAATCCCAAGCATCTAATACAGAAGGACAATGTGAGGCTTGTGGGCGATGCTGCCTGCCACGTGAAAGCGACGACGTACGGCGGAATACTTTTCGGCATGCTTGCGGCGAGGGAACTATCTAACGATATAGACAATTATTCCGAAAATGTCAGGAAGCATCTTGCGAAAGAGCTTAACCTTGCATTGAAGATAAGGAAGATGATGGACAAGTTCTCAGACGAAGATTATAATGAATTGATTTCGCTCTGCGAGAAAGACAAGGTCAAGAGGATATTCGAGAGGCACGACAGGGACTATCCGTCTAAGATGCTGTTCAAGCTTATGGTCGCGCAGCCTGCTTTCCTGAAATTCGCCAAGAAGCTGATTTGAGCAGCTTCTACAAAAATATCACTTCTATCTGGATTACTCTGCAGAGATAAGCCATTGCCAAATCGGCCTTATTATGATCTTTCTCCCCTCTACTATCCTTTCGCCTTCTTGATATTCTGTCAATATCATGCCTTCATAAAGATTATGCTCTTTCAGCGCTTCCAATAATCCCTGCATTTCCCTTTCTTCTGTAGTTTCATCTAGTTCCTTAACTACCTGTATAGCTTGGCTTACCCTATTTTTAATTACAATGATGAAATCACATTCGTATTTAGCTCTATGAAGATAGACAGTTTCACCCCTTCTCTTAAGCTCTACATATACCAGATTCTCTAATAGTTTCCCCTTATCTTCTGAAAACTTAAAGCTTACAGAATTCAGCAGGCCGTTGTCTATGCAGTATAATTTCTTTATCGACCCTAATTGCTTTGCTATCGAATACTCATATTTGATGTTCTGGAAGAAAAGATAAGCATCCTCAAAATAAGAGACAAACTCTATTATAGTATTTTTGCTTATGCTGAATCCGGCGGACTTCAACTTTTCTGCAAGCTTATTGTAAGATATCTCGCTCGAAACGGATTGGAACAGCAATTGGGCGATACTTTTCAGCTTCTTGACATCTTCTATCTTATATCTCTCAATTATGTCCTTAAATATCATAGAATCGTAATAACCCTGTAAAATCTGCTCTCTTGAAATATTTTTGTTTATTAATATTGCAGGATAGCCACCATCAGCAAGATAGTGTGCAAATGCCTTCTTGACAGCCGCCTTATCCTTGCTATGTGATATGGTTTTAGGATTATAGCTTATCTTGCTCCATTCTAGGAATTCCCTAAAGCTCAACGGGAACACTTCATTGTTAATCACTCTTCCCCTTAATTTAGTCGATATCTCTTTGCTTAGCAGTTTTGAGCTTGAGCCTGTCAGCACTAATTTAATCTCTTTCCTCATGTCTGAAATCTTTCTTGCCCATGCGTCCCAGTCCTTGACAACCTGTATCTCATCAAAAAATAGATATACCTTTTTCTTCTTGTTAGGCTCATACATCTCTATGTAATTCTCTAGAATCTTATCCAAGTCGTCAGACGTTGCGTCCAAAAGCTTATTATCCTCGAAGTTTATGTAAAGAATGTTCTCTTTCGGAATGCCCTTGCTGAGCAGGCCATTTATCAATTCAAAGCACAAATATGTTTTTCCAGACCTTCTTGGGCCAGTTATTGTAGTTATGAAATCCACATCCAAATCTACGTGAATATTCCTGTGCAACAATCTAGGCACCTCAAATTCCTTCCATGCAACGACTATTTTTCTGTGTTCCATTCTGTTCTTTCCAAAAGACAATTTTAGCCCATTTTGTATTATATAAAATACAATTTATATATAAATGTTGCGGTTTATATGGCTAATAATTCAGCTTATATCTCAATATGGCGCCGATGCCGCCCAAGCCTTTCAATTTCTTTCCGCCGTCATGCTCTGTAGATATTATATGTACTTCGCCTCCTGCCCTGTCGACACTCTTCATCACTGCGTCCAATTCAGCGTACATGTTCTTTTCCCTAAGCTCGCGTATCAATTCGTCAGCCACCAGCAATTCCTTCACCGCGCCAGCGTCAGCTGCCGACTTCACCTCGCCAAAGCCGTAAGCGAAATTCCTGTCCTTCGATATCTCTTCCAACAGATTCTCAACAAGCTTCATCTCCCTTACAGACCTCTCGTTGGACAATACTGTCTTCACCTCATCCCTCTTAAGTACCTCGTCAACGCCGTTGTTGCCTGTGTTGTTGCAGGTCGCTAAAGTTATCATCGAGGACAACTCAGAATATTTCTTCTTCACTACCTTCTGCAGCTCCTCTTTCCAGAACGCCGGCGATGCGATGACTATGCTCTTTATCCCGAACCTGTCTACGTACTCCTTTATCCTTCCAGCTATCTCGGGATAGAAAGTCGACTCTTTCTCCTTGCTCTCATCATCTTTCCTCTTCGCGTCGCTCTCTTCCTCAGACAGTATCTCGTACCCGTAATTCTTCAAAAGGGCGTAAGTTGCCTCTTCCCTGTCAAGGACGACTATCAAAACTTTCAGGTTCACTTCCTTCGTCGCGTCCTCGACCTTGCTTATGTGGAACTTGTACCACGCGTCCTTGTGGATGCTTATCACCGTGTTCTCGTCCACATCGAAAGTGTGATAGCTGCCCTTGGGTACATCCTCGGTGCCTTCAGCTACTTTCCCGGAAACCCTGAGAGAGTTGGAATACTTGTGGAACTCGACCTTCTCCACCTGTATGGTGAGGAACACCGGCTTCTTTACGACCTTGACGTTAGGCTCCTGCCCTATCTTGATCTTCCTGAAAGTCTTGCCGCTGACTAGGTCGTTCTCGTCAACTATGTTGCTCAAGTACCATAGGTCGTCAAGGTTCTGGGTCTGCACCTTGAGGTCGCCTGCCTTGAAATTCTTGTAAACTACCTTCATTTTCGTCAGAAAGATAAGAAAAAGCTTTATATATTATAAAAGTTTAGTTTTTACTTGATGAGTATCGCCAATAAAAGGGGACAGGCTGACGGAGGGTCGGTATACATACTTATACTGCTTATGGCGTTCTTCATCGTGATATACGTAATCCTGCTTCCTCCGACTGAAAGGGGAGAGCTTCTTAACATAACTTCGGCCGAGACCTCTGCAACAGGCGAGGCTCCAGCAAAGACCGTCGTGCTTTCCGAATCGCCCGGCAAGGTATACAGCTTCAGCAGCAACCTGCAGACAATAAATATCGAGCCCATACACGTGTATTCGCGCGACGAGAGCAAGTCGTTCACATTGATAAAGTCAATGACCGTATCAAGAAACCTGCTAAAGGACAATTTCAAGACCGTGTATTTCGACCTGGCTGACCTGGCCGAGCTCAAGGAAGTCAAATTATTTTTCCTTATAACCGAATCCAAGGGGCCCATAACTGTCTACCTCAACGGCAAGCTGTTGTACGAGGGATTATTGACGTCATCGCAGATGCCTCTGGAATTGCCTCTGATAAACCTGCAGGATAAGAATAAGCTTGAGTTTTATTCCGCATCGCCCGGGGCAAGGATATTCTCATCGAACTATTACATCCTACAGGACGTACAGCTGATAAAGACGCTGAAGGTCGAGAAGACTTCTGCCTCGAGGACGTTCTATGTCAGCGAGGACATAGGGGACAAGCTCAGCAGGGCAACGTTGACCTATTTCGTCACGTGCAACCAGATTAACCAGAACCCAATGCTTACAATCACATTGAACAGCCGCGAGATATTCAAGGACACCATATTCTGCGAGTACCTTGAGGAGAGGTCACTTCCCTTGGCGAAGACCATACTTAACGCTTACGGCAGGAACAAGCTTGACGTATCGATAGACAAGGGCGACATAAATGTCGATGAGGTAAAGGTCAAGGCGGAGCTGAACAAGGCAGTGTTCCCCACCTACACTTTTGACATAAGCAGCGACCTGTGGACCAAACTGCAGAGCGGCGATTCAAAATTGTACTTTAGGATGAAGTTCCCTGACACCAGCCACAAGAGGGCAAAGCTTTACGTCCAGGGAGAGCTTTTCAACATGGACACTTCCGCGACTTCTTATGAGAAGGACATATCCGCAATGATAGACAACGGCGCAAATTCAATAAAAGTCGAGCCTTCGAACAACTTCGAGATACTCAATCTGAAGATAGTTGAGCAGTGATTTTTCAGCAATATTTATATAATTCTATCCTATTTTTTCTACAATCATGAACGTCATAGCAGACCTGCACATCCACGGAAGATATTCCAGGGGATGCAGCACCAACATCGACATTGAGTCTTTAGAGAAATGGGCGAGGGTCAAGGGCCTGGGCGTAATGGGCACAGGCGACTTCACGCACCCTGAATGGCTGAAGCATCTCAAGGAGAACCTCACCGAAGAGGACGGCGTCCTGAAGACCAAGTCCGGATTCAATTTCCTGTTGCAGACTGAGATATCATTAATCTATACCCAGGATGGAAAAGGGAGAAGGATACACAACGTCGTCCTAGCGCCTTCTTTTGAAATCGTCGACATCATACGCACCATGCTGCTTAAGCGCGGAAGGCTGGACTATGACGGCAGGCCGATATTCAAGATACCGTGCCCCGATTTCGTCGAGATGATGAAGAACATCTCCAATGACATAGAGGTCATACCCGCTCACTGCATGACGCCGCATTTCAGCCTGTTCGGCGACTACAACAAGTTCAATACTGTCGAAGAGTGCTTCCAGGACCAGACCAAGCACATACACGCGATAGAGACAGGCCTGAGCGCCGACCCTGAGATGCTGTCGAGGATGTCGCAGC